>JBFXKJ010000326.1:0-4196 GCA_050173895.1 Mangrovibacterium sp. | reverse complement strand
GTGAACAGGAAAAGTCCCCTTCGGTAGAAGTCTCCCGAACCAAAATCGGTAATGTCCCATCCAAGCATATTTTCTATGATTTCACGGGCTGCCTCACGGTTTTTTTTCCAGTCATCCGAACTCCAGTTAGACCAGGGGGGTAACAGAAACTGTCTCTCAGCCATAAATTCCTTTGCACTTCTCAGAATCTGATTGATCTCACTCCTTTTCATACGTTTATCGTTTCAATTTAACTGTGCATAATTTGCGTACTAAACGTTTCATACGCGCTTAATTTTCGCGTTAATTTACTAAAATTATTGGGGTCCTTGTTGTTTTTGTTGTCAATCCGCTGCCGTCTTTCTATTTTTCGCCTTTCATTTTCAGCGCGCAGAACATCAGGTAAGCCATCGTAAGCAGCAGTACCGCCATTCCGCCGGTCTGCCCGATCGCATCGGAAACAAGCCCCATCAGTAATGGGATGACAGCTCCACCGGCAACTCCCGTGATCAGGAGACCCGATATCTCGTTGGCATAATCAGGCTGCCGTTTTAAAGCGGCAGAGAAAATGATCGGGAACACATTGGCAATAGCAAATCCGATGATAAACACCATCGCCAGGATGAGCCACAGATCTCCGGCCAATAACATCAGCGCCAACGCAGGAATAGCAACAGCCATGCTCCAGATAAAAAAAAGGCGACCAGGCAACCGGATCAGTAAAATTGCCCCGGCAAAGGTACCGACAGTCCTGGCCACAAAATAAAGGCTGGTGCCAAGTCCTGCCTGCTCCAAAGGTATGTTGCTGCGTTCCATCAAAAATTTCGGAACAGTGGTATTCATTCCCACATCGACTCCCACAACAAATATGATTCCTGTAATAAACATCAGAAGTGTCCTGTCTTTCAGTAAAGCGAATACTTTCGGGAAGGAGACCGAAGTCTGCATTCCCTGGTCTTTTCCGATCGGTGTCATCCACAACCATAAACCGGAAAGAACCGTCACCACGGCAAAGATCAGGAAGACGTACTTCCAGTCTCCCCAACGGGTAGCAGCCATGCCGGCAATGATCGGTCCCAGAAAAGCAGCTATCGCTTTTATGAACTGTCCCAATGTCAGGCTACTGGTCAGCCGGTCCGCCCTGACCACGTTGGTAAGCAATGGATTGAGCGACACCTGGATGATTGTATTTCCGATCCCAAGCAGGCCAAAAGCAATCAGCATCATGATAAAATTGTAGCCGGCCAGGGGTAATACCATGGCCACAAAACTAATGACCATACTCAGCAACACCGTCCGCTTCCTGCCCAGCCTGTTCATCAACATGCCGGTAGGAACGGAAAGAATAGCAAACCATAAGAACAGAGTCATCGGTAACAGGTTGGCCAGCGTGTCACTGAGCGAAAAGTCCTGCTTGACGTAATTGGTAGCTATCCCTACCAGATCGACCAGGCCCATAATGAAAAATCCAAACAGGACTGGCAAAACTTTTGATACAGAAGATTCCCGGTTCATTAAATTCAGTATTTATTTTAGTGAATAGATGATTTCGCCCGATGTTTTGTTTTTCTCCCGTATGATCAGCCGCCCCGGTTCAATGCGAACCTGATCCACGCCCTGGTAGCCATTCGGAATTTCAGCCAGGAAAGCGGTAAAGGATTTGGTGATCACTTCGCCGGCGTCTAAAAAGTCATAAATATTGCGATCAAAGATTTTGCCCTTTCGGGCTACTACGGGAAACGGCTCATGCAGTCCGGTGGTCCCGAATTCCATGCCAAAGGCTGCCGGAATCTGGCCATCCATTGACCGCCAAAAGTTGATCCAGGGGTAATCGTTTATCTTCCAGATATATCCGATCAGCAAATGATGCAGATGGCTGGATGCGACTGTCCAGCCATATTGGTCATCCTGACCGAAGGTAAACGACGATACGCGCGGCCAGTCGCCTGTGAATTGGCGAAAACTGACTTTTTCACCGTTATGGATGGTTTCGGGCCACCTGAGCACCGGTTCTTCCTGATCCAGGCTCCCGTCTTCCCTGTTCTCAAAGCCTTTTTCCACATTGTTGTCAAAAAAGGTTGACCGGTCCAGAAAGGGAGGAGCCAGTGTCACGTGCTGAACAATGTTAAACATCCGCCCGTATTTATTCAGGTTTTGGATCTGTTCCGTGACAGAAACGACAGGCTCTTCTTCCTGAAGTTCGATTTTCCGGCTCAGCTCCAGTCCGGCCATTGGCAGGGAACACCCCATCGTACAGCCTGCAAGTTCCTGGCCCCGGTGCAGAAGCTCCGTCACTGTCCAGCGTTGCATTATTGCTTCGCCGTGATGTGTAAAGCCATTTGCCTTTTCTGCTTCCGAAGGAGGTCCCCAGCGATCGAAACACAGGAAATGACCGGCAAAGGGAGGGTCACCCGGAGTCGTGTCACGCCAGCACAATGGATTGACGGGTAATTTTTTCAGATGAAAGTCCAGATAGGATCCTCCGTTCAGATCAACCGCCAGCACGACTTTCTCATTTTGGAGTTTCACCTGTTCGTCATTTTTCAGAGCTATTTTTTGCGGGATCATCGAAATCATTTTTATTGTCCGGGTAAAATACCCAATGTAACGATCTCATGGGGTTTAACTTTTACCTGGACGGTTCGTCCCTTTACAAAAGGCTTTTCCGCCTCCAGGGGAAGTTCAGCCAGATTCAGCCGCCGCGCTACCTGGACAGGGACCGGCAGCTGAACAATCGCCGTTGTCTCCTTTCCTTCAATTTCGACGATTCTGATTATCAGTTCTTTCCCGTCTTCGGACTGTTTCATGCCCGACAGCACAATATTCTGCCGGTCGATTGAAATAAAAGAGTCTTCTTCCGGACGTGTGGCATGTCTTTCACTGAGGGCCAGAGAAGGAGGCTCAGCCGCGTAAACGGGGACATTGAAGTCTTCTCCTTCATCCCACACTCCATTTTTCCAGTCACCTTCGTGCGGATAAAGGGCATACCTGATCGTGAACTTACCGAGATTCGGATAAATATCCGGGTTGCCTGCCGAACGCAGCAATGTCAGCCGCAGATCACCCTTGTTCCAGGAATGGCCGTATTTGGAATTATTCAGAAGCGCAATCCCTGTTTTTCCGTCAGTCAGGTCAACCCATTTTTGGGCAGGGACTTCCTGACCATCTGATCCTTCCGGATCAACACCATACACATTAGACTGTGATCTCAGGGAAGATGGGGCATCCTTCCCGTCTATCTTACCGGCAACGAGCCGCTTAACGACATCAAAAGGCACCTGACAATAAAATTCAGGGTTTTCGATATTCAGCGGGAAAAGCGCCCGCAACATCGGCGAGTCGGTCGAATCAGTCCCCGTCTCAAGCCAGTGAACTTCCATCTCATATTCAATTCTCGGGTAAGAGCGATAAATATAGGTTCTTTCCTTGAAACTTGACCGGCCCCATGTTTTAACTGTTTCAACACAGGCCCTTACCGGTCCGTTCTCGACAACTTTTACGCTTTTCACATTAGTCACTTCTTCCTGGCCAATAATTTTATTGATTGTCCAGGATTTCATACGTCCCTTCCGGTCTTCCAGATATACCTTTAACTGGTTTAGCTGTCCTCCTTCGCGGACATATTCCTTATTGCTGCGTTTATCGAACAGGCTCACGATTGCTCCGGTTTTTAAGTCTACCCTAACACGGAAAAAATCTGTTTCAAACGTATTGTTTTCACAGGGAATGGCTTCATTCATCTCACCGGGTTTTGTCATATCGACATAAAAGGTCCGGTACCCTCCGGCCGGCATGTGACCGGCAATGAAACGCACTTTGGATGTAAATCCGGGAGGGGTGACTTTCGACCAGACGATTTGGGCGGGGTAGCTCTTTCCTGAGGCATCCCGGACCAGCACGGTGGGAGCTTTTCTGTTTTCCGCAGTTTGAATATGGTCCGACCCGTAGAAATCGCCCCAATTCACCGGTTTAACTGATGCCGGTGCCTGATGGGAATAGACCGGGGCTTCCACGATCACTGTCCGGGATCGCGGCTGAAAGTTAAATGCGACAACCGGCTGCCCCATTTCTTTCCGGAAGCTGACTTCATCGGCAATTTTCCGGAAAGCTTCGTCACTCATTTCGGTCGACTGGCGCAGAACTTCCGTATAGCGGGCAACAGCTTCTTTATTGGCCTCGTTGATAGCCGACCCAGGGAGAATGTCATGGAATTCGTT
>JBFXKJ010000325.1:0-4203 GCA_050173895.1 Mangrovibacterium sp. | reverse complement strand
TTTTTCATTTCAATTTAGCTGTGTATAATTTGCGTACTAAACTTCGTTACCTTTTTCAGAGACATCGACGTATGGAACTCGCATGTAAACATCAACTCGGGCGTAAACTGCGGCGTTCATGGCTCGTTTCATGAGCATATTGCCAAATTCAAAAATTATCAGCTAATCAAACTGCGGTTTCTGTGTTCTGACAGGCAGGACGCACCGTTTTCCGCCTAAAAGATCATCTTTTCGATCGGGATCACCAGAATGCCCTGCGCTCCGGCCTGCTTCAGCTTTCCGATGATCTCCCAGAACTGATTTTCAGCGATCACCGAGTGGATCGAACTCCAGCCTTCTTCAGCCAGAGGCGTTACCGTCGGACTTTTCATCCCGGGAAGGATCGCCGATATTTCGGGGATCTTTTCATTGGGTGCGTTCAGCAGGATGTATTTTTTCCCTTCGGCCCGCTGCACCGATTCCATCCGGAAGATCAATTCATCCATGAGCGCCTTCTTTTCCGGACTTAACCGGCGGCCGGCAATTAAGACAGCTTCGGAGGGCGTTACCACTTCAACTTCTTTCAGCCGGTTGCTGATCAGGGTTGATCCGGAGCTGACAATGTCAAAAATGGCATCAGCCAGGCCAATGCCCGGGGCGATCTCGACCGAGCCGGTAATCACGTGGATTTCTGCCCGGATGTTGTTCTTCTTCAGAAAATCCCGGAGGATGACCGGATAAGAGGTCGCTATTTTTTTTCCGTTGAAATAGCTTAAACCGGGATATTCGTCCGATTTTGGGATAGCCAGCGAAAGACGGCATTTGCTGAAGCCCAGTCGTTTGGCGATTAAAACATCCTGCTTTTTTTCCAGCACTTCGTTTTCACCGACAATGCCAATGTCGGCCACACCGTCGGCAACGGTCTGCGGAATGTCGTCATCGCGCAGAAACAGGGCCTCAAGGGGAAAATTCTTTGCCTGGGCCAGCAGCTCCCGCCCGTTCAGACTAAAACGAATTCCCGCTTCCCGAATCAGTTCCATCGAATCTTCGTATAAACGCCCCTTGTTTTGAATGGCAATTTTTAATTGTGTCATATTGGTCTGTAAAGAAAGAAGGCTTACCTTGCGGGTAAGCCTTCTTTGGGTTCATATTTTTTTTAAGACAAAAGAATCACGGCCTACCGATCGACAGTTGGTTATGATGATGGCCGTGGTGCCCAAGTCTGTTGTTCATTCGTATTTTAAATTTCAATTTCCTGTGCAAGTATAATGATTAAATAAAAGCACGCCAAGAAAAAATCTGATAATTTACCGGCAGGAGCGAATAATTAAAAGAAAATTAATTTTTCATAATCCTTTGCAATCGATTGCATAATTTTTATATTTGAAGCGGAAAATCAATCGAAATCAATAAAATCATGAAAAAATCCATTTTATTTTTAGTTGTGGTATTATTTGCATCTTCCCTGCAAGCGGGTAACCGATCCGACAAGAAGTTATTTTCAGGGAAGTTCATAAAGAGTGCCATGGAAAAAGCGGCCTACTGGCAGTTTGAACATCCAAAGCATGAATTGTATGACTGGACCAACGGCGCCTTTTATGCAGGGGTCTTTGCTGCCTGGGAAACGACCGGTTCGAAAAAGATCTGGAAGAACATGATCGCCATGGGCGACTCGAACCAGTGGAAGGCAGGGCCACGCCTGACTCATGCTGACGATTATGCGATCGGGCAAACCTATATCGATCTGTACCGGGTCACAAAAGATGAGAAGATGATCGAACCTTTCAGGGCGAGGGTCGATGAGTTTATGCAGGCACCTTACAAGACGGGAGAGCTCAATGCGATTACCTGGTGGTGGTGTGACGCCCTGTTTATGGCTCCGCCGGCAATGGTGAAACTTGGAGTTACGGTAGGAGACGATAAGTATCTGGAGTACAGCGATAAACTTTTCAAGGAGACCTACGACCTGCTGTATGATCAGGAAGAGGATCTGTTTGCACGCGATATGAAATACCAGACTAGCTGGAAGGAACCTATTTTTGAGGCCAACGGAAAAAAGATCTTTTGGTCGCGGGGTAACGGATGGGTGATGGGCGGATTGGTCCGTGTACTGGAAGAATTGCCTGCTGATCATGCGACCCGTTCGTTCTATGAAAATCTCTACAAGGAAATGGCCGCGAGGATTGCCGGCCTGCAGCAGGAAGATGGTTTGTGGAGGGCCAGTTTGCTGGATCCGGAAAGTTATCCGGGCGGAGAAGCAAGTGGTTCCGGTTTTTATGCCTATGCGTTCGCCTGGGGAATTAACCATGGCCTGCTTGACCGGGAGACTTATCTTCCCGTTGTTCGTAAGGCGTGGGTTGGCCTCACCACACTCATTCAGCCAGACGGCCATATCGGCTGGTGTCAGCCCGTGGGAGCGGATCCGCGCAAAAATTTCAATGCCGATTCATGGGAAGTATATGGCACCGGAGCTTTCCTGCTTGCCGGAAGCGAGGTCATAAAGATAAAGTGGTAATCAAAGAGCTTAGATAAATCATGAAAAAAAGTCCGTTGCGAAACGGACTTTTTTTTCATATGTCAGCTTTTTTTTCAAAAATTCTTCTGCCAGTCACGGGGTTTATTTAAATTGCAGCCTCCAAAAAAACATTCGCTAATAAAGAATCATACGTATGGCAAAAAGAGAAGACATTCATAAAGTGCTGATCATCGGGTCGGGACCGATCATCATTGGGCAGGCATGTGAGTTTGACTATTCCGGGACGCAAGCCTGTAAAGCGCTTCGCGCGCTGGGCTACCGGATCGTCCTGGTCAATTCCAATCCGGCAACGATTATGACCGATCCGGAGATGGCCGATATCACTTATATTGAGCCCTTAAACGAGTATGCGCTCACGGAGATCATTAAAAAGGAACGTCCTGATGCCTTGCTTCCAAACCTTGGCGGGCAAACGGCACTGAACCTCTCGTTGCAACTGGCAAAAAAAGGGGTTCTGGATGAATATGGCGTCAGAGTGATCGGTGTTAACATTGATGCCATTGAAAGGGGAGAAGACCGTGTGGCCTTTAAGGAGACGATGAACCGCCTTGGAATTGAGATGCCCAAAAGTACGGCCGTGAATACGGTGGAGGATGCCGAACAGGTCGCCGCGGAACTCGGCTATCCGGTGGTGATCCGCCCTGCTTATACGATGGGGGGGACCGGCGGCGGACTGGTGTATAACGTGGAGGAACTGAGGACGGTTGCCGGACGCGGCTTGTCGGCCAGTATTGTCAACCAGGTCCTTGTCGAAGAATCCGTATTGGGATGGGAGGAACTGGAGCTTGAAGTGGTCAGGGATGCAAAAAACCAGATGATCACTGTTTGCTTCATCGAGAACGTGGATGCCATGGGCGTCCATACCGGCGACTCCTATTGTACGGCGCCGATGCTCACCATCTCACAGGACCTTCAAAAGCGGCTGCAGAAACATGCCTATGCCATTGTGGAAGCCATCGAAGTGATTGGTGGGACCAATGTGCAGTTTGCACATGACCCGAAAACCGACCGGATCGTTGTGATCGAAATCAATCCGCGGACATCCCGGTCATCGGCCCTTGCCTCCAAGGCAACCGGATTCCCGATCGCCCTGGTGTCGGCCATGCTTGCCGGCGGACTGACCCTTGATGAAATCCCTTACTGGCGGTGCGGTACCCTTGAGCGGTACGAGCCCTGGGGTGATTATGTGGTGGTGAAATTCGCCCGCTGGGCTTTTGAAAAATTCGACGGACTGGAAGACAGGCTGGGGACGCAGATGCAGGCTGTGGGCGAGGTGATGAGCATCGGGAAGACGTACAAGGAGGCTCTCCAAAAAGCGATCCGCTCACTTGAGATCGGAAGGCACGGCTTAGGCTTTGCCAAAAATTTCAACCGGAAAAGTCTGGATGAGTTGATGATGATGTTAACCCATGCATCGAGCGAACGGCAGTTCATTCTGTATGAAGCAATCCGGAAAGGCGCTGCGATCGGGGAACTTTCAAAGAAGACACATATTAAGGAATGGTTCCTGTCGCAGATGAAGGAATTAGTGGAGCTCGAGGAGCGAATTCTTCAGTTTGAAGGAGGAATGATTCCGGATGAATTGCTGAAGGAAGCCAAGAAAGATGGCTTTGCCGACAAATACCTGGCAAAGATTACCGGAGTGGCAGAGGAAGAGATCAGGGCCAGGAGGATCAGGCTTGGCATTG
>JBFXKJ010000324.1:0-4215 GCA_050173895.1 Mangrovibacterium sp. | reverse complement strand
AAAGCCTTTTTGTCGCCTCCTGTCGGATAAAAAGTCCCATGCAGGTTGCTCCCCCCGCCACAAGCATGTCGACCCATTCTCCCCCGGCAAGGCGGCAGAAAGCAGCTCCGGCAAAAGAAACCATCAGCAGAATGATCCAGCGTGGGTAATGAGGCAGGGATTGAAGGCGATCCAATTCCTGCCTGACCTGCTCAAGTGTCCAGTTTTCCTCAATAATACTCCAGCTCATCCGGCTGATCCCGCTGACGATCCGGAAGTTGACACCATGTGGCGAAGTTCGTTTAAGCCGGCTGAAAAAATAATCTTTTTCATCATCGTAAAGCGTCAGCATCAGTGCTCTGTGCGTCACAAGCAATTCAGCATTATATCCGAAAGCATTTGCGATCCTCATCACATTCAGGCGGATACGGGCTGTGTTCGCTCCCGAACTCATCAGCAAAGCCCCTGCATCGAGCAAAAGCTTGCATAACTCATTAATCTTCTCTTCACTGGAATCAACCATCTCACCTTCCTCTTTTTGACGGGCCGAAATAAATAAAACCAGCCGGTCTCCCCTACAAGTTAAATGTTTTTCAGCACAAATTAAAATTTTTTTAAGATCGGCTGAGGCATTTGGCGGATGCGCTGTCTGTTCTTCTCAAATAAATGAGAGTTTTGGTTGACAGAAATCTGTTTTTTATCTATCTTTATTAAACTTGCAGCGCTTAATAAAAATGGCAGGGTTCAGTATGAAATGCTCCGCCGTTTTACTACGAAACAAACTTCCGCGCTACTGATCCGGGTCCCCGGAATTGCATCGTTGTTTTTCACAAAAAAATGTTGATTATATATGAAACACACCCCGCCTTTTGGCAATGGGAGCCTGCGGCCATTGCTGATCGTGATTTTTCCGGCGCTGTTATTTTGCGCATGCGCCAGGACGGAGATGGTCTCTGTCGACGACCATTTTAAAGGTAATCTACAGCTCGATTTGGATCTGGGATTTCTGATCTCTGAAGAAATTCCCGAAACCAGAGCGCTCTCAGGTGCCGACTTTAAGGTTCAGATTTTTAAAAAGGGTGCCACAACTCCCGTTTTGAGTTACACCCGCGCATCTGAATTGCCACCACTCATTGCATTAACGGAAGGTGAATACTATGTGGCGGCCTTTCACGGCAGCGATACCATCCCCGCTTTTGAAACCCCCTATTATTACGGAAAGTCTGCCCTGTTCACCATTACAGGAGGTGAAACCTCTGCGGTCAGCGTCACCTGCCGACCGGCTTCCGTGCGCCTCACGGTCGGCTATTCGGCAGCCGTGGCGAATTACTTCCTTGATTATAAAACAACTGTACAAAGCGGGACCGACAGCCTGGTCTTTGTTAAAGGGGAAAGCCGCGCCGCTTATTTCAAGCCCGGCACCCTTAAATTAAGATCGGAACTGACCTATACCGCAGGCAATGAACCTAAAACAAAAGCGTTGTCGGGAAGTCTGGCGGGTGCCGCTGCAGGCAAACATTATGCAGTAGTGGTCGATACCTCACCCGACGAAGGAGACTACAGCATCACCGTTATGGTGGATGAAAAAGTCGACACGGTTACGGTCAATTTCACCGATGCGGGAGCATCGGTACCTGTCGATCCGGGTAATGGGCAGCTTCTGATCACCGAAATCATGTACAACCCTGACGCCATGAATGATTCTTACGGTGAATGGATCGAGATTTACAATAATACGGCCGCGCCGGTGAATCTGAAGGATCTGGCGATACGCAAGGTAGGGACGACAACAACAACGCACCAGTTTGCCACCGATGTACTGATCGCGCCGGGAGGATATTCCGTGATCGCAAGAACTGATTCAGCTACTGCGCAGGTCGATTACGTATGGTCACAACTCAGTCTGAGCAATTCAGAAGGCGATGAACTCATCATCAGCACCTGGGGCACGGATGGAACCGACGGTACGGTATATTGCTGCATTGACTTCGGCGCGCCTGGTTTCAACATGAATCTTTCAGGTCAATCCCTCCAGTTGAATCCTTCGGTGACGGATATCGAAGGAGCCAGGCTGGGATCGAACTGGTGTGCAGGCACACAGCCTTACTCGACCGGTGACCTGGGTACGCCGGGGACGGCAAACAACCCATGCCCCTAAATACGCAGGGAGGGCAGGCTTTCCTGCCCTTCCTTTTTTTCTGTTTAATTCGGATAAACAACTTCTTTCCGGGTCAATGCCCTGAAGACAAGGTAGAGGCCTCCCAACACAAAAGGAATACTCAGCCACTGTCCCATGTTCAGAGCCATCGTGGCTTCAAAGGGTTCCTGATCCTCTTTGATAAATTCGATGAGGAACCTGGAGAGAAATACCATCACGAAAAATACCCCGATAATGAATCCCTCCCGCTTACGAAGACCGGTTTTCCAATACAGATACATACAAACGGCAAAAGTAAGCAGGTAGGCCAGCGCCTCATAGATCTGGGTTGGGTGTTTAGGAACGGTTTCGCCGTTGCGCACGAAAATAAAGCCCCATGGCAGATCAGTCTGCACACCGTAAATTTCAGAATTCATCAGATTTCCTGTCCGGATCATGGCTGCAACAAGGGCGGTGGGTACAACCACCCGGTCGAGGATCCACAGCACGGAACGTTTTGACACTTTCCGGCTCCAGATGATCAGGGCAAGAAAGATCCCGATCGTACCGCCATGGCTGGCCAGGCCTCCATGCCAGACTTTTATTATCTCCATTGGATGTTGAGAATAATAGTCCCATCCGTAAAAAATGACGTGCCCGAGCCGGGCGCCGACGATGGTGGCCACGATCATGTACACGAAAAGGCTCTCGAGCCATTTCTGATTCAGATTTTCAAATTTGAACATCCGCTCCACCATATAGTAGCCCAGCAGAAAGCCTGAAGCGAAAAACACGCCATACCAGCGAACCGACAAAGGGCCCAGCTCAAAAATCTCAGGGCTGGCGTTCCAGTGAATAAAACTCAGCAGTTGATTCATAAATTCAAGTTTGTCAGGCACACAAACAACCGGGCGGGACTCCTGTCTCACCCCTTTGTCCGATGCTATTCAAGTCCTTTTCCGTGACAGTTCTTATATTTTTTGCCGCTACCACAGGGGCACGGATCATTTCGTCCTACTTTTTTTTCCACCCTTACCGGCTGAACTTTCTGAGGAGCCTGCGGAGGCTCGGAACTCCTGCCCTTTGAAATCTCCCTCATGTCCGATTTCTGGGTAGAGTATTTGCTCATATCAGTGCGTCGCGCAGCTTCGGCTTCCCGTACCTGATCAGGGTTAGAGATCGGAATATGCCCTTTCATCAAGGTGGAGACAATATCCTTGTTCACCTTCTGGATCATGACCTTAAACAGGTTGAACGATTCAAATTTGTAGATCAGGAGCGGATCTTTTTGCTCATAAGCCGCATTTTGAACCGATTGCTTCAGATCGTCCATTTCCCTCAGCTGTTCCTTCCATGCTTCATCGATCGTTCCCAGGACTACCTGCTTCTGGTACGATTTTACCAGCTCCTTCCCTTTGTTCTGGTATGCCTTTTCAAGATTGGTGACAATCTGAAAGACCCTTTTGCCATCGGAGATCGGCACCACAATATTGTGATACAGGTGTGATTTGGTCTCATATACGTCCTTAATCACAGGATAAGCCTGTTTGGAAATGGTTTCCACCTTCCGGTTATAGTTTCCGATCATGACCTGATAAATCTGTTCCACGATCTCTTCAGGTTTTAATTTCATGAAATTCTCCTGGCTTACGGGTGAATCGAGCGACATCAGGCGCATTAGTTCCAGGTTGAATTCGTCGAAATTGCCCTCGTAATATTCGTTCACCAGGTTTTCAAGCGAATCATACATCATGTTCAGGACATCCACTTCGAGCCGTTCACCGAACAGGGCATGGCGTCTCTTTTTATAGATCACTTCCCGCTGGGAGTTCATCACATCATCATATTCCAGCAATCGCTTCCGGATTCCGAAGTTGTTCTCTTCCACCTTTTTCTGGGCGCGTTCGATCGACCGGGTGATCATCGAGTGCTGAATCACCTCTCCTTCCTGCAGGCCAAGCCTGTCCATGATGCCGGTGATCCTTTCCGAATTGAAAAGGCGCATCAGGTCATCCTCGAGCGAAACAAAGAACTGAGAGCTTCCGGGGTCACCCTGACGTCCGGCACGTCCGCGAAGCTGCCTGTCTACGCGGCGCGAA
>JBFXKJ010000323.1:0-4226 GCA_050173895.1 Mangrovibacterium sp. | reverse complement strand
ACGGCAATGCCGTTCAGTCGAACACCTCACGAAGCAACTACAGGGGTACGATCCGCGGAATGCATTTTCAAAAATCCCCTCACGAGGAAACCAAGCTAATCCGCTGCACCAGAGGGGCAATTTATGATGTGATTGTCGACCTGAGGAAAGATTCACCCACCTACCTCCAATGGATCGGTGTGGAACTCACGGAAAACAACTACACCATGCTGTATGTCCCTGAGAAATTTGCCCACGGGTTTGTGACCCTGCAGGATCAATCGGAGGTGACCTATCTGGTAACCGAATACTACACGCCCGGAGCCGAGGCCGGATTACGTTTCAATGATCCTGCTCTCGGGATCGTATGGCCCGAAGAAGTACGTTTTGTGTCGGACAAAGACAAAAACCATCCCGATTTTAATGAATCAATTCTCCCTTAAAGAACACAGGCATGATAATAGTTGACACCGCATTGCGAAAGCTGCAGGAAGAAGGGAAGCCCATCCGGGTGGGAATGATCGGAGCTGGTTTTATGGGCCGGGGCATTGCGGTTCAGATCTGTAAATCGGTTCCCGGCATGCAACTCGTGGCAATCTCGAACAGAACACTGTCGAAGGCGGCACAAATCTACAGGGACGCCGGAGTGACAGAAGCGTATCCTGTTGAAACAACGGCGGAACTGGAAGATAACATCCGAAAGGGCCGGTTTAGCATCATGGAAACCCCGGACGCAATCTGCGAGGCGGATGGAATTGATGCGGTCATTGAAGCCACCGGGGCTGTCGAGTTCGCGGCACGCCTGATTCTGAAAGCGTTCAGCTATAAAAAGCATGTGATCCTGATGAACGCCGAAGTCGACGGCACCATCGGTCCGGTTCTTAAAAAATATGCTGAAAAAGAAGGAGTCATTCTGACGGGGGCAGACGGCGATCAACCCGGCGTTGAAATGAACCTTTTCCGTTTTGTGAAAGGGATCGGAGTAAAACCTGTGCTTTGCGGGAATATCAAAGGATTGCACGATCCTTACCGAAATCCTCAAACCCAACAAGGCTTCGCCGACAAATGGGGACAGAATGTCAACATGGTCACTTCTTTTGCCGATGGCACCAAGATCTCCTTCGAACAAGCCATCGTGGCCAATGCCACAGGGATGCGCGTAGGGAAACGGGGCATGTACGGCCCTGAAGTCGAAGCCGGGACAATGCTTCAGGATGTGGCACATTTGCTGTATCCTTATGAACAGCTTAGCCGGGGGAACGGTATGGTCGATTATGTGGTGGGAGCGCAGCCGGGGCCGGGAGTTTTCGTCCTGGGAACACATGATGATCCCATTCAGCAGCATTACCTGAACCTGTACAAGCTTGGGGAAGGTCCGCTCTATCTTTTTTACACCCCCTATCATCTTTGCCATTTCGAGGTACCTTTTACAGTGGCGAGGGCCATCCTCTTCAAAGACGCGACGCTCACACCCTTAAGCGGACCAATGGTAGAAGTCATCACCGCCGCCAAGGTCCCGCTGAAAGCAGGAGCTATCCTGGATGGTTTGGGGCAGTTCATGACCTATGGACTTTGCGAAAATTATGACACGGCAAGGAACGAAAATCTCCTGCCGATCGGATTGGCACATGGATGCCGCCTGAAACGGGATATCGCAGCCGACGAGGTGATCACTTTCGCGGATGTCGAAATTCCGGAAGGGAGCCTGGCCTATCGCCTTTGGCTGGAGCAGCAGGAATTATTTCCCGTATCGCTCTCCTCCACGGGCTCCGGCTGACTGATGGATAACAATACTGCACATTAAAACTGAACGGGCTCCGGCCCGTTCAAAGATTTTGATCCTAACTATTTTTAAGATTCATATATGACGAACATTTACCGTTTAAAATCACACATCCTATGAAAAGACTCAGTTGCCCCAATTGCCTGGGAAAAAACATTGACGATTTTTTCTTTATAAGGAACGCACCAAGTAAAAGCCTGATTACGATCAAAAGCTATCAGGAAGCGATTTCCATTCCCAGAAGAAATATTTCCCTTGCATTTTGTTCTGACTGCGGATTTATCTTCAACAGCATCTTCGATACGCGGCTCAACCATTACACCCATGGTTATGAGGACCAGCAGGGATACTCGACCACCTTTATGCAGTTTATCAGCAATGTGTCAAAGCGGGTTATTGAAAAATACCAGGTCATCGGGAAAGATGTGGTTGAAATTGGCTGCGGCAAAGGCGATTTTCTCAGCCTGGTCTGCGAGTTGGGTAATAACAGGGGCATCGGCATCGACCCTGCCTTTGTGCCGGGCCGGATACACCCCAACCCGAACCTCAGGTTCATACCGGAATTCTATTCCGTAAAGCATAAAGACCTTCCAAAAGACATGATCACCTGTCGGCACACGCTGGAACATATTCCAGCTACCAACAGGTTTCTTTCAACGGTCAGGCGATCGATTGCTGATGAAAAGGAAGTCACCGTATTTTTTGAGGTTCCCAATGTGATTCGCATTCTTGATATCCGCGCTTTCTGGGATATTTTTTACGAACATTGCTCCTATTTTTCGCCGGGATCGCTGGGCCGTCTTTTCAGAAGGAACAATTTCGAAGTTCTGGACCTTTATCTGGAATATGACAAACAATACCTGTTTATCGAGGCCCGTCCGTCGGCGCAGAGGTCCGGGTTCATCCACCCGCTCGAGGAAAGCGTGGAAGACCTCAGAAGACATGTGGACAACTTCGTAGTCAAGATCAACAACCACCTCTCTATGTGGAGAACAAAACTGACAGGATATAAGCAGGAAAACAAAAATGTGGTGATCTGGGGCGGAGGTTCCAAATCGGTCGGTTTCCTCTCCCAGTTTGATGATCTGAAACTCATCAGACATGTCGTTGACATTAACCCGCACATGCAGGGCAATTTTATTCCCGGCATCGGCATCCAGTACATCTCTCCCGACACACTGAAGGAACTTCAACCCGATGTGGTCCTGATCATGAACGGGATCTACAGGCGTGAAATCAGCAAAATGCTTGAAGAAAGAGGGCTTCAGCCGGAATTGATTTGTCTGGAATAACGAAACATGAACAACGACAATTTCAGAAAACTATGATTTTCACAATCGCTATCCCAACCTATAACAACGGGCATGTGATCAGAGCAGCAGTGGAAAGCTGCATTAACCAGGATTTTGACATGGAATATGAGGTGCTGGTATCCAATAATCACTGCACCGACAATACACAGGACATTCTGGATGACTATGCCGGCAAAATTCGTGTGCTGATCAATCCCGACACTGTCACCCCGGCCGAAAACCACAATAATTGCCTGAGGGAGGCCAAAGGCGACTACATTGTTTTTTGCCACTCCGACGACAGGCTGCTGCCCGACGCCCTTACAAAGTTTTACCGGATCCTTTCAAAAAGAGGCTTCCCGAAAAAATACGTCGTATGGGGAAGGAGCATGTACCGCGACTACTATTATAACTGGCGGAAAACGGATCTCCTGCTCGACCAGATCTGCGCCGGGCCCGACTGCTTCAAAGCCTTTTTTGCAGGAGGGCTTGCACCTACGGGAACCTGTTACAGCAGAGCAAGCTTTCAGGAGGCAGGCGGCTTTATTTACGTGGAACACCGTGTCGCACCGATCGATATGATCGTATTGTGGAGGCTGGTTCTCAAACATTTTGAATTTGAAATGACCGGACACATCTTCTATATCCGCGAATTCGCCAGCACCGTAGTGGAACTCGCGACCAAAGAATGGCTCAGCTCCGCAACAGAAGCGGTGAACCGCTTCCTGAAGATCATCACCGATCATGAACGAAAGCTGTTCATCAGCTACGTGAGAAGTTCCGGCACCAGCAATTTCGAAACCTATCTCGCTTTTATGAAAGCAGGTCTCGTTTCCAGAGGTTACCTCGTTAAAAATCTGATCGTTTATGTGGCGCACAAACCCCTGAACCTTTTTAACAGGAACAGCTGGAAATTATTTGGTAAGATGATCACCTGGTAAGGTTTTCTTTCTTACAAAGATCCCTACACCAGGCTCATTCAAAAAACTTAAACAATCATTATGCTGTTTTCGATAGTCATTCCGACATACAACAATGCCGCTACGCTTCGAAAATCAATAGAGAGTGCAATTAATCACCAATACCATCTGAATTATGAGGTTCTGGTTGTGAACATCGCCAGCACAGATCACACTTTGGAGACACTGAATCGCTTTAAAGGGAAAATACGG
>JBFXKJ010000322.1:1835-4233 GCA_050173895.1 Mangrovibacterium sp. | reverse complement strand
CTCCCAGGAAAATTGGATTCAGGACAAGTGAGCCGGACGATTTGTGCGACAGGATAGTGATCCTTCATTGCTCCTGCTAACATCATCCTGCGCGCTCATTGCCATTCCGGCAATATGTACGTCCGGCGCCCCTACGTCAACATCAGCAAATCGGCTATGCAGATCAACATGTTTGTTTCTCTTGCCTTTCTGACCCTCATTTGTCCGCGAATACCTGCCGGTGCCCAGGACCAGACCAGCCTGACGGGCAATCTTGCAGCCGCCGGCTTTGAAAACGTACGGGTAGTCAGAACCGGGGATGCAGTTCACCGGCCAGGTTATTTTCCCGCTAAAAAACGATCTGAGCTATGAAGGCGACTTCATCCGGCCCGGGTTTGTCACCCTTGCCCAGGAACTGCACGTTCCCCGCCGTTGGTTTGGGCGCTTTGTTGTTGGCAACTTCAATGCCAACCGTTACGGTGCCGACCTCACGTTCATCCGTCCGCTAAAGAACCCCCGGTGGGAAACGGCATTCAATGCCGGGCTTACCGGCAGCTCGTACTTCTACCACCAACAATGGCGCACATCGGCCATTGACCGTCTCACATGGTTTGTCCGCGTAGGGCACTACTACCCGCGCTTTAGCCTTCAGTTCGATGTGAGTTACGGACGGTATATCAATCGTGATTACGGTTTCAGGGCCGACTGCACCCGCCATTTCGGGGCTACGTCCGTTGGGTTTTATGCCATGCATAGCGGCGGCAACCTCAACGGAGGCTTTCATTTTGCAGCGCCCTTGCCGCCGCGAAAGCGAAGCCGGAAGCATGCGCTGCGAATCGTCCCGCCCCGTTATTTTGACTGGGAGTACAACGCCGGTACCGAGTTTTATTTAGGCCGGTACTATGAAACCCGTCCCGACCAAAACCGTTCTCAAAGGTTTATCAACCCCCTGTTTATCAAAAATGCACTCTTAAAGCCATCACAAAAATGAACAAACCAATCATCATTGCAGCCTTTGCTACGCTGCTCCTTCTTGCTACGCTCATCCTGTATTTTCTGCAGGGATGCCAGCGCGACGTCGAGCCGATCGACGATCCTGTTTACAATGACTTTCAGCAAAAAGTCATCGCGCTTCATTTTCTGGACGAAAACGGCAATTCGTTGTCGGGCATATCGGTCCAGATCAAAAAGGACGATCAATCACCCGAGACGCTGCAAAAAGACGGAAGCATCACGTACCCCGTTTCAGAAGAAGGTAACTATACCTTCACGCTCAGTAAAGAAGGATACGTAGGATGCGAACATCGCGTGGTCGTCGAATTCGACTGTGACGTTTGCGGCTGGTTTTACGAGGAGGAACTAATCCTCACAAAAATCAATTCGTCTTTCGTCGTCGAAAGCGCCAGCGACAAAACCTATTCGGTCGACAGCCAAACAAGCGTCTATTTCCCCAAAGGATGCGTCCAGTCAAACACCAGCGTGAGTATTACCGAAGTTCCTACTGCCCTGTCGCAGGGAAGGATCGAAGAAAAGAAAGGGCGTATTCCGTTGCGGTCCTTTTATCTCACCTCCAGCGGAGGCGCCTTCAGCAAACCCATCACCTTCAGCTTTCCGCTCGATAACCTGCAAATGGTCCTCGAAAAGCAAACGGCCTTGTATTTCGGCTATGTAAACGACGCGGGCAACTGGGTTCTGACTCCGGTCACCGTCAATGAGATCACCAAAACAGGAACGGTCCAGATCACCCATTTCTCTTTCTGGGAGCTTATTTCCGATACGAAAATTGAATGGGGAACGGAGTCCTGGTCAGACTGGGAGGAAGTGATCGTCGGCCCCTGCAATGAAGCCGTTACTGTCGAATACAGCAAAAGCTTCAACCTGGGACTCTCCATTCTGAGCGCTTTGGGAGTCGAAGTATCCGGAAGCTCAAGTTGTTCGGCAATTACCGACTATCAGCGAATCGGCTACGGACGAAGCAAGGTAGCCCTCATCTGAAGAACACGAGTGCGTGGTTCATAAGGGAGGCCAATGGAAAGACGGCAAATGTCACGAAGGCGGTTCAGGCAGTTAATCCTAAAAAAGCGAAATTATGAAGACAAATACATTCCTCCTTCTTACCCTGTTGGTCATACAGGCGGCGACCGTTAAATCGCAGGATCCTTCAACACCGCTCAACCCGGCTGGCTTTACTGTTTACAGTGTCAGCATCAGTTCGTCCTGGTATCAACCGCAAATGGACTACTGGAACGACGCCTATTTACCCTTGTCGAATGTAACCGACCGGTTTGGCGGAAACCTTTCTGTTGGCGGGCACATCGTTCTCTCCCTGCCACGCGACTTCCGCGCCAGGATCGGCGTTTCTTACTGGAGTGATCAGGCAAAAGGAAGCGACCAGTCTGCCATTGAAAGCCTCCGGATC
>JBFXKJ010000322.1:0-1735 GCA_050173895.1 Mangrovibacterium sp. | reverse complement strand
AAACCTTTCTGTTGGCGGGCACATCGTTCTCTCCCTGCCACGCGACTTCCGCGCCAGGATCGGCGTTTCTTACTGGAGTGATCAGGCAAAAGGAAGCGACCAGTCTGCCATTGAAAGCCTCCGGATCAGCCTCACCCGTTTCCGGCTCGCAGCCATTTATGCGCCGAAACCATTCTGTTTTGCGGGCTTGCAGCCGTATTTGGGTGCGGAAGGCCAGTTCCTGGTCATCAACAACAAGCGGAAAGACGATACCCGCACCACCAGGCAGCAAGGGCAGGACTATGCCTTTGGTCCCCTGATCGGTATGGAGCGCACTTTTAATCATTTCACGGCAGGCCTGGAGTTTATGTACAACCTGGGAAGCTATACGCAGGACCTTGTCGGGGGCACAAACCACCAGGTTTCGGTCAACGGACCGGAGGTATCGCTCTCCATCGGGTATAAGTTTTAACGAACTAAGGGCGTTCCCTGTGAATTTCCTACGGGAACGCCCTCATTTTTTCAAATGATGAAAACGCACCTCTGTCTCATCATGTTACTCATCGCCGGTATTCCGGTGCAGCTCATCCGGGCACAGCCTACGGCCGGCATAACCGGCATGCTCAACACCCCCACCGCCCGGATGCAGCCCGACGGTACCCTCATCATCGGCGGTGCCTGGTTACCTGCGGCCATCATGCCCGACAAACTGAATTTCAACACCGGCAACTATTACCTGAATCTCACCTTTTTTACCCTTCCTTGAGGTCAGCTACCGCTGTACCTTATTAAAAATGTCTGACGGGGGATACCACAACCAGGACCGTTCCATTGCCCTAAAGGGAAGACTGCTCCGGGAGCGACGGCTTCTCCCGTCAGTTGTTGCAGGGGGCAACGACATCTATTCCTCAGCAGAAAAAGGGAACCGGTATTTCAAAACATGTTACGCGGCAGCCGGCAAACATTTTAGCTGTGCAAAAGCGCACATCTATACCTCGCTTGGTTATGGCTTCGAAACATCCGGAAGCGATCAGTTGACCGGCTTTTTCGGGGGCATCAGTCTTTCTCCCGGCTTTACACCATCTCTTGAGTGCATGGCTGAGTACGACTCCAAAGCCTTTAACACAGGCGTCTCCCTCACCTTCTTTAATCACCTGCGGATCGTCGGGTTTGCATACAACCTCCGCCACTTTACCGGCTGCCTCATGTATAAAATCTGTTTGTAATACGAATACACCTGTTGTCGTTCTTTTGAAGATGAAATCGCTACAGACCGGAGAACTACGCAAATCTAAAAAATCGAGGCCACTGTTGCCCGAATCGAAAATATTCGTAATTTTATTGTTCAGGATCGCCTGACAGGCAGGCTAACAATTAACGACATGGAAGAGCACGAGTTTACGGTACTTGAAAACAAAACCATCGGGCGCAACATGGCCCTGTACAGGAAGATCAGGGGAATGAAGGCCTTTGAAGTAGCCGAAGGCCTGGGGCTGAAGGAAGCATCCTACACCCGTTACGAACGCGGCGAAGTGGCGATCACGGTGCCGATCATCCAAAAGGTAGCCGAAATTCTGAAGGTCGATCCCCTCACGCTGATTAGCGTTCCGCCAAGCAGCTTCTTAGAAAGTGGGAATAACTCTCCGGGAGCAATCGTAGGCAAGAACAATATTCAATCGATGAGCGGAGAGCAGCTCAATATTATGCTCAAACTTATGGAAAACATGATGACGATCAACCAAAAGCTGATCGAACT
>JBFXKJ010000321.1:0-4277 GCA_050173895.1 Mangrovibacterium sp. | reverse complement strand
GATCAGGCTGACAGAAAACATCTACGATCGCTGGAAAATCAATAAGCCCATACCCGATTTTAATCTGGATGGCGACCGTGGTTATGCCTACATGTGCTGGAGCCAGGTGAACAACACCACGCCACCAACCATTGAGGATTCAGATTCACCTAAGGAACTGCGGGCAAAGGATGATCCGGCCAATCCCACCGATCAGGATGAAATTGTCCGTTTACGGTTTATTCAATAATCACTTAAATCTAAACCTATGTCATCAGAAGTTCTCGAAAAAGCAAACGAGTATATTGCTGAGTTGCAGGCAAAGACAAAAGCATACAAGCGCTTTAACAAAGAAAAGATCCAGCCCTATTTCCGGAAGAATGAACGGGACCGCAAGCCTCCCGGTGAGTTCGTCGACAGTTCATTCCTTTACATCCGGTCGTATGACGGCGATACCGGGGTGCGCCCCATGTCTGTCACGCCTTTTTGGCATTCGCCCGATATGAATGTGGCCCCGGTCACGGACCTGAGCGCCTATACCCAGTTACTCGACGGAGGCAAAACCTATCATTTCGCCTGTACGCTCAGGAACCGCGGCGATTTGATTGTCCCCTCGGCGAATGTTGAGTTTTTTCTCTGTGAACCGACCTTAGGGTTCGATACCCGCTTTGCCACAAAGATCGGCGTCACGTCAGGCTGGGTAAACCCTTATACCTCGACGAAAGTTGGGATAAATTACACCGTGCCGTCGCATTTCGGTGGACATAAGTGCTTGTTTGCAAGGGTATTTTCCTTTTCACCGGTGGACCTGCCGATCGATGACTTCCAGTTATCGCCGCAACTCGACCGGCATGTAGGACAATTAAACCTGAATTTCGTTGCGCAGGCAAACGCATTCATGTTCAACCTGGTTCGCCTTCCCAACGCGATGGACCGGATCGACCTGGTCCCGATGACCACCAATGAGATGTTTGCACTCCGTCATCCGTTTCTGGCCGATTTTAAACCTGTTGAAGTTGAAGCAGGCCGGATCTTGAAAAAGCTTCAGGTTAACCTGCGACAAACAGAAGGCTCCAAAACACAAGTCAGGCTGCTTAAAAGAGGTTCAACGGTCTTTCTTTACAGCAAAAACGAGAAAGGAATCTCTTTTGAAGGGCAAAAACGCATTTGGACAAACCTGATGAGAGCCTTAAAAATGAAGAACAGTCCGAATGGTCATTCTGAAAAACTGAAGGAAATTTTCAAAGCCTACCGTGAAATGAACAGGCAATCCGAGCAAACCGGATTCGAACTGCGGTTACCGAAACTGGGACTTTCCCGCGGCGAAGCAACAGCCCTGAAAATTTCGGCAGTCAGCAGGGTAACCGGAGAAATGAAAGGGGGAATTACCCTGATCATAATCGGCTAACACCTTCCGGAATGGCAGCCAGTCCCAAATGAAACTGCCTGCCATTCCATACATTCATTATCCAAATTAAATTCAAGAAAATGGAAAAGATCAACTTTCCGATTCTTCCCAATCAGCGGGGAAACGAGGTCCTTAACCTTCAAAAAGCATTGCAGCTTTTTCTGAAGCATAAAATTCTAAAAGAGTTGCATGCGGCTCATCCCACTCCGGGAGATGGTCTGACCCGGCTGGAAGAAAAGCTCGGCAACGAAATCGCAGAAAACATTTTCGGTGCGGCGACCACACAACTGGTGAGTATTTTCCAGGCGCAGCAGGGCCTGGGGCGAAGCCGCCGGGGGACCGTTGACCAGAAAACGGCCCTGAAGATGAACGAACTTCTGAACAGTCTGGAAGAAGTCATTACCGGAGCCGCCAATGAAAAGCTTTACAAGGTATCCGGAACTGTTCTCAACAGCAAGGGAGCCGTGCTTGCCGGTTATATTGCAGAGGTATTTGTCATCAGTCTTCAACGGGATCTGCCGGTAGGCAGTGTCATGACGGATGCTCAGGGCGGATATGCCATCAGTTTTAAAAATCCCGTGCCCACCGCTCCCGACATTGAAGTAAGAGCGTATCAAAAAGGGGATGAAAGGAACATGGCCCGTTCAGCCGTCAGGTACAACGCGTTGCCGGTTGAGACGGTCGACGTGATCGTGAATGCGCAAACAGAACGGTTGGCATCGGAGTTCAACCAAATTTTAAATGATGTCCGGGTACACCTTGCCAATGTGAAACTCAGCGAGCTGAAGGAAGATCAGGAAAACCGTGATATCACGTATCTGGCAAACAAGACCGGCTGGGATGGCCGGATTACGGCGATGTTGGGCGCAGCACATAAACTGGGAGAAACATTGAAAATAGATCCTTCTCATGTTTATGCCTTTCTGCGGGCCGGCGTACCGGCCAGCGAAGATGCTGTTAAGGGGCTTTCGCTGCAGCAGGCAAAAGAAATCCTGGCCAATGCAGTTCAAAAAAATATTATTCCCGGCAGCGGGAATACGGACGAAACAATCCGGGCGCTCGAAAATCTTTCCGTAGGGTATTTATTAACCAATAAGCCATCCTTTTCCTTATCATCAATGGGCGAAATGCTCGATTTACGGCTAAATGCCGATCAGAAGGTCATCTTCGCACAGACGCAAAAACGGGTTGGCGACGAATCCGCCAAACTCTGGACGGCGCTGGCAGAAAGAGGCTTTTCATCTGAAGTGATCACCAGCCTGCAGCTTGACGGGAAGCTGGGTTTTCTCACCGGCCGGAATGCACCGCTTGTAAAACGGATGTATGAAAAATTCAGGCTGAAGAATGACGTTGACCTGGTCAGGAGCGGTTTATATAAGCCATCGGTCTGGAAAGAAATAGTGGGGAACGATGTTCCGGAGGGGCTGACTGCCGATGAGTATGCGGGTCATCTGGCCAACCAGGTAAAACTGAGCTATCCGACCGCCGTTGCCGCAGAGATGATCAGAAACGGAGAAGTCAACATTGGAGCGAATGGTTCCACACAGGAGGTCGTCAATTTCTTTTATGTCAATGAATCGAAGAAAACGATCGGCTTCCAGCCGGTGAAAACCTGGGAAGGCTTTGGGCAGCTGAATAAGGAAGCGCAGTCTTCGGCCAAAATGCTGGAGCGGATATACCAACTCAGCCCCTCGGACGAATCGATGATCGCGTTGTCAAAAGCCGGACTGACCTCAGCCTGGCAGATTGCGCATTATACAAAACAGGAATTTATCAGCAAGGCCGGAGCGTCATTTCCGTCGCTTCAGGAAGCTGAAATGACCTACAACAAGGCCAGTGAGGTGTACAGCGCCGCCCTGAATATCGCGACAAGCTACCTCACTTCCCAGTCGCTTCCCAACATCTATTCGATTACGGGGAAGCAGGCAAAAGAACAAAACGAGGTCGTTGCCAATCCGACGCTCGAAGAACTGCTCGGCAACATGGACTACTGCAGTTGCGACCATTGCAAATCCGTACTAAGTCCGGCCGCCTATATGGTCGATCTGCTGCGGTTCATCGATCTTGGGGATGTTCCGCACGCCAAGTCCAATCCGATCGATGTGCTGAAAAGCCGGCGACCGGACATTGAGAACATCAGGCTTTCGTGCGAGAATACCAACATAGCCCAGCCCTATATCGACCTGGTGAACGAGATCCTGGAATACTACATCATAAACGGAAATCTGACCGGCCTGAAAGGGAATGATGTGTCCGAAGGAGCCAGTCAGGCGGAACTGCTGGCGGAACCCCAATATGTGAACGAGGCCGCCTGTGAAGAACTGAAAAAGAAAGTATTTCCATATCATCTCCCCTTCCACCAGCCCCTTGAAGCATTGCGGCTGCTGTTTCGGATGTGGGATGTGACGCTTGAAACGATGCTGTCGGTCTTTTCTGACGCCCTGGCATCGCGCAAAGAGGCGCTGAACCTGAATAACGACGAATATAACACGCTTACCGACCTCAGTTATAAAAAGCTTCCGGAATATTTCGGAGAGCCTGAAAACAACACGATTGCCCAGCTCAATGCGGCAATTGCCAATGGAAAAGCATTCTGTCGCCGCACCGGCATCAGTTATGAAGATCTGGTCGCCCTGCTCAAAACCAATTTTATCAACCCAGGGATGAGCCTGCTTCCGGCCGTTCAGAAGCTGGGGATAAGCCTGAACGACCTGCATCAATTTTATACGGGAACCATTACCGATGCCCAGATGGATGCGATGATCGCTGACGATATTAATCCGGATGACTATGACGGCGATGTGAAACAATGGCTACGCGATCATGAGCACCTGATCATGGGCATGATCACCCTGACCGATATCGGACCGGAAATCGTGGAATGCTACTT
>JBFXKJ010000320.1:0-4326 GCA_050173895.1 Mangrovibacterium sp. | reverse complement strand
TTTTAAATTATTGCAATGCCGCGCACAATTATCCGTTTCTGGTCACTTCCGATCGCAAGCTCCGTCAGCTCGATTCGGCTCATGGCCTTCCCATCGGGATCTACCCCGGAAAGAGCTATTCGGGCGAAACAGTCGTCCTCCGGGAAGGGGATATGCTGGTCCTCTATACAGACGGGGTTACTGACTGTAAGGATGCGTCAGATAATTCTTACGGTGTGGAGCGGCTGGAAGAGAATATCAGTAACATGATGGAGTTGTCGGCAGAGGAGGTAGTTAACCGGATATCAACCAGTCTTAATGTTTTCCGGGGATCGAATCCTCAGGTGGATGACATCAGCCTGATGGCCATTCGCTATTTAAGCCGGAAAAATTAAACAATCTGCGCCTCTCATTCCTTTACATAAACAGAAGGTGGCCGCTTCGTTTACCAGGTGGAATGAAAGAATAAAAGCGCATGGAAGATCTGCAAACTATTTTGCTTCAGGCAGGAAGTGTTATCGCCGGGCTGTTCCTGGCATTTTTAATTTACCGGTTTCTCCGGCGGTTCATCCGGCGGCAGCGGCATGAACATATCTGGCTGCGCCTCCTGAGAAAAATGATCATCCCGGTAGGTATCCTGATCACCATTACCTTTATATCGGTTTCCCTGCCGCTGACAAATTTACCGTTTGATTCCCATATCCTGATTTCCATTTGCTATACGGTCGTGATTGCGTGGCTCCTGATGATCGGAATCAAGAGCATCCGCCTGATCGTGATGGCCAGATACGATATTTCCCTTTCCGATAACCTGAAAGCCCGTAAAATGCAGACCCAACTGGTGATGATTGAGCGCGTGCTCACCGCGGTGGTTATGCTCATCGCATTTGCCATCGTCCTGCTTACATTTCCCCGGATCCGTCAGGTAGGTCTGAGCCTGCTCGCCAGCGCGGGTATTGCAGGTGTCATCATCGGTTTCGCGGCTCAGCAAAGCCTCTCCATGTTTCTGGCCGGATTTCAGCTCGCCTTTACCCAACCCATCCGGATCGATGATGTCGTGATCGTTGAAAATGAGTGGGGGAGGGTCGAGGAAATAACCCTGACCTATGTGGTCATCCGGATCTGGGACCAGCGCCGCTTAATTGTGCCAATTAACTATTTTATTACCAAACCTTTCCAAAACTGGACCCGGACAACCACAGAGATCCTTGGAACGGCCTTTATTTATGTCGACTATGCATTCCCGGTCCAGGCACTCAGGGACGAGCTGGAGCGAATGGTAAAGGATATTCCCGAATGGGATAAAAAGGTTTGTAATCTTCAGGTGACCGACATCCGCGATCATGTAATTGAACTCCGGGTTTTAGTCAGTTCATCCAATTCATCGCTCTCCTGGGACCTGCGGGTAAAGATCAGAGAGGGCCTGATTACCTTCATTCAGCAAAAATATCCGCAGCATCTTCCGAAAAACAGAATTCTGATGAATTTTGACCGGGAAGAGCATAAGGAACCAAAATACCCGCAGCAGGTATAACAAAAAACCCGGCTAAACCGGGTCTTTATCTGATTTACATCATTTAGGCATTTTGCGGTGTCCCGAGAATACGGATCTTGATCTTCTCGTTCTTTTTGTCGAATCCGATCGAAACCGTATCTCCCTCTGAAATCGAAGCCCGGATGATCACTTCTGCCATTTCGTCTTCCAGGTATTTTTGAATTGCCCGCTTCAGTGGCCGGGCGCCAAACTGGACGTCATATCCTTTATCGGCAATGAATTCCTTGGCTGCCCGCGAAATCTTGAGCTTGTAGTTCAGGGCAGACACCCGGTCGTAAAGCCCCTTCAGTTCAATATCGATGATCTTGTGGATATCTTCCTTCGAGAGGGCGTTGAACATGATCACATCGTCAACCCTGTTCAGAAATTCCGGGGCAAAGGTCTTCTTCAACGCTTTTTCGACAATGTATTTGGCATGTTCTGTTTCATCTTCGGCCGACTTATTTCGGGTGTTGAACCCGATTCCGGCTCCGAACTCTTTAAGCTGACGGGAACCGATATTCGAGGTCATGATAATAATTGTATTCTTGAAGTCGATATTCCTGCCAAGGCTGTCGGTGAGCCTTCCTTCATCCAGCATTTGCAGCAACAGGTGGAACACATCCGGATGTGCTTTTTCGATTTCATCGAGCAGCACCACCGCGTAGGGCTTACGCCTTATCTTTTCCGTCAGTTGTCCTCCTTCTTCATAACCTACATATCCCGGAGGCGCACCCACCAGGCGGGAAACCGAAAATTTCTCCATGTATTCGCTCATGTCGATCCGGATCAATGCATCATGGCTGTCGAACAGGTACTGAGCGATGACTTTGGCAAGCTGGGTTTTCCCGACACCCGTGGGCCCCAGGAAAATAAAAGAGCCGATCGGCTTATTCGGATCTTTCAGCCCGGCGCGGTTACGCTGGATGGCCTTGACAATCTTTCTGATCGCTTCGTCCTGCCCAACCACACTGCCTTTGAGTTTCTCGCCCATATACATCAGTCTTTTTCCTTCTGCCTGGGCGATTCGCTGGACAGGCACGCCCGACATCATGGCAACAACTTCTGCCACTTTGTCTTCATTCACCAGTTCCCGATGGCTGAGCAACTCCTTTTCCCAGGATTCCTTTTCCTGATCGAGCAACTGAAGCAGGTTCTTTTCTTTGTCACGATGGCTGGCCGCCAGTTCAAAATTCTGGCTCTTTACAGCCTTTATTTTTTCTTCGCGTGTCGCTTCGATCTTTTGCTCCAGCTTGATGATGCGTTCAGGTACATTGATATTTGAAATATGAACCCTTGAGCCCGATTCGTCCAGCGCATCGATCGCCTTGTCGGGCAAAAAACGGTCGGTAATGTATCGGGCAGTGAGTTTTACGCAGGCTTCGATCGCCTCCTTCGTATAGTAGACATTGTGATGGTCCTCATACCGTTGTTTGATATTATTGAGGATTTCGATCGTTTCATCCACCGAGGTCGGTTCTACCATCACTTTTTGAAAACGCCTTTCCAGCGCACCGTCTTTTTCAATCTGCTGACGGTATTCATCGAGTGTGGTGGCGCCAATACACTGGATATCACCCCGGGCCAGCGCCGGCTTCAGCATGTTGGCCGCATCGAGCGAACCGGTGGCTCCACCGGCACCCACGATCGTGTGAATCTCATCAATAAAAAGAATCACGTTATTCACCTTGGAGAGCTCATTCAGAATCGCTTTCATCCGTTCCTCAAACTGCCCGCGGTACTTTGTTCCGGCTACGATCGACGCAATATCCAGGCTGACCACACGCTTGTCAAATAACACGCGCGATACTTTCTTTTGCACGATCCGCAAGGCCAGACCCTCCGCAATGGCCGACTTTCCGACGCCGGGTTCCCCGATCAGAATGGGATTGTTTTTCTTCCTGCGGGAGAGGATCTGGGCCAACCTTTCGATTTCCTTTTCCCTCCCCACGATCGGATCAAGATTGTTTTCCTCAGCCGCCTTGGTGATGTCTATACCAAAGTTATCAAGCACCGGCGTTTCCGACTTGGCTGCCCCGGGTTTCTTGGATGAACCAGGCGCATTCGATTTTGAGAACGGATCGTCTATGTCGTCGTCCTCTTCCCCGAAATCGGCTTTGTCTTCCGGCTGTTTGTAATCTTCCAGTCTTGATTTTAAGATATAATAGTTCACATGAAAGTCATTCAACAAATGTGCAATCCTGCTGTCTTTATCCTTTAAAATTGCCAGCAATAAATGACCGGTACTGATCGTAGGACTGTTTAAAGCCCTGGCTTCCAGATAGACCAGCTTCAATGCTTTTTCTGCTGATTTTAAGAGTTGAATGGAGGCCTGTGAGTCAATCTCCTTATCTGTGCGGAGTATGTTTTCAACAGCTTGTTTCACTTCTGATAAATTCACTCCCAAATTGGAAAGCATATCAATTGCAATCCCTTCTCCGTCTCTCAAAATTCCCAGAAAAATATGTTCCAGCCCAATCTGATCATTCCCAAGCCTGATAGCCTCTTCACGGCTATAGGTGAGAACATCTTTTATCCTTGGTGAGAATTGAGAATCCATATTTATTTCCGTTTTGTATTTAAATAACGTTTCTTAAACAAAAACTATTCCCAAAAAGTTGAAAAGGAACGTGTTTAACAGGAGTTCCTTCACTTCCTTCCTGCCAAAATGCAGAAAGATATTTCCGCGGGACTTCCTGTTCAATAAAACCTGGTTTAAAAATACATATTTATTGTCAATAACCCACCAGCCCCGAAAAGCGATTTTTAAACAGCAGATTGTTGAAAGATAACAGGATCAAGACGATTAAATA
>JBFXKJ010000319.1:0-4328 GCA_050173895.1 Mangrovibacterium sp. | reverse complement strand
ATATTTCAAGGAGAATTGATACAGTCGGGTACCGTATTTTTTAAAAAGTGACTTAAACGCCTGCTCATCGCCTTTTTGAAGTAAAGCAACCAAATTATCATCAGTATATTCAGTTCCAGAATTCACTTTTCTGCAGGTTAGTTTGTTCAAAATCAATCAAAAATCATTAATTAAATAAAACCAGACCTTCAAAAGTAATGGTTATTCTTCATTTTCAAAGGTGTTTACAAACAAAACCCAGGGAAATCGCTTTAAAAAAATAAATGTCTTTCTGGTTGCATGCTGAAAATGTTTTATTCGTTTATATGTTGGTTAGCGTTCCTTCGGCGCGCCGGGAGCTTGCGACTGGCGGGTATTGGTTTTATCCCGGGATGCCATTTTTCGGGAACATAGCTGGCGAGGGAATCAACAATGGCCTTGTAGGCTGGTTTCTCAGCCAGGTTCGTAAATTCATTTTCATCGTTTTCCACATCGTACAATTCACGTGAACCGTCGGCATATTGAATCAGGTTCCACTTGTTAAAATGGACTGTGAAATTTCCGGGTAAAAAGCTTGACAGAGCAGGTTTATTCCATTGCCGATCCGGATTTCTCATCAGGGGCATCAAGTTGTTTCCTGCCAACTGATTCTCAATTGGAGGCAAATTACATGCGTCAATCAGGGTTGGATAAATATCGATGGAACTTACGGCTGCCGTACACAGTGCAGGCGCTATTCCTTTCATATCCCGGGGGGGAACCACAGTTAGCGGAACATGACAGGCTTCACGCCACAAGGCCGATTTTGCCCAGCGTTCTTTCTCTCCGTGATGAAAACCGTTATCACCAACCAAAACAATCCAGGTATTATCGGCATAGGGCGATTGATCCAGTGCATCCAAAATCATCCCAATCCGATCGTCAGCAAAACTCACACAAGCCAGATAAGCTCTTATCATTTGCTCCCAGTAGTTGCCATTTTCGCGCAGCCATTTCTGCTTTTCAATTTGTCGCTCACCAATAAACTGCTCAATTGCATAAGCTGGTATGTCGGCCAAATCATCTTCCAAAATATGCGGCCGCCTGATATCTTCAAGCTTGTACAAATCAAAATAACGCTTCGGCGCTGTCCAGGGTGTGTGGGGCCTGTAAAACCCCATGGCGACGAAAAAAGGCTGTTCGTGCTTTTGATTTAGAAAATCAATCACCCGATTGGAATTCCTGACATCCGGGAAATCCGTATCAGGCCCTGTCCATTCTCCAATAGCGAACCACTTATTCTCCATTTTTTCAGCCAACTGTTTTCCCTCCGGAAAGGGACCGTATCCACCATCAATGGATTGTTTATCATCCCACATTCTTTGCATCACGTCAGCAGATGGCTTGGTGTGAAAAAGCTTACCGGCTGCCAGCGTGAAGTATCCATTATTTCTGAAGTGCTGCGGCATTATCAGGCTGTTGTTTGCGATCGGAGAATCAGCCAGTACCTGGTTGTTGTTGTACACCCCGGTCACAAATGGCTGTATTCCGGTAAACATAGATGTACGCGAAGGATTGCACAAAGGAACTGCAGCGTAAGCATTTGAAAAATTGACTCCCCGTGCGGCCAAACGATCCAGATTGGGAGTTTTTGCCTGAACATTGCCACCCAGATATTGAGCCCAGTCGTTCATATCGTCCATGATAATATACAGGACATTGGGCTTGGTTCCCTCCTCATCCTCAGCCTGCGCGGTTCCGCCGGAAGATCCTGCCACCAGCAACAATCCAAGCCCATAATCGATTAGTTGTTTCTTTTTCATATTCTTCTTCGGTAACGTAACTATAATTCTTTCAATTCAACTTGACAAAGCAGTCTGAGGCCGGACCTGGCATGTTCAGATCCGTCCAATTCCCTGATCCATGCATCGACATGGGCCGTATAAATGGCCATTCGCAAAGCAAAATCTGCTTTATCTTTTTTTGTTAATGACGGCCAGGCCGGAACAGTCTCATCGCGTGGAGCCAGCTATTTACTCTCCATTGCTATTGTAATCTCTTGCGCAGAATTAAAACTTTATCAGCGCAGTATGTTTCAGTTGCTGACTCGAAGCGCCTACTTTAACTTCATAATTACCGGGTTTGATCTTCCATTGATCTGCTGGCACATCCCAAAAAGCAAAATCATCGCGCGAAAGCTCCAGAACCACCTCTTTTGATTCACCGGGGTTCAACTCAATCTTGGAAAAACCTTTTAACTCTTTTACCGGCCGGTCGTTCGTTTTCCCATCGGGGTCGGAGATGTACAACTGAACGATTTCTTTTCCCTTTACTTTTCCTGTGTTTTTTACGCTCACAGAAACCTGAAGCTGCCCTCCCTCTGAAAGGTGGTTATCGACCTTCAACCTGCTGTAACGGAATTTGGTATAGGAAAGACCGTACCCAAACGGAAACAAAACCGGAATATTCTGCTTATCGTACCAGCGATAGCCGACAAAAATATCTTCGCCATAAGGCACATCGACCAGCTCCCCAGGTTCCACACAGTCTGAAAAACCAGGAATGGTCACCTTTTTTCCATTCAGCCAATAGTCTTTGTAGGAATTGTCGCCTCGCCAGTACGGTTTTCCACAAATTAAATTGTAATCCGGATCAACCGAATCTTCGTATTTGTTCTCAATGCTGAAAGCTAACTTTCCGGAAGGATTTACTTTTCCCGACAAAATATTGGCCAACGCATTCCCGCGTTCCTGCCCCTGAAAAAATCCCCACAAAATAGCCCTTGCACGCTCAACCCAGTCCATCGGCATGGAATTCGAAGCATTAACAATCACAATCGTATTCGGATTCCACTGAAGGATCTGACGCAACTGCTTTAATTGATTCTGAGGCTTTTCATAGGGCACATCGCCGCCTTCGCCCGCTTCTTTGTTCAAGAGAAATATAACGACTTCGGCCTGTTTTACTTCGGCCTCCGTAGGTATTGGCATGTAAGTCATTCCGGTTCCGTAAAGCCGCTGAAGTCCATCTTTGTAGCTGGTGTGGTCGAATCCTTTAACAAATCCGCTTCCCTTGGCTGAGTGAGTTTCGTCTGCTCCAGTCAGCAGTATATTTTTACTTCCTGCTTTTAGCGGAAGAATGGATTTTTCATTTTTCAGGAGCACCATGCTCTCCTCGGCGACTATGCGAGCCAAATCCTTGTGCTCATTGATCGTTTTCTGAAAGCTTTCGTCAATCGGCCCCCGGTCATAAACACCCAGTTGAAATAAGGGAAGCAGGTTGTAATACACCATTTTATCCAGCTTACTTTCAAAGTCTGCCTGATTAAACTGCCCATTCTTTTTCAGTTCATCAATGTGGTTGACAAAATTTTGGTTGGCAGGCATCAATAGGGAAATCCCTGATTCGAGGATTAAATGTCGCATGGATGGGAAATAGTTCATGTTTTGCCAGTCGGTCATGGCAATTCCTTTAAAACCGTATTCATCCCTGAAAATATCGGTAATTAGCGGTTTGTGTGCTGCACACGGAATACCGTTCACTAAGTTATTACCCATCATGATGGCTTTGGCATCAGCCTTTTCAATCGCCGATTTCCAGGGAGGCAAATAAATTTCGCGCATGGCCCGCTCGCTGACAAGGCAGTTGGCAATGTGACGAACAAACTCCTGTTCATTGGCCAGAACTACTTTGGGTGTTGCAATCACTTTCTGGCTTTGCAGACCAAGAATATACGCTGTTGCGATAGGAGTTGCCAGGTAAGGATCTTCCCCCAGGTACTCAAAATGGTGTCCCCCGGTAGGCAAGCGATAAAAATTCATACCCGGCCCCAACAGGATGTCGATGCCCAAAGCACGGCACTCTTCTCCAATCGCCTTTCCGTACTGCCGGGCCAACTCCGGATTCCAGGTCGAAGTCAATGCCAACAGACTGGGGAAGGACGTTCCGGATTCATCTTCCTTCGAGGGGAAAGGGATTTTCCGTATGCCTTGGGATGCGTCGGCCATGGTTACCGGTCGAATACCCAAGCGTTCAACCCCAGGCATATTGAAACTACCGCGAACCTTATTTCCGGTCCATCCTCCCGTCAGCCGCACTTTTTCGTCAAAGGTCATTCGGGAAATCAAATCTTTTGCCCTCTCTTCAGGGCTTTTAGAAGCATCGGCGTAGATTGATCCCTCAACCCGTCCTGTCGTTTCCGCTATCGCTTTATAACCGGACAAAAATGATTCAAACTCATTGGCATTTTGTGAAAATGAATAGGTTCCCACTATCGTGAGCAGAAAGGTGAAAAGAAAAATCTTTTTTCTCATAGTTAGTATAATAGAATTAAAACAAATTTTGAAAGCCGGTTCTAAGCATTCAACGCC
>JBFXKJ010000318.1:0-4351 GCA_050173895.1 Mangrovibacterium sp. | reverse complement strand
GGGACTGGTTTTTGCGCTGGCATTCTGCCCATACAGCGGGGTTCTGTATTTTGGCATGCTCGTGCCGATGACTATAACCAGTGCGTCCGGCTTGTATTTACCCGTTATTTTTGCGCTGGCCACCGGGATCCCGGTTATCTTCTTTGCCTGGCTACTGGCATACACACTGTCCGGTATCGGAAGCGCTTACAACAAAATAAAGGCATTCGAGCTTTGGTTCCGGCGGTTCATTGCAGTATTATTCATTCTGACCGGTATGTATTATATTATCCGGGTTTACTTTTAAAAATTTGATTTTATTGTTCGTCTTTTTGCGAATATCTTGATTAAGCGGGGCAAAGTCCAAATTCAGGTTAAGGCTTTACCAGTCGCGGAAAATGATTAAATACCTGAACACTTACGTTCATCAGTGATCGTTAACAAAAATTAAAATGGAACTGAAAAAAGAAATAAAAATCCTTGTCTGGACGCTCATTATTTTTGCATTTGCATTTTTTCTTCCCATCGAGAGCCCCCGCTTTAACACGGCATTAGCCGCCGCGCTCGACCTGGCAAAATGGTATGCCCGCGAACACGTGGTGCTTTGTCTGCTCCCTGCTTTTTTCATTGCAGGCGTGATTTCGGTCTTTGTCAGCCAGGGTTCTGTGCTGAAATATTTTGGAGCCAATGCGAAGAAATGGCTTGCGTATACCGTTGCCTCAGTTTCGGGAACGATCCTGGCGGTATGTTCCTGTACTATTTTGCCCTTATTCTCGAGTATTCATAAACGCGGGGCCGGTTTGGGACCCGCCATTGCATTTCTCTACTCCGGACCGGCGATCAACATCCTGGCCATTATTCTCACCGCACGAATCCTCGGCTTTGAAATGGGAGTTGCCCGGACAATCGGAGCAGTGGCCTTCAGCATAATTATTGGCTCAACGATGTCGCTCATCTACCGGAAAGAGGAAAAAGAGAAAAAAGAGCAACAGATGAATCTGAATTCACCGGAGGAAAAGCGACCGATGTGGCAGACCTCTTTTCATTTTTTCACGCTGATCCTGATCCTGGTCTTTGCCAATTGGGGAGCCCCTTCCGAAGGTGATACCTCGAGCATCTGGCATGCTATCTGGGCTTATAAGTGGTACATCACGGGCATTTTTGGCCTGCTGCTGGCGGGATCTCTGATCTATATCCTGAAAATCAACTGGCAATGGGTGCTCGCAGCCATCCTGGCTACGGCCGCATCAGCCTTCCTTGCCACCGCTTTCATTGGAAATCAAAAACTGGGTCCACTGCTTCCAATGCTGGTTGGCATCGGTTCGCTTAGCATCATTACCCTTCTCGACAAAAATGATCGGGACAACAGGGAATGGACGCTTTCTACCTGGGAATTTGCCAAACAAATATTGCCATTGCTGGCTGTTGGCGTGGTTACGGCGGGATTTCTTTTAGGTTCCACCCATGACGGCAAGACCATTGCAGGTGTTATTCCCAATGAATGGATTTCGGCGCTGGTAGGCGGGAATTCCGTCTTTTCCAATTTATTTGCGTCGGTGGTTGGCGCGTTTATGTATTTTGCCACCCTCACCGAGGTTCCTATTCTGCAGGGATTAATCGCTTCGGGGATGGGCAAAGGCCCCGCTCTGGCTTTGCTTCTGGCCGGGCCATCGCTTTCCCTGCCCAATATGCTCGTTATCCGCGGCGTGATGGGAACCCAAAAAACAGCCGTCTATGTAGCGCTGGTGGTGGCAATGGCCACTCTTTCAGGCATGATATATGGAGCGATGTAAGCCTTTGTTGCATTCGTACAGAGCGGAGCCATATTGGCAGTAGCCGTCAAACAAGGGAAATTCGAACCTCCCCGAATGAGCGGCCTTCAGCTTCAATTAACCAATTCTTTTCCCTGCCATGGGCCCTGGTTTCAGGCTGTGAATTTCGTCAATATGAATCAGGATCACTGCTTTTGGCTTTGGCCTTCCGGCCTTAAGTGACATTTCTGCAGATTCTTCGTAAATCTCACCTTGTGTCAACACTTCAGGAGTGCCAATAAAGCGGTATCCATCAATGGTTTCGCGGTTCACCACAGCCACAGCAACTTTTGATCCGTCCAAAATATTCTGATAGGTTTTCCCTCCTGTGCCTTCACTAAAAATCAGCGTTTCATCGTCGAAAACACGGGTCGAACGTTTGGGGGCATTGTTGGGCATTCCCTCTTTACTGACCGTCGCATGGAAACATTGCTGGCTCATAACCATCTCTTTCATTTCGGGTGTAAGTTGTGACATCGTTGATTTCCTCCTTTTTTTTAAACCTTTTAACAAAAGCCATAAAGTTAAAAACTTTTGGGACACGCGATGCAACCGCCCCGGACGGAGCATGAACGGGTTCCGAAACGAAGTCATGAACCTGCAAATAAAAAGCACTTACAAATTAAATTGCAAGTGCTTGATTTTGCTTGTGGGCCCAACTGGGCTTGAACCAGTGACTCCCTGATTATGAGTCAGGTGCTCTAACCAACTGAGCTATGGGCCCTGAATATGTCCTGTTAAAATTTCTTCTGTTTGCTCCCGGTTTTCCGGCTACCGGTAAAAAACGGATAGCCTGTGTTTTCGGGACTGCAAGTTTACAATATTGTGTGAAAATACACAAATAAAAAACTAAAATTCAGCCTGAGCTATGTCTCTTCAACCACCTGTTCATCGTGCTTTTCTTCTTCCTTTTTATCCAGCTTACTGAATAACTTCCAGTGAAAAAGGATAATGCTGAAGATCCCGATGGTAATGGACGAGTCTGCAATATTGAACACGGGCCTGAAAAACAAAAACTCCTCTCCTCCGATAAAAGGCAACCACTGCGGATAATGCCCGGATATCAGCGGAAAATAGAACATATCGACCACCTTCCCGTGCAGGAACGAAGAATAACCGCCCTCTCCCGGGAACAGGGTCGCCACCTGTCCGTAACTGTCGCTGAAGATCACCCCGTAAAAAGCGCTGTCGATGATATTGCCAATGGCCCCCGCGAGGATCAGCGACACACAAACGACGAAGCCCATGGGAACCTCTGTTTTTTTGACAAGCTTAAGCAGATACCAGGCGATGGCTGTAACGGCAATGATCCGGAAGATGCTCAGAAACATTTTGCCGTATTCACCGGCAAACTCAAAGCCGAAAGCCATACCGTTATTTTCAACGAAATGAATGAGGAACCAGTTACCTATTACCGGGAATTCTTCGCCCAGGTACATGTTTGTTTTGATCCAGATCTTGAGCGCCTGATCGGCTATCAGGATCAGGATAATAATTAAAACAGACTTATTAAGCTTGGACATGGTGGTATGGATAAAAAAATGATTGGAAGTTCGGCTTCCAATCATCTCTCTTTATAGATTGATCTGCTTACTTCTGGTTTTTCTTCGCATCAATACTCAGTGTCGCATGCGGCACTGCACGCAACCGTTCCTTGGAAATCAGCTTACCGGTTTCACGGCATATTCCGTATGTCTTATTTTCAATACGGACCAATGCAGCCTGTAAATGCTGGATAAACTTCTGCTGGCGCTGCGCCAGTTTGCCCGCTTCTTCTTTGGAAAGGGTCGCAGCGCCTTCCTCCAGTACTTTGAAGGTTGGTGAAGTATCCTGCGTATCGTTTCCGTCACTCTGAGTTAACGAATTCTTGTATAGTTCGTAGTCTTTCTGGGCCTTTTCAAGCTTTGACAAGATCAGTTGTTTGAATTCCTCGAGCTCAGCATCCGAATATCTGGTTTTTTCTGCCATAACCATTAAATTTTAGTTCATTCTTACGACCCTGAATGTTTTTCATTCGGTTCCTAATTTATAAAATAATTTTGAATTGGATCATACAGTTCCTGCATGATCCTTCGTCAATCAATTTTTTTGACGAAAATCAGCGCTTCCACGCCCTGTTCGATTTCAACGACACTCCCCTGTCCGTTTTCCGGCCGGTCGACCAGCGTCAGGTCCTGTGCCAGTGTCTGGCTGCTTATATAATCCTTAAAGTTGCTGACAGCCTGGTTAAAGAAATCGTTTTTCACGATCTTCAAAGAAATGCGGTCAGTTACCTCGAAGGCGCTTTCTTTTCGTATATTCTGAATTTTATTGATGAACTCGCGGGCTATTCCTTCCTGTTTCAGCTCGTCAGTCAGGTGAATATCCAGTGCGATCGTCAGGTCGCCTTCAGTGGCGACCAGCCATCCGGGGATATCTTCGGTTGTGATCTCCACGTCTTCCGCTGTCAGCAAAACCGGCTCACTGCCAATCGTCAGCGAATACCCGCCTGTTGTTTCCAGTGAGGCAATATCCTGCTGGGTGAAGGTCCCGATGGCCGCGGCAATCTGCTTCATGATCTT
>JBFXKJ010000317.1:0-4380 GCA_050173895.1 Mangrovibacterium sp. | reverse complement strand
ATCATATTATGCGATATCAAGATGCCGGGAATGGACGGCATCGAGGTGCTGGAAAAAATCGTGGCAGGTCATCCCGACACACCGGTAGTGATGATCTCCGGGCACGGCACGATCGACACGGCAGTGGAGTCGATCAAAAAAGGCGCTTACGACTACATTGAAAAACCGCTCGATCTGAACCGGCTGCTGATTACCATCCGCAATGCGATGGACAAGTCGAACCTGCTCACCGAAACGCGGGTGCTGAAGAAAAAGGTGAGCCAGAAATATGAAATCATCGGCAGTTCGCCGGCCATGACCCGGGTACTGGAGATGGTCGACCGGGTCGCTGCCACCGAAGCCCGCGTATTAATCACGGGCGCGAACGGCACGGGCAAGGAACTGCTGGCCCGCCGGATCCATGAGAAAAGCCACCGTGCGTCCGGCCCCTTTGTGGAGGTAAACTGCGCCGCAATTCCTTCCGAACTGATCGAAAGCGAGTTGTTTGGACACGAAAAAGGAGCCTTCACTTCGGCGCTGAAACAGCACAAGGGAAAATTTGAACAGGCCGACGAAGGCACACTCTTCCTGGACGAGATCGGCGATATGAGCCTTTCGGCACAGGCAAAAGTGTTACGCGCACTCCAGGAAAATATTGTCAGCCGCGTGGGAGGCGACAAACCCATCAAAGTCAACGTCCGCGTGGTGGCTGCCACCAACAAGAACCTCAGCGAGGAGATCCACAAAGGCAACTTCAGGGAAGACCTATACCACCGCCTGAGTGTCATCCTGATCCCCGTACCTTCGCTGAACGAACGGGTGGAGGATATCCCCGAACTGGCCGAATATTTTATGCACCAGATCTGCAGCGAATACGGCATGCCCCATAAAATCCTGACCCCGGAAGCCATCGCCAGACTGAAACAATTGAGCTGGACGGGGAACATCCGCGAGTTCCGGAATGTAATTGAACGGCTGATCATTCTTGGCGACAAGAGCATTACCGAAGCCGATGTCGACACCTATGCCGCACCGCTCGGATAAGTTTTTTTTTCAAAACAAAAAACAACTTCCTGCATTTGTTGTTATTAGACAACGAAAGATGAGAACCAACTCGTTAATTGCTCAAGTGGTTCGTTTCATTTTTCTCATAATGTTAACCTCTGAATACGGGAAGTTTATTTGTTGTTGTCATGGCGTATTTCTTAAACTCTATTCTGGTTACTGATCAGAGTGCATCCCGTAATTCAGAGGTTATTTTTTTGACCGCCGGAATTCCCCATGGAATGCATTTCTTCATTTAAGAGCCGGCTCTTCTTTATTTCCGGATATTATCCCTTATATTTGATAAAAAATTTGAACCCCGTTTAAAAGTATGGATAAGATCGCCGTATTCCCTGGTTCGTTCGATCCCTTTACCATCGGACATGAAAGCATTGTTCGCAGGGCACTGCCCATGTTTGACAAAGTGATCGTAATGATCGGGTTCAACACCAACAAACAGTCTTTTTTCAGCATCAACAAACGCATGAAGTGGGTGAGGCAGGTCTTTGCCGGCGAACCCCGGGTCGATGTCATGCAGCATGAAGGGCTGACGGTTGATTTCTGCCGCTCGGTCGATGCACGCTATATTCTCCGCGGCTTGCGGACCTCGGCCGATTTTGAATATGAACGGGCCATTGCACAGATGAATAAGAAGCTTTATCCCGACATTGAGACGGTCTTTCTGCTGACCATGCCCGAGCATACACCCATTAATTCATCGATCGTACGCGACATCATCCTCCATGGAGGCGACGCCAGCATGTTCCTCCCCAAGGCACTGAACATGTCGGAATTCACCCGGGATGGCGAATAAGCCTCATGGGATGCGAAAATAAACCGCAAGCATTTTTCTTAAGCCGGCATAGGTAGACGCCAGCACCTCATCCAGTTCGCCGCGCTCAAACCAGCGGACCTCTTCAATATCTTCCTCCGTCTGGGGAAAGGAACGTCCGTCGCCATGGTGCATCATTTCAAACCAGAAAGTTTGTTTCAGCACCCAGTTTTTCTCCGCATGGATGTGTTTTGACCGGTAAAGATGAAAGGTGGCGGACAAGCCGCGAATAATTTCAAGTGCGTCGATACCGCACTCTTCCTGCACCTCCCGCATCGCTGCAAAGGGGGCGGATTCGCCTTTTTCAATGGCTCCTTTGGGCAGATCCCAGCGTCCAAACCGCCGGATGAACAGATACCGGCCGTGACGGTCCCTCACCAGGCCGCCGGCTGCCGGGATCTGCCTGAAAGCATTCGGCAGCTCCTCCAGCAAACGGGGACTCATTCTGCACAGCAGTGTGCCGGACGCCGGCACAATACCGTCACCCAGTCTTCCAAGAAGTTCGAACACATCATCAATGACTTGAATATCAATAATTTGATGAATGTTATCTTTTGATGAAGAATTAAAATCACTTGTGAATACCAGCTTAGATTCATTAAAAAAAACTTCGTACATTTGCCCTGAATCGATTAAACATTTCAAATTATGGAAGACATCCAATTGGAAGTAACCAAAAGGCTCGTACAAATTAACACAATAAAAATCCAACCTTCAAATCCTTTTACATGGGCTTCGGGCTGGAAAGCGCCGATTTACTGTGATAACCGGAAGTTATTATCTTATCCTGAAACAAGGACCTTCGTGCGGGATCAGTTTGTGAAGCTGGTCCGGCAGAAATACCCGCAGGCAGAAGTCATTGCGGGGGTGGCTACAGGAGCGATTGCACACGGGATACTGGTGGCACAGGAACTGGGGCTGCCTTTCATTTACGTTCGCTCCACTCCGAAAGACCATGGCCTGGAGAACCTGATCGAAGGGGATCTGAAAGTTGGGCAAAAGGTGGTCGTGATCGAGGACCTGGTTTCGACCGGCGTGAGCAGTCTGAAGACCGTCCACGCAATCAACAATTTTGGAGGTGAGGTTTTGGGCATGCTTGCAATATTTACTTATAATTTCCCGTTGGCTAAAGAGAACTTTGCCAAAGCAGGCGTTGAACTGACAACGCTAAGCCGCTACCAGGTACTGTTAGATGTGGCGCTGGCAACAGGAGACATTAAGGAATCACAGATCGAATCGCTGAACAAATGGCGTGAAGATCCGGCAAACTGGGGAAAATAAGATAAATGAGTGTACAGAAATATGTAAGTGACATCAAACTGATCGAACAGAATCAGAAAGTTGTCTATGACTATCTTTCCAATTTTGATAACCTGTCACACTATGTGAACGAAGGTCTTCTTTCGAAGATTAACGAGAAAGTGCCGCAGATGGCCATCACGGATTTTGAGTCTGATCAGGATTCGTGCCGTTTCCAGGTTTCAGGCATGGGAAAGGCCGAAATCCGGATCATTGACCGGGAACCCGAGAGTACGATCAAGATTTCCAGTTCGGGCGGACTGCCCATCGGGGTTACACTCTGGATCCAGTTGCTTGAGGCCTCTCCCTCCCAGACGCGGATGAGGCTCACCCTGCACGCCGAGATGAACGTCATGATCAAAATGATGGTCAACCGGAAGCTGGAGGATGGGATCGATCAACTGGCCGATGCACTGGCCAATATGCCGTACCACTGATTATAAAAAAATGAGATCAATACTATAAATGCCTGTCGTTTGACGGGTATTTTTTTTGAAAAGACTGATCAATTTCGGACATCAATTGTTATTATACGTTCAGCCTTATCTGATATACGGAAACAAATGAAGATATTCAATAAAGACGATAAAATGAGCTCGCTCGTCAGGGGCAATTACAATCTCCTGCCGGTGATCAACCGCTTTGGCATCAGGCTCGGGTTTAAGGAAAAAACCATCGGCGAAATTTGCGCTAATCAGCAGATCCACGCCGAATTTTTTCTGGCCATTGTGAATACCTACAATGATGAAAACTACTTTCCCGAAGCTGAATTGCTGTCTTTTTCACCTTTTCTGATCATCGATTACCTGGCAACGACCCATCAGTACTATATCAGCTATGTGCTTCCGAAGATCGAGCGACTGCTGAATCAGGTCCTGCAGACCTGCGGAAAGGACTGTTCGAGCCTGAGGATGATCAATTCCTTTTACCAGAAGTACAAAGCCGAGTTGCTGCTGCACTTCCGGCAGGAAGATGAAAAAGTGTTTCCTTATATCAAGGAGCTTTATAATACAGGGATCATCCGGGATCCGGACGATACGCTCGCTGTTTTTGAAAATGAACATCCAAATGTAGAGGTCAAGCTGAGCGATCTGAAAAACCTGATCCTGAAATACCTCGAACCTGATTACGACAGCAATGCCATGAATGAATTCCTGTTTGCCCTTTTTCAGTTTGAAAAGGACATATACGATCATGCACGGATTGAAGATAAGATCCTGAACGTA
>JBFXKJ010000316.1:0-4387 GCA_050173895.1 Mangrovibacterium sp. | reverse complement strand
TTTAGGAATTGATGTTGAAGCATGGGACGGCCTTTTGGGCCTTACGGCCGACTACTTTAGTCGTCATCGTGACGGGCTTTTGGCTACCAGAAGCGGGGGGATTCCTACTGTAGTAGGTGCAGGGCTTCCTGAAGAAAATCTGAATAGTGACCGGACTTACGGCTTTGAACTAGAGATAATGCACCGAAATAAAATTGGTGATTTTAACTATAATTTGAAAGGGATGGTTTCTTTGGCAAGGGTAAAACGCCTCTATGTGGAACGCGATGCCATAGGTAGTTCCTGGAGTAACTGGAAAAATAATCAAAACAATCGTCTTCAGGGGGTCCATTCCGGGCTACAAGGTGTTGGGCAGTATGAATCGTGGGAGGAGATTTGGTCAAATCCCACATATACCGGTCGTGGAACTATTATCGGTGATTACAAATATGAGGACTGGAATGGAGATGGGGAGATTAATGGCAATGATGTTCATCCGATTCGTTTTAATCAGTATCCATGGATGAACTTTAGCTTGATTTTCGATGGATCATATAAAGGTTTTGATCTTAATTTCCTGTTACAAGGTTCGGCAAAGAGTTCATTGATTTATGGCGAACAGCTTCGTCAACCGATGTGGGGTAGTGGTAATTCAGGCGCTATGGAGCAATTTATGGACAGATGGCATCCGGTTGATCCTAACGCAGATCCATACGATCCGGCAACGGAGTGGATACCCGGACATTATGCATATACCGGATCCTTACCCGATGTAAATTCCACATTTAATGTTGAAAATAGCGCTTATTTGCGGTTAAAAAGCATTGAACTCGGATATACTTTGCCTTCACGGTGGATGGCCAAATCAGGGGTTAAGAACCTACGCGTCTATATAAATACCTATAATCTGATTACGTTCACGAAAGTCAATTATGTCGATCCTGAGCACCCAAATGATACCTATGGCTATTTGTATCCATTAAACAAGAGTGTTTCTGTCGGATTAAATGTTAAATTCTAATATTGTAACAATGAAACTGAAATATTTTGCAGTCACTTTATTGGCCTTTGCCACTATGGCCATCTCCTGCTCCGATTTTCTGGATATACCACCAATGAATGTTGTGCAGGATAAGGATCTGTTCTCTGATGGAACAGGCATGGCGGTTTATTTGTCACGAATGTATAGCCAGATGCCGTTCGAAGATTTTAAATATTCTCCTGCCCGTCAGTTTTTTGACGACTGGTTGGTAACTCCCGGCGCCAATGAAGGTTCTTCTATAGGCCGCGACGCCGGTACTGCAATGATCTCGGAGGGTTGGGCTCGTAATGGGGCATACTGGGGCCGGGCATTCAACCTGCTTCGCGATGCCAACCGGTTACTCGAAACGCTGCCGGAATATAAAGCAAACTTCAATGAAACAGATTACAATCATTTTATAGGAGAAGCTTATTTCGCCCGGGCTATGGTTTTCTATGCTTTGGCTAAGCGTTACGGAGGCGTTCCTTTGGTGACGTCCGTACTGAAATATCCTGATGTTCCGGCTGCCCAGTTGGAGACTCCCCGTGCCACTGAAGAGGAAACCTGGAATCAGGTACTGGCTGATTTTGATTTGGCAATTGCCAATCTTTCTGTTACGAGTCCGAAACGGGGTTATGCCAATAAGTATGTGGCTTATAGTTTTAAATCTGAAGCCATGCTATTTGCAGGTTCAGTCGCCAAATACAACCGGATCACCGGTTTCGGTCAAAAGACAAGTGTGCGGGTCATTGGCTTTGATGCAAACACGGCAGCAGCGGCTTCGGTCAAATATTTCAAAGAAGCTTATAGCGCCGCCCGTGAAGTGATGAAGTCCGGGAAATACTCCCTTTATAAAAAGAAATGGTCTGCTAATGACAAAGAATCCCAGTATCAGAATATGGTGGATATGTTTTTCGATATCACCAGTCCTGAGAATATTTACATCAAAGAATATAAGTATCCGGATCTGGCACATGGTTTTGACTCCTATAACATTCCCCGTCAGTTGATGGGAGGTAACGGTTATTCTGCAGGCAACTGCCCCACACTCGATTTTGTGGAATTGTTTGATGGTTTTGAAAAAAATCAGGACGGCACCATCAAAGTATTTGATAGCAACGGCAAATACCTGATGTTTGATCATGTAATCGATATTTTCGCCAATGCCGAACCTCGTCTGCGTGCATATGTGATCTTTCCCGGCGATGTGTTTAAAGGAGAAGTGATCGAAATACGGAGGGGGATTTTCACAGGCGATGCATCGGACGGCATCAGCCCGTTGCGGGTGGTGAACGGCGGAGCCCCCGATTATACGATCTCGGGGCCGTCGAATTATAATCAAGTGGATGCATACCGCGGAACAGGCACATTTACAGGCCATAAATCGCTTTTCCTGTCTCAAAATGGTACAACTCATGAAACGCTTCAGCTCCCTGGTGGAATAACAATGAATGCAGGCGGGAAAAGTGGGCCGTTCACGTCAGACGGTACGGCGGCTATGACCGGTTTTGCCATCCGTAAATGGCTAAACCCGAATATGCCGCAATCGCTGGTGCTGGAAGCTCGCTCAGAACAGCCTTTTGTTCTGATGCGTTATGCTGAGATCCTTCTGAATGCTGCCGAAGCTGCTTCAGAACTGACGCTTGCCGGAGAATCAGCGACAGGCGGGGACAACTTCCAGCAAATTGCCTATGATGCAATCCGGGAAATTCGCGAGAGGGCAGGAGCAGATCCGCTGACAGGGATCTCAGACCTTAGCGGTACCGATGGCTTGCAGCTTATCCGCAAAGAGCGGCGCAAAGAACTCGCATTCGAGAACAAGGTCCTTTGGGACATCCGGCGCTGGCGCACCCAGCATTCGGACATGCTGAACGGTTATACCCAGGCCGATGGAGCATATTATAAAGGACTGTACCCGTTCTACTCATCAACAACCGGAAAGTACTTTTTTGATGCAGGCCTTGATGAAGGGAGAAGGCGTTTCCGCCTGACAGAGCAGGAATACTACTTTGCAATACCGGCAGGTGAGGTTTCAAAGAGCCCGCTGATCGATCAGCAACCGGGAAGGTAGGAAACAGAAACAAAATAAATGCAAAAAATAATTTAAAAATAGAATCTATGAAAATTGCGAATAAGAGAGAGCAAAGCCAAACTTGTTTGAGCTTTGCCGAACGTAAGCAATTTGCCGACGTCAGCCGGAAAAACACGAATAAGAGAGAGCAAAGCCAAACTTGTTTGAGCTTTGCCGAACGTAAGCAATTTGCCGGCGTCAGCCGGAAAAATACGATTGAACGAGAACAAAGGCAATCACGCTTGGGTTTGCCGGGCATGAGTAATTTGCGTGAAATAAAGAAGTTATTTTATAGTCTGTTTCTTTGCTTCGCTGTTCTTTCCTTCACTTCCTGCGAAATCGACAATTATGATGAACCCGGGGAAACAATCAGAGGCAAGGTGGTCGATGTAGCTACCGGAGATCTTGTCCTAACTGATCAGGGCAGTGAAGGCACCCGCATCCGCTTAAGAGAACTGAGCTGGACCGAAACGCCTACCCCCGATAACTTTGATTTCTGGTGTATGAAAGAAGGGATCTTTCAAAACACAAAGGTTTTTAAAGGGCGTTACAATGTCCGCGTCGATGGCGCTTTTATTCCATTGGTCAGGCTGAACGCAGATGGCGATACGATTGCCGATGAAAGTCTATATACTGATATCGAAGGAGTTACTGAGGTCGAGTTTAAAGTTCAACCTTTTCTGAAAGTGGAGTGGGTTGGCGAACCCACAGTCAGTAACGGTACGATCACCGCAACGGTAAAAGTGACCAGAGCGGTCAGCCCGGCCGATTTTAAAGCAAAAGTCGAACCGATGGGCGGTTACAGCGATAATTTCCTGAACGTGACCGACGTGCGCCTATTCGTAAGCCAGGTGCCTTATGTGGGGTACCGGGAGTGGGATAACCGCTATACCACCGAAATTAACTACAGCGGCAATTCATTTGAAGCTCTTTTGGGACAACCTGTCACGGTTACCACAAAAGGAGTGATCCCTGCCGGGCGAACGGTTTTTATCCGCGCTGCTGCCCGGATTAATTATGCCACTGAGAATGTAAAAAGGCATAATTATAATGAAGCTTTAAGGGTCGACATACCCTGAAAATTAATTAACTTGCCAGTCATCCCGTTTCGGTAGCGGGATGACTTTTTTTTTAAAACCTAAAACCACAGAAATCGTGACGTTTAAGTATTCCTTATGCTTTGCACTGGCGGCATCATGCCTTGTTGCCTGTTCAACCCGTACGCTTATTGAAAACACTCCCGGCGAAAAGACCGCCTTTCAAACTTCCTCACATTGGAAACCCGTGACCGATGTCAGGTCCGATGTGTCGATTGT
>JBFXKJ010000315.1:0-4393 GCA_050173895.1 Mangrovibacterium sp. | reverse complement strand
GGCCACTGAAAGCGGGGAAGATGCTGTGGATCAATGGCTAGCTTCCGACAGGCTTAACCGGGGAGTTTTTAGCCGGCTCACCGAGATATGGAACTATAACCCACCCGGAGAGCAGGATACATCAGGCATTTACCGGCGTGTGACCGAACACATTGGCCGTGGTGAACGGAGAGGCAGGCTTCAGCATCTGGTCTATTATACATTGCGGATTTCCGCGATTTTATTTTTGCTGGCCGGAACTACCGTCCTGATCCGTATGATTGCCCATACTCAGCCGGAAAGACCAACCGCCCTGAATGAGATTTTTGTCCCACGCGGAAGCCGCACCTCGATCATCTTGCCCGACAGCTCAAAGGTTTGGCTGTCAAACCAGTCAACACTGAGCTACCCGGGAACTTTTCAGGGTGACCTGCGTGAAGTGAAATTAAGCGGTGAAGCTTATTTTGAAGTTGCCCGCGACCGTTCAAAACCTTTTATTGTCAGGTTCGGAAAAAACAGGATCCGCGTGTTGGGCACCAAATTTTCGGTGATGGCTTATCCTGAAGATCCGGTCATAAAAGCTGATCTGATTTCCGGAAAAGTGATGCTCGATATTCAGAAGGGGGAACAATACCAGTCGGTCGAGATGACGCCCGGACAAAGCCTTACATACGACAAGGCAGCTCAGCTAATTACTGAAGGCATCGTCGATGCCGGTTTTTATGATTATTGGCTGAAGGGGGTATACACCTTCAAGAACGAAACGCTCGAGAGCCTGGCCAGAAAAGCGGCACGGATCTATAATACGGAGATCGTTTTCGGCGACGAACAACTGAAAAACAAACGCTATAGCGGAAGTTTCAGCGTTGACGACAACCTTTACAACTTTATAGAAGCCATCCGGCAAACCTCGGTCGACCCGATTGGCTATCATGTCGAGAAAAATAAGCTCTATTTATATTTAACTAAAAGATAAGAATGATGTAGCAAAAAGAAAAGCGGAAAATGTACCACCATTCTCCGCTTTGTAAACATTTAATTTTCAACAAATAGCCAGCGGGGCTATCAGTGTAAACAAAACAAATCAAATGTATGAAAAAAAATGAAATGAAGGATGAAAAGCATGCTTTTCGTTCCGTCAAAAAACTTTTACTTATGGCCAGAGTCACCGCATTTATGCTTCTGGTGGGCTTGTTGCAGGTTTCGGCCGGCACCTTTTCCCAGACCGCGAAGCTAAACCTGAAAATGGAAAATGTCACCATTCTTCAGGTATTTGAACAAATTGAAAAACAAACGCATTACCGCTTTTTTTACGACAGCGAGCTGAGTGAGCTTTCGCGGCGGACATCGGTCGAGAGTCTGGATAAGCCACTGACCGATGTTTTGAACGGATTGTTTTCCGGAACGACGATTTCCTATCAGATTAAGGACCGGATCATCCTGATCAGACAAACCGGTGAGCGGGCGGCAGTAAATAACCAGCAACAACAGCCCATCAGGGGCAAAGTGACCGATGCCAAAGGCGAACCATTGCCGGGCGTTACTGTGATCGTGAAGTCCGGCACACAAGGTACTGTCACCGACGTGAACGGAGACTATACACTCGTAAAGGTTTCGCCTTCTTCAACGCTGGTATTTTCCTTTGTGGGAATGAAAACCCGGGAAGTTCCGGTGGCCGGCAAGGCGGTTATCGATATTGAGATGGAAGAAGATGCCATCGGAATCGGCGAAGTCGTGGCGGTGGGATACGGTACGATGACCAAAAGGGAACTGAGTTCTTCGATCAGCTCGGTCAAAAGCGAGGATCTGACCGATCGTGCCACTGCCTTCAATATCATGGAAAACATTGCGGGAAAAGTGGCCGGGGTACGGAATGTTTCTTTTTCAGGGAAACCCGGAGGGGGATCTTCCTTAAGGATCAGGGGAATGGGATCGATCAATGCCGACAGCAACCCGATTTATGTTCTTGACGGCGTGGTCGGGGTCGATCCGCAGATTATCAATGCGGCAAACATCGAAACGGTCGATGTGCTGAAAGACGCCGCCGCAACGGCGATGTACGGTGCAAAAGGTTCGAACGGCGTGGTGATCATCACAACCAAAAGCGGTAAAAAAGGCAGCGGGACGGTCAGTTACAACGGGAAACTAGGCGTTGGTTACCTGAACCGGAAAATCGATGTGCTGAATGCCGATCAGTTTATGGAGGTCCAGAAGCGGGCTTACGCCTATAGCGGAAAAGTGATGCCTCACCTGGAAAGTCCGATGGAGAATCTATTCTATTATTCAAAGGACGCCTCCGGCAATTTCCTGAGAGACCAAAACGGTTACCTGATTGCTTCCCCAAAGTACGATACTGACTGGCAGGATGCCATCACCCAAAACGCGATTACACAGGACCACACCCTTTCTTTCTCTTCCGGGAATGAGAAAAATGCTTTTTACGCCAGCGTGGCATACCAGGACTTTGATGGCCTGGTGAAATACACCTATTCAAAACGCCTTTCCGGGACCCTGAATATGAAGAGCGATATTAATGATTGGCTGAACCTGCAGGCTGTGGTTACGACCGGCTTTCACAAGCGAAACGATATGGAGGGCGGCTTCGGACAGGGCCCGATCCGGAATATGATCGAAATGCCTCCGATTGTACCCGTTCAGTATGAAGACGGCACCTGGGGCCGGAAAAGTGATTATCCGCTGGGAGAATCGGGCGAAAACCCCATCCGCTTGTTACAGGACCAGAAGAAAATCTGGGATGAAAATTTTACGGTTTTCAATTTGATCGCTACCCTTAAACTCAGTAAGAATTTGCAGTTCACCGCCAAAGGAGACATGCAGACCGCAAACAAGCGGAACATCACCTATGCCAAAGCCGGCCTGCTCGACGTGAGCGAAAACAATAACGGTTATGCCGATATCTTTAACGAAATCGGAAGAAGATGGTCGAACGAAGATTATTTCACCTACACCAACAGCTTCTTTAATGACCGGCTGCATTCCACTTTTGTGTTAGGCGCCAGTTGGTATTACTACCGCACGGAAAGCGCTGCAGGCGGCTCGGAAGACTACTTCGACGATTACTTTGAATATTACAATTTAGGCGCCGGAACGGTTTATCACAAGCCGTCGTCGGGCATGAACCAGAATACGATGAATTCGTATTACTTCAGGATGAACCAGAATTTGCTGGACAAGTACTTCTTTGGCCTGACAGTCAGGGCCGACGGGGCATCCAACTTCGGAGCCAATAACAAATACGGCTATTTCCCTTCTGCTTCCGCTGCCTGGCGTATTTCTGAAGAAAATTTCTTTGCGCCGGCCAGGGACATCGTCAGCAACCTGAAACTGCGGTTAAGCTATGGAGCGGTGGGCAATGCTTCGATCCCCAATTACAGAACAATTTCATCTTACAGCAACAATTCGCTGATCTTTAACAAGACACTTCAACCTTATGTTGTTCTGAGTAATTTGGGTAATGAAGACCTGAAATGGGAAAGCTCCCGGCAGATGAATGCCGGCCTGGAACTGGGTCTTTTCAAAAACCGGCTTGAATTCATCATGGACTACTACAATAAGTCTACTAAAGACCTGTTGTTCTCAAAACAGGTGCCTTTCACGACCGGCTATTCGAATACCTGGACCAATCTGGGTGAAATCAGGAATAAAGGGTTTGAGCTGACCCTTTCAACCCGGAATGTCGTGACAAGGGATTTCAATTGGTCGACCGACCTGATATTCTCTACCAATAAACTGGTTGTTGAAGATATCGGCGGAGAGACGATCGATACCGGTAACGGAACAATAGCCCGGGAAGGCGAGGAGTGGGCCTCTTATTTCGTGTTTAAACGCCTTGGAACATGGGGTCTCGATGAAATTGCGGAGGCTGCCGTTTACGGCAAGAAGCCGGGCGACCTGAAGTATGAAGATGTGGATGGCGACGGGGTTATTAACGACAACGACCGCCAGATCATGGGCAACGGGCTGCCCAAAGGCGATGTGAACATGGTCAATACCTTTCGGTACAAAGGTTTTTCACTCATGGTCGACCTGAACTATAATTACGGAGCGAAAATTATGGGAATTACATCAACCATGCTCGAAAACAGGCAGATCTACGGTAATAACCGTGCTTCCGTGCTGGACGCATGGACGCCGGAAAATCAAAACTCCATGATCGCTGCGCTGCGCCTTCCCTCTGACGTAAATTTCGGAGAAAACGAAAAGGACTCGCGGATGCTGTATGACGGTGATTTCCTTCGGATCAGGAATGTTTCGCTCAGCTATGAATTCGATCCAAAGCTTCTGAACAGGCTCAAAGTCGTAAAGGGGCTTACCCTGGGCGTGAATGTCGAAAATCTGCATGTATTTACCAGCTTCCCGGGATTCGATCCCGAGTTAGGCGCTTTCTCGACCG
>JBFXKJ010000314.1:0-4408 GCA_050173895.1 Mangrovibacterium sp. | reverse complement strand
TTTGGGTGTGTCGTCGAACAGCTCAAAACGCTTATTTCCCAAGTTGGTCTGAATTTCCGCGATCCGGCCTTGTGCACCGGCCTGGATCGAAAACAAGACAAGGGCAGCTAAAATGCCTGTGTATTTTTTCCTGGAAGCTTTGCTCATACATTTGTGCTATTTATTGATAGTCCGGGACCCGCCACCTGCAAATATAACGATTCTGTCTTTCCAATCCGAACCCCGCAGCATGTCCCGGCGGTGAACGGGCCGGAAGATTCTGATAAAAAACGTATTTTTGAGAGAAATCGATATCCGTATTTTTATGAAGTCGTTAATTGTGAATAAGCAGATCAGGATCGAACAGATTAAGTTCACTCATGCATTTCAGGTTTTCCAGGCAATCGAGCAGAACCGGAAATTTCTGTCAGTCTGGCTGCCGTTCGTCGAACAGACAAGGACCCAGGAAGATACGGAAGCATTTATCCGTTCAGTGCTTTCCGAGCCTGTCGCCGAACGCGAGGATGTTTTCGTGATCTGGTATGAAGCGCATTTTGCCGGACTCATTGGATTTAAAGATACAGACCGGTTGAATGAGAAAACAGAACTCGGATACTGGCTCACTGAGAAAATGACAGGGAAGGGAATCATGAAGAAGACGGTCGAAACACTCATTTCGTATATTTTTACCACCATGCAGATGAACCGTATTCAAATTAAATGCGGGGTCGGCAATGAGAAAAGTGCAGCCATTCCCAAACGGCTGGGCTTCCGGTTCGAGGGCGTGGAACGGGCAGGCGAAAAACATGGAAACCGCTTTATCGACCTGGAAGTTTATAGTTTGTTAAAAAACGACCGTACCTGACAATAAATAAGAAAATGCAGGATTTAATCAAACTATTTAGTTAGAATTACATCAAAAGCCCCGATTTACTTTAAATAAGAATTGATTTTACTTTCATTTTTGAAACAGTTTCTCTTCTGTTTTCATCGCTTTTGAACAAATTATTCTTTGAATCGTTTACTATTTTGTTCGATTTTTTAATTTTGGGCACAGTTTATGTCAGAAAATTCGAAAATGAACAAAGGCGTTCAAATTAAAGCAAGATGGAAAACAAAACAATTAGAAGAACCCTTTACCGGGTTTTGAGGAAAACAGGTGTTCCACGTGATGATATCGAACTTGAAGCTTCTTTCCGGGAGGATTTGAATTTTGATCAGGTGGACTGGGCTATTTTTCTGTATTACATGGAGGATTCATTTAATATTGCAATCAGGGAGGAAGATGTTTCCCGCCTGAATCAGGTCAAGGATTCGTTGGAGTTGGTTGAGAATATTGCCTGAATCTGACGTTGAGAAAGATAAGAAGAGGACATTTCGGGGAAAAATGTTCTCTTTTATTTTTTCATAAACCACGAAAAAAGCGTGCTTCATGAGCTGAAACCCGGCATTTCATAAAGAAAACCATAGCCTTCATACAATAGCCACTTAAAGATGAAAAAAATAAAGTTAAACGGTTTAACTTTGAAATGCTTGTACAACAATTCAGTGCATTAATACCATTTTTTGTTGTTTTCTCTTTATCATTCCCACTCTTAAGCGCACAAGTAAAAAAGCCGGTTGAACTCTCACCGGCTTTCCTCTTTTTTACGGGAAGGCTACCTGATCCGGATCTCTGCTCCGTCGAATTGCACCAGGTCTCCTTTCCGCAGCTTTGCCCGTTTGCGGTATTCGGTTTGCCCGTTGACGGTCACGAGACCCTGGTCGACCGCAAGTTTGGCCTGGCCTCCTGATTCGACAAGCCGGAGAAGTTTCAGTAAGCGGATCAGCTCGATGTATTCGTTTGTTAATTCAAATTCAGTGTTCATGCTTGAGTTGTTTTTAAATGGAACGAGCGAACTCCATGCCGCAAGACCGGCGTTGGGTGTCCTGCAGCAACATGCTCCTCTCAAATACTACAGGTGTGATAATTGTTCTTTTTGTTTCCGTGTGAGTTTCTCCACCACTTTTTCATACGAATGATCAATCCATTCACGGATCAGTTTTGAAGATGCTGAGCCGTCGACGCGAATCGTATTCCAGTGTCGTTTGTTCATATGATAACCAGGCAGTACGCAGGGGTATTTTTCACGAAGTTCCATCGCTTTTTCCGGATCGCATTTCAGGTTGATCCATAATTCGGATTCGAGGTCCGTCAGCAGGAACATCTTACCCATGACTTTATATACCAGGGAACTTTCGTCAAAAGGAAACTCCTCGGTCACACCCTTTTTCGAAAGACAGTAAGTTCTGATTTCTTCAATATTCATGCGGGTCTCTTTACGCTCTTTGGCAAAGGTATATAAATTATCATTTAGCCGTGGGATAGAATGCATCTCTGATGTGTTCGATCCGGTAACTGCCCTTGCTGAAAATCACGGAAATGATGTCGAAACGAGTGTCCACGTCAAGTTTGTATTTATGTATGTAGCGCTCGGCTGCATTGATAAGCCGTGTCATCTTCCGGTTGTTGACAGCCTCCGAGGGATGACCGAATGCCTCGCCGGTACGGGTTTTGACTTCCACGATCACCAGCTCATTCCCGTCGCGCGCAATAATATCGATTTCATAATGGCGGGCGTGCCAGTTCGTGTCCAGGATCCGGTAACCTTGCTTTTGAAGGTATTCCAGTGCGATCCTTTCGCCTTTGCTTCCGGTTTCGTTATGAATGGCCATATTGTCAGGATATAAATGGCTGTTGGCTGAAGATTAAAATTAGCTAAAAAGAAGCTTTCAGGATGAACAATAAGCATTTTTATTTGTCGTTTTTGATATAAACAATTGTTCTAATAAAAAACCAATCAACATGACTCGAATTTGGATGATGCTGTTATGTATGATTCCTCTCACCCTGGCGGGGCAGGAGAAAGTATTGCTGATCAGGCAGGCGGTCGATTCTGCCATCCAAAACAACCCCGAGCTGAACCAGTTTCGGGCGGTATTGGCACAAAAACTTGAAGAATGGCGTACCCTGACCGGAATTGAGGCGCCGGAAATCAGCTATTTCGAAGAAGGGATCAACTCGAAAGCTGCAAAGCCTTTTGAAGAACGGCGCTGGACGGTTTCACAGTCGGTCGACTTTCCTTTGACAACGATCTACAGGCTGAAAGCGGTGAAGGAAGAGGGAAAAGCGCTCCGCGCCCGGATCCGGGCAATGGAAAATGAGATTCGCTCACAGGTCAAATCCAGGTACATTGAAGTGGTGTACGCCTTGCACATGCAGGAACTCGGGAGGAGGCAAAAGGAACTGGCGGAGGATCTTTACAGGGCTGTGTTTACGAAATTTGAAACGGGAATGGCGAATGGGATGGATCTGACTAATGCAGAACTCCAGGTGGCCGAAGCGGAGAATACACTCGATGAGGCCGAGCGGATGTTGCATCAGGCCAGATACAGCTTATTTTACCTCATGGGCCTGGAAATCCCGCAAATCAGTTATGACATCCCCTTTGCCGATACGCTGAAGAGCGTTGACATGGAGATCGCGCAGATCCAGGCATTGGCCGTTTTGCAGGAACAACCGCTGTATATGGCTGCCCTGCACGATTATCAGGCCTCACGAAACAAGCTGAAGGAAGCAAAAAGTAACCTTTTGCCGGATATTCGTTTTAATCTCTACAGGCAGAACTATGGCGACGGATTTGATTACAATGGCTTTGAAGTGGGGCTCAGCATTCCTCTCTGGCTGCCGTTTGAGCAAAAAGGACGGATCAAAATGGCGGAGGCAAGGCAAACAGAGATCGAATGGCAGCAAAAGTCGATCGAACTGGATATGAAGCAGCAGATTGAGCATGCCTGGCACAATTATGAAACCAGCAAACGAACCATTGAACGCTATCAGTCAACCTTGAGCCAAAAATCCATGAAGTTGCAGGAACTTAGCCTGAGGGCATACCGTCTGGGTGAGACCGACCTGCTTAACCTGATCGGCGCACAACAGACTTTTCTGACCAACCGGAAACGATATCTTGCCTCCCTGCGCGATTATTACCTGCAACTGGCTCAGTTGGAAAAATTTCTCAATCAGGAATTAGTCTATTAAAATAAAAATCATCATGATACGAAGCCGTTTTTTTTTCAAGCTGATCCTGTTAGCTCCGGTTCTTTGGCTTTCCTGTTCCGGAGGAGCCCCAAAGGGGGAACAAGCTGAGGAAGTCCGTGCGACTCCTCCTTCCGTTTCCGATACCACGGAAGGCAAATTATTTGTCCGTCTTACAGATAAGGAGCGGAATGAGCTGAATATCCGGACTGTAACGGTGACACCGAACATTCAACACTACAGTTTACAGGTTCCCGGAGTGGTTTTTCCCGCCCAGAATCATATCAGCATCATCAGTACTCCTGTTGACGGGCAGATCAGAGAGATCTTGATCCGGGAAGGGGAATTTGT
>JBFXKJ010000313.1:0-4427 GCA_050173895.1 Mangrovibacterium sp. | reverse complement strand
TGCCCCCCGCACCTGGCTGTCTGCCGGATATGTGCAGGAACCGACGGGTGAGTTCGAAGCACAGGCAAACCCGCAGATGAAGGTCATGCATACCCTCCGGCCGGTATCGCTGAACGAAATCCGCCCGGGGGTTTTCGTCCTCGATATGGGTCAAAACATGGCCGGCTGGCTGAAGATGAGGGTCCATGGAAACGCCGGCGACACGGTCACCATCCGCTTTGCCGAGATCCTGGATGAAAAGGGGGAGCCGGCCCGGGCCAACCTGCGCGATGCCAAAGCCACCGATGTGTACATCCTGAAAGGCGGAGGGGAAGAGATTTGGGAACCTTCGTTTGTGTATCACGGATTTCAGTATGCGGAAATCACCGGGTATCCCGGAAAACCCTCGCTGAACGACTTTGAAGGCCGCGTGGTTTATGATGCGCTTGAAACCACGGGGCAGTTTGAAACCTCCCGTGCATTGATCAATCAGATCTTTAAAAATGCGTGGTGGGCGATCAACAGCAATTATAAGGGCATGCCGGTCGACTGTCCGCAGCGGAATGAGCGACAGCCCTGGCTGGGCGACCGTCCCACAGGGGCATATGGCGAAAGTTTTGTTTTTGGCAATGCCCTGCTGTACAGCAAATGGATGGAGGATATCCGGCACGCCCAGCGGGCCGACGGCTCCATCCCCGATGTGGCACCGGCTTTCTGGCGCTATTACAGCGACAACATGAGCTGGGCCGGAACTTATCTGATGGTCGGCGACATGCTCCTTCGCCAGTACGGCGATACAGCGGTCATCCGCAGGCATTATCCCGGCATGAAACGATGGCTGACGTATATGCAGGATCGCTATATGAATGAAGCTTTCATCCTGACCAAAGACAGTTACGGCGACTGGTGTGCGCCTCCGGCAACCATTGAGGAAGGACGCGGGAAAAGCGCCGACCGGAAATATCCGAGCATGCTCATTTCAACTGCTTACCATTTCCATTACCTGGAACTGATGCAACGCTTTGCCCGGACTGCAGGCCACGAAGAAGATATTCCGGCCTATGCCGCGCTTGCATCGAAAGTCAGGGCTGCCTTTAACCGTGAGTTTTTTCACAGCGGCAACTTTAGCTACGGGGGAAATACCCTGACCGACAACCTCCTGCCTTTTGCGTTCGGCATGGTGCCGGAAGCACACAGGCAACAGGTTTTTAAAACCATTACCGACCTGATAGAAATCCGGAATAACGGGCATCTGAGCACCGGTGTTGTCGGAACACAGTGGCTCATGCGCACGCTGACCCAAAACGGCAGGGCCGACCTGGCCTTTCGCCTGGCAACCAATACGACCTACCCCGGCTGGGGCTATATGATCGAAAACGGCGCCACGGCCATCTGGGAACTCTGGAACGGCAATACGGCCGCTCCCAACATGAATTCATACAACCATGTGATGATGCTGGGCGACCTGCTGATCTGGTATTACGAGCATCTGGCCGGCATTAAAAGCAGCGAACAGTCACCTGGTTTTAAGGAGATGATCATGAAGCCCGAGCCCGTAGAAGGACTTGATTTTGTCAATGCCTCCCATGAATCGGCTTACGGCTTGATCAGGAGTGCCTGGAAAAAGAACAAAAATACCTTTAGCTGGGAGGTCACAATCCCCTCCAATACAAGGGCGCGGCTTTACATTCCTGCAAAAAACAAAAAGGGAATCAAAGAAAGCGGAAAGCAGCTTTCGGTGTCGGCGGGCGTGCGTTTTACCGGGATGGAAGGCGACCGGGCTGTGGTGGAAATCGGTTCGGGCGAATACCGGTTTCAGTGGGAACGATGAGCGTAAGGAAACGTGGTAAACAATGAAATGAGCATGATTAGGGAAACACCAATTGAGATGAATATTAACATCATGCGAATTCCATCTGGCAATTAGAAAACAAATTATATACAGATGAAATGAGCATGATTCGCAGAAACACCAATTGAAATGATTATTTGGCTATCATGCGAATTCCATGCGGCAATTAAAAACTAAAAAATAAACGCATGAAAGATTTTGTGTTTTGGCTCGATGGCGTCCACTTTTTTGAAATGGAGGTTAACAGATATAAAATTGAAAAACATGAAAGCAGGATTGACAACTCCGTTGACGGGGATCGTGGTGCCGCTGGTCACACCGCTGACCGGTAACGACACCCTGGATGTAGAAGGATTGGAGCGGCTCATTGAACACGTGATACACGGCGGGGTGAACGGGATCTTTATTTTGGGTACCACCGGCGAATTTGCCGGCCTGAGCTATAAGATCAGGGAAGAACTGATCCGCCTCACCTGCCGGCTTGTGGAGGGGCGGGTTCCGGTACTGGCGGGAATCTCCGATTCCGCTTTTACCGAAAGCCTGAACCTGGCGGGAAAAGCAGCGCAGTATGGTGCCGATGCCGTGGTGATCACACCTCCCTATTATTTTGAGTCAGCCCAGCCGGAATTACTGGAATACCTGGAGCGGATTATGAAACACATGCCGCTTCCGCTGTTCATCTATAACATGCCGGTTCATACCAAGGTGATGTTCGCACCGGAAACCGTGAAAGCTGCCGCCGACATCCCGGGAATCATCGGCATGAAGGACAGCTCGGCCAACCTGGCCTATTTCAACCAGATCCGCTATCTGCTGAAGGATCGGCCCGATTTCACCTTTATGGTCGGCCCGGAAGAGCTGATGGCCGAGTTCGTGCTTACGGGCGGGCATGGCGGTGTGAACGGCGGAGCCAATATGTTCCCGAAACTCTATGTCGACCTCTACCAGGCGGCTGCTTTGGGCGATATCCGCGCCGTTCTGGGCTTACAGGAGAAAGTGATCCGGATCAGCAACAGCATATACAAAGTGGGCAAACACGGATCCAGTTATTTGAAAGGCCTGAAGTGCGCCCTCTCAGTGATGGGTATTTGCAGCGATTTTATGGCTGAACCCTTCCGCCGGTTTAATGAGCCGGAACGGATGAAGATCGAAGAGGCACTGGAGGCACTTCATCTTGATATTTTTGTCTAATACACCACAATATGACACAAACGAAACTGACCAAAACTGATAAACGCATCTGGCTGCCGGCCATCGCAGCGGTCTTCCTGCTGTCGTGCCAGCCGGGAACCGGGAAAAAGCAACTGCCGGAAGTTGTTGCCACCGAAAAAATGCAGGAAATCTACGAGGAGGTTAAGACGCCCTTTAAATACGGGCTGATCCTGGTACCCGACAGTAATTCGCACAAGTTCGACTGCCCCACCGTATTCCGTCACGATAACAAATGGCTGATGACCTATATCGTTTTCGACGGAAAAGGGTATGAAACCTGTCTGGCGGAGAGTGATGACCTGCTGAACTGGGAACGGAAAGGCAGGCTTTTATCGTATTCGGGTTCCGCCGACTGGGATGTCAACCAGAAGGCCGGTTATCCCGCGCTGATCGACTACCGGTGGGAAAGCGGTTACGCCATTCACAGGTACGGCGGCAACTACTGGATGAGCTATCTGGGTGGCGACACACAGGGATATGAGAAGGGCCTGCTGTCGGCCGGAATAGCCTTTACCAAGCAGGATCCGGGCCTGGTTCATGAATGGCAGCGCCTGGACAAGCCTGTTCTCAGCTCCGCCGATCCCGATGCCCGCTGGTATGATAACAGTGTCATATACAAGAGTTTTATTATTGAAGATCACGACCGGCTCACCGGTCACCCTTTTGTCATGTTCTACAATGCCCGGGGCGACAGCCTGGATCCGGGGCGGGGTGCCGAGCGGATCAGCATGGCGGTTTCGGACGATCTGCTGAGCTGGAAACGCTTCGGAAACCAACCGGTCATTAATCACCACAAGGGAATTTCGGGCGATGCCGTTTTTCAAAAGATCGGCGATGTTTACGTCATGTTTTATTTCGGGGCCTTTTGGCCCGGAGAAAAAGCCAAAGCGTTTGATACGTTTGCCTGTTCCTATGATCTGGTGAACTGGACCGAGTGGAACGGGCCTCACCTGATCGAACCCTCTGAGCCGTACGACGGACTTTTTGCCCATAAACCCTGGGTGCTGAAACAGGATGGCGTGGTGTACCATTTTTACAATGCCGTCGATACGCTGGGCAACCGGGGCATTGCCCTGGCCACATCGAAAGACCTGGGGAAAAGTCCGCTGAAATTTAATTCGGTCACGGAGTCGGAAGTGAAGTGAACGGAGAACGAAAAGAACCAAGAACCAAGAACCAAGAATCAAGACACAAGACAGAAGAACCAAGAACCGAGACACCAGATACTCTAAACTTTGAACCTTGAACTTTGAACTGACCCTGTAACCTGTAACCTGTAACCTGTAACCTGTAACCTGTAACCTGTAACCTGTAACCTGTAACCTGTAACCTGTAACCTGTAACCTGTAACCTGTAACCTGTAACCTGTAACCTGTAACCTGTA
>JBFXKJ010000312.1:0-4442 GCA_050173895.1 Mangrovibacterium sp. | reverse complement strand
AGCAGCGACCACGTAAAAGCCGTGGGAATGAGCCATGTGAAAACAGCCGCGCCGGCAATTAAATAAAAAATGGTAAGCAGCACAGACCGCCAAAAGAAACGCATCATATCGGATTATTTTAAAAAAATCCTGACACCATAATAAACGGCACCGATCACAGAGAGGATCATCAGTCCCAGGGTAAAGGCCGGGAATGACAAACCGAGCCACCCATCGATCTTATAGCCCGCGAAGGTGCCTGCGGCCATGATGGCCATCATTTCGAAAGCCAGGCTGGAATACCGGATAAACTGGTCAACTTTTCTTTTTGATTTATCTGCCTCAGGGTCTTTCATGAATGGTTTTCGTTCATTTTGCAGGAACCTGAAAATACAGAGCCGGGTTCAATGCTCAGCTTTCCGGAGAGGATGTCCCCTCTTACGTGCGCTGACGATTTGAGGCTCAGTAACTGTTCAATGCTGAGGTTCCCGTCAACGAAGCCGGAAACTTCACAATTCTTGCAAACTACATTTCCCGTGACCTTCCCGGAGATGCCGATCACGACGCGTCCGGTGCTTTGCACGGTGCCTGACAGGTCACCGTCAATTCTTATATCTCCTTCTGAATGAATGTCGCCGGTGATTTGAGTGCCTTTCCCGATCAGGTTGATCGCCTGCGAGTCGATCTCATTAAAAGTCTTTGCCATTGTTGATTTTTGTATGAGGCAAATATACAAAAAAGATACAAGACACAAGAATCAAGAGTCAAGACAAGAAGATAAGAAGACACAAGAACCAAGAACCAGGACATATTTGTTTGACAGGGTTTTCGTCTCTACACCATCTCAGCTAAATTTTCACCTTCGAAACTGAAAAAAAGTAAACTCCTCCCTGCGGTCGTCAGACAGACTTTTTTTCTTAACGCTTCTGCGGTGAAAATTCTTAACGCTTCGATGCTTAGGTTCCGAAAAACCCTGTCAAACGTTGTATTAAAGAAGAGGATCAAAATTCTTAGCGCTTCGACGGCAAGGCTCCAAAAACCCTGTCAAACACCTCTCCCCCTACTTATTAAAGTGATAAAGAAAGACGATTTCCCCTTCGAAAGCAGGTTTTTTATTGCCTTCGATTTCCATTTGTACGCGGAGCTGGACTTTGCTGATCCCCCGGAGGTTTGCAATCGACACGAGCCAGACGTGTGTCCTGACGCGGCTGTTCACCAGGACAGGCTGACCGAATTTGAAGCGTTCGATGCCATAATTCACGAGCATGCTGTAATTTTCGACCGTTACCGCCTGTTGCCACATCATCGGCAGCAGGGAAAGGGTCAGGTATCCGTGTGCGATAGTCGAACCAAAGGGGCCTTCGGTCTTTGCCCGTTCGGGGTCGGTGTGGATCCACTGGAAATCCAGGGTCGCTTCGGCGAAGTTGTTGATCTGTTCCTGGGTTACAGTATGATATTCAGAAACACCCAGTTTTTGACCGATATATTGTTCAAATTCTTCGTGACTCTTGATGACAGGTTTAGTCGTTGTTCCCATATATTGTATTTTAAAAGTTTAGACACAAAAAACAAACACAAATACCAAGACACAAGTTAGGATATTCGGACGATCAGACAGTCAGATTTTCGGATATTCAGACAGGATGAGTATCTGACATCCAAAAGTCTGAGAATCCGGTAGTCTGAGAATCCGGCAATCCCATAATCTGAGAATACGGTTTTTCGTCTTCCCGACTCTATTCACTGTCGTACGCCCACTTCAGGTAGACTGCGCCCCAGGTAAATCCGGCACCAAAGGCGGCCAGGATCAGGTTGTCGCCCTTTTTCAGTTGCTTCTCATAGTCGTACAGGCAGAGCGGCACTGTTGCGGCTGTTGTGTTACCATATTTCTGTATATTGATCATCACCTGCCCCGGGTCGATCTCCATGCGGCGGGCCACTGCGTCGATAATGCGCATGTTGGCCTGATGAGGCACGAGCCACGCCAGTTTTTCGGGAGTGATCTCATGTTTTTTCATCATTTCCGCAGCCACGTCCGACATCCTCGAAACGGCATTCTTGAATACCGTGGGGCCGTCCTGGTGAATGTAATGTTCCCTGCGGGCAACCGTTTCGGCCGATGCGGGGCTTTTTGAACCACCCGATTTGATATGGAGGTAGTTACGCCCTTTTCCGTCGGTGTGGTTTACAAAATCAATCACGCCTTCTTCCCCCTGTGCGGGCTCGAGCAAAACAGCGGCAGCCCCGTCGCCAAACAGGGGACAGGTGGTACGGTCGGTGTAGTCGGTAATCGACGACATCATATCGGCAGCGACGATGATCACCTTTTTATGACGGCCCGACTCAATAAAGTTGGCTGCAGTGGTCAGGGCAAAAATAAAGCCTGAACAGGCCGCATTCAGGTCAAAGCTCCAGGCATTGGGCAATTTTGCCTTGCTGCAAATAATGTTTGCCGTAGCCGGAAGAGGCCGGTCGGGCGTAATCGTGGCACAAATCAGTAAATCAATATCTTCATGCCGGGTCTTTGTTTTTTCAAGAAGCTGCTGTACTGCTTCCGTTCCCATATCGGAGGTTGCTTTCCCGTGACCTTTCAAAATCCTCCGTTCCCGGATCCCGATCCGCTGCATGATCCATTCATCGGAGGTCTCGACCATCTTACTCAATTCGTCGTTGGTCAGCCTGTATTCAGGTAAAAATGCACCAATACCGGTTATTGCTGCACGAATGTCTCCCATACTTAAAAGTATTTAAAAACATGCATTTCGAAAGAAATCCTTTCCGAAATGCAAAAAATCTTCCATTTAATCTGATAAAAAGAGGCGCAAGATAGATGTAAAAAATCGAAGCGCCAAGGAAAAATGCGAAAACTAATGCCTCAACTCTTTTTGAAACAATCAATTAAAATGTTCGAAAATTTAATTAAGTGATTTATTTTTAGCAGAAAGAGAAGGACAGCGCCTCTGAATAAGGATGCTCCCTGTACAAACAGGCAAAGGTACAAAGAATGAAAACTTTGTACCTTTTCACATATCGTGCAGGATCCGCTTCGGCATTCGCGGGCGGTCCCGGGTTTCAGCGTAAATTATACGGTGATTTCCTTTTCGATGACGAGTTTTCCCCGGTAATATCCGCATTCAGGGCAAACGGTATGGTATTTGACCGTTGCGCCGCAGTTGGAGCATGAAGCCAGTGTTGCAGGGATCGCTTTGTCATGCGTTCTTCTCTTATCCCTTCTGGATTTTGAGTGTCTGTGTTTAGGATGTGCCATTTTGTATGTTCTTTATTCGTTCTTACTATTCGTCACCAAAAAATTTTTTCAAGTCGTCCCACCTGTTGTCCGGTTGCGAACCGGGCTGGTCGGGCGGAGACAGTTTTTCCAGCCGTTCGAGCATTTCGGGATCGCAGGTGCTGTTCCCGTTTTCATCGTCCGGATGAACCTGCCGTATCGGGATTGAGAGGATGATAAAGTCATAGATCAGTTTAGCCACGTTGATCTGATGATCGGCCGGGCTGATCCAGATGACATCGTCACCTTCGTCAAATGTTTCGTCTCCGAATTTAACGATCACCTTGTTTTCACTGTTCACAGGCTGGTCGTACATTTCCAGGCATCGGTCGCACTGCACCCTCACCGTTCCGTCAATGATAAACCAAAGGACCATTAAATTGCTTTCTTTCTCCAGTTTCACTTTCACGGCGACGATTCCGTCGTCTGCAATTCCACCGTCGAAATATTCAAAGAACTTTTTATCGATTTGAAAGTCAAACTCATGTTGGCCGGGGCCGAGTCCTTTGAAAGCGATATTATAGAATGTCAGCTTTGCCACTGTTTCGAAAAAAGTGTTGCAAAAGTATAAAAAATAACCATACCGTGAAAATTTTCAGCAATTTGTTTTTTTTATGCCGGAGGGCTTCCCGGCGGGGTGGTGGTTTCAGTGCGGTGCGATGGCGCAAGGGGTGATTATTTGCGTAAAGGGGATTGCAGGAGGGTTGCTTGTACAGAGGGTTTTGCAGGGCCCTTGTCTGCATAGCCGGGGCGATTATTTGTGCAACGCGAATATTTGTGCAGCCTGCAGCAGTTGGTTTCAGGCGGAATAGTGATTCAGGATGATCCGGAAGGTGGAGCCGACGTTGAGTTCCGAATGCCTGAGATAGATCTTTCCCATATGGTAATTTTCAATGATCCTTTTAGCCAGGGGAAGTCCCAGTCCCCAGCCTCTGGTTTTGGTTGTGAAGCCGGGCACAAAGATGTTCTTGAACTGCGATTTGGGGATCCCCTTGCCGTTGTCGCTGACATCGATAAAAAGCTGCTCATCCTCGGCGGTCATTTCCACTTTGATCACGCCTTCGCCCCCGGTGGCGTCGATGGCATTCTTAATCAGGTTCTCGATCACCCAGCCCAGCAGCACCTGGTTGTGGGGGACCAGGTAGGGATGCGACTGCTCAAAGTTGAGGACAAATTT
>JBFXKJ010000311.1:0-4448 GCA_050173895.1 Mangrovibacterium sp. | reverse complement strand
AGAAAATAAGGATCTTATCGTGTAATGCCTTTTTCTTCTGGCCGATTAAAAACGCAAAAAACAAAGCATTAAAGGCAGCTATCAGGAAAACATACGTCATGGACTGTTTTATAAAATATATTAAAACCAATGAAACTTTTGCAGTAACTACACACCCGAAATGATCTTGCCAAATTTAGCGGATTTTGCACAACCGGCAGATCAATATGTGCTCCTATTTTTTTAATAAAACAGACAGGTATTATCTGGTTTAAGCTGTATAAGGTTTTCAATTTGCCTAAAGAAGGAACGTGTGGCCGACATCGTAAACGTTCGCAAAGTCAGCAGCCGGCAGAAACAGACCGCCCGGGGAGCGGGACTGCTATTGCACTGGGAGCCTTACTGGATGGCATTCCTGAATCGATTGCCATCGGAATCAGCATGATTCAGAGAGGGGCAGTGAGTATAGCGACTGTAATTGCTATTTTCCTGTCAAACCTCCCGGAAGGTTTATCCAGTTCTGCGGGAATGAAGCGGGCAAGACGTTCAAAGTGGTTCATCTTCGGTTTATGGAGCGCTATTGCCATGATTACGGGACTGGCGGCAATAAGCGGCTATTCTGTTTTCAGTCAGTACCCGCCGAAGGTGGTCGCCTCCACTTTGGCCGTAGCGGCCGGTGCCATATTAGCGATGCTGGCCGACACAATGATTCCCGAAGCATTTGAAAAAGGACATAACCTCACCGGATTCACTGCGGTTATCGGCTTTTTAATCGCCTTTGTCCTTTCGAAGCTTTCAGAGCAAATAGGATAAGCTGTTCAGATGAACCTTTTCTTCATCATTCCGCCCGGATTAAAAAGGCAAGGAAGACTAATATCGGGACAACAATCCAGACTATGCCGTAAATTTTCTGAAACAGATTCAGTTTATAGCTTGTGCCCTCCACGTTCTTTTCTCCGTTGAACATGGAAAAAACGCTTCGATGGGTTTTATGGACAAGTAGGTCGACCAATAATCCCGCCAGGTGAAGAATAACCAATCCCAAAAACAGGTTAGCCATCACTTCATGTGCCTCTTCGAGGAAATCTTCACCATTTCCGATGTTTACAATGTCGTTTTCACCACCATACAAAAGAAATCCACTTAAGGCAGTAAGTAAGCCTGCAATAAGGATTGCCAGCATGATTAATGCTGCCAACGGATTATGCCCGGCATACGTTTTAGGCTTTCCCAAAAAGCTGCGGAAGAATTCAACCTGATTTTTGACTCCAATGGAAAACGCTGAGAACCGGGTATACTCAGTGCCGAACAGTCCGTAGAAAAACCTCAAAACGATCAGGCTCCCGACCATAAGACCAAATGCTTCATGGAGATTCCGTAAATCATCCTTCTCTCCTAAAACATACGCGAAAATAAAACCGACTGCGAGTAACCAATGAAAAACTCTTAGTGAAACAGGCCAGACTTTTGTTTTCATGTGTATATAATTTGTTTTTTAATTGCCACATAGGATAGCCATGACGTGGTGTTTATGCTCACTTTCAGTTGATGTTGCAATATCATGTCTATTTCATGTATTTTCTTATTTTAGTTAAGTGATTCTTCATCCAGTACGACCGGCACCGGTGCTTTCCCGTCCCATTTAATCCGGAAATTTTTACCCTTATCTGTTTTAACGCTAATCACTTCCTGTTTCCCATCCCGGACAACCTCAATAGCAAATGTACGATTAAAAGCTTTTATATTTCGAAGATTCATATAATTCCATCCTTTGGGCAGGCGGGGCATCATCGTAAAGGCATTCAGTCCGGTTGGTTCAATTCCGAAGAGTCCCTCCGTGATCACCCGGCAATACAAAGCGCTTTCGGCCGATAAATGCCGCTGGTCGCCCTCCGGCCAGGCCTCCACCGGATAAGGCACGTGTTCGCCCAACAGGCGCATGGCCGAATAATAGCCCAGATAGCCCATGCATTTATCGGTAGCTCCGCTGGCCAAAAGTCCGCGGAAAGCATACAGTGTGGAGCGGTCCCAGAAGGTCTTGCTTCCCGATTCCGTCAGGATGCCGTTGGCTGTCCAGAGGTGATCGGAAAACAGCGCGTTGATGGTTTGTTCTTTTCGGTCGGTGATCCCCATTACCAGCGGCAGGCAGATCCACGAACGAAGCCTGGTATTGTCCTCGTAATACCGGTAAGTATCAAAGCCCTGAATGGTTGCCCCGAAGTACTTTTCAATGGCGACTTTCAGCGCGGCGGCCTCTTTCCTGTAGGATGAAGCGATCGCAGCCATTCCCAGGCTTTCGGCCAGATGGGCGGCACTGATACAGGCGCCGTATGCCAGGCTGTTGGTCGACAGGTTGATCTTCCCTGCGGGGAAACGCCCTTCCAGTTCGTCATTGTCGGATGCGATCACGCCTTCATCGGTTTTCTTACGCTCCAGGTATTCCATGCACCAGCTGATTAACGGCCAAAGCTCACGGGCCGTACTTTCCCGGCCATAGGCCAGGGCAAAGCGGGAAGCCCCGTAAGCGATCATCGCCATATCACCGCGGTCGCCGGCGCCGTTCCAGTAACCGGTACCCTCAGCGATGATTGAACTCGGTATGGGCTTATACTCCTTGTTCATATACCGCGCAAACAGGCGGAAACTGTTAATAGCCGACTCGTTTGCCCGCAGGATCCCTTCAAAAGGGAAAAAGGGATTTGCATACTCAGCCTGGTCGTTCGCCCAGATCGCCGCATAATAGGCGCCTCCTCCCGGGCCATGCATCAGTCCGCCTTTTGTATCGTAAATACTTTCTGTTGCCCGTATTTTGGCAAAGGCAAACTCCCGGTCGATCGTGTCATTGGGCGTATCCAACTGCAAACAGGCAAATACATCGGCAATGAAATCCTCCCTTTTGCCGAGTTCAAAGGAGGGCGACCAGGAATAAGGCTCTTCACAGGCTTTACGGCCTGAATAAACCACAGCAAATTCGCAGCTCCCGCCCGCCGCAAGCATTTGCTCCGGTATGCTTTTGACTTTGCCGTTCATGACGGTCTCGGCTGTTACCACATATTGTCCGTACACCCCTTTCGCAGGGTCGGTGTTGATCGCTTCATAATTATTGGCAATGGATATCTTACAAGCGGTGCTCCCCGTGTTTTTAAGACTGACGATCTCGATGAAGGCCGCTTTGTCGACCGAAGGGAACAAGGTACGTCTGATCTCCAGTCCGGCATTGGTCGAACTGGATACAACCAGCTTTCCTTTCAGTTTGAACGATTTGGGATATTCTTTTACCTCTGTGCCGTTTACCCGGATAGACAGCCGCGCCTGATCGTTGAATTCGGTAATCAAACTGGCGTGGGTGTTATTCGGAATCGTCCTCAACATCGGAAATACCAGCTTTTTGCTGACCGCCAACTCTCCATTCTCATTCACGCCGTAGCGAATGATCCCTGATATCCGGAGACCGCTCATTTCGATATGATCAAGATGACCCGCTCCTTTTTTTATTTTCCAGCGAATGCCCTCATCGTCTGTAAAGGTCCATCTTCGGGTATTCTGTGCAAAAACAGTATTTTGGGAACAAATTAAAAAGGAGAAGATCAGAAACAGAATTGGCAGGTTGAAATTTCGTTTCATAGATTTATTTTTATATGGCTGTAGTTCTGTTGTAAAAGTAATCATATGATTGCAAAGTTTGCTTTATTTTTCGGGTCAAAAATGAGTCGCGCAATCTGTACGTTGCAGATAAGTTTCGGCAATAAATAACGTTTCGATAAAGGACACGTTCCTGATTATGACATATTACTCCCTCTATTTGTCTCCTTCACACCCCATTGAAAACTACAATGTTGGTTACCTTTGAAGGACCGGAATTAAGATTGATAACATCAAAATTACACAACATGAAAAAAGTAGCTTTTGCGATAAGTTCAACAATAAAAATGAGAAAAATAATTATCCAGGAGTTTATTTCATTAGACGGAGTCATGCAGGCGCCGGGTGGACCGGAGGAAGATGCATCAAACGATTTCAATCTTGGCGGCTGGACCGCGCCCTATTTTCAGGAAGCAGACGAAGCGGCTGGAGGGTTTATGCAAAAATGGATCGAATCCACTGACATTCTTTTAGGGCGGAAAACTTTTGAGATTTTTGCTGATTACTGGCCAACACATGCCAACATGTGGCCCGGCATTAATGACGTTACCAAGTATGTCATGAGCACATCGATGGACAAGTCGGATTGGCAAAACTCTGTTTTCCTGAATAGCGTTGACGACATCAAAAAGCTTAAAGCTTCAGAAGGCGGCGATATAAAAGTCCACGGGAGTGGCAAACTGGCCCAGTCACTATTTAAACATGATCTGGTTGATGAATTATATCTCATGACTTTCCCGATCATACTTGGCAAGGGCAAGTGTTTATTTGGGGAGGGTGCTGTTCCTGCTGCCTTCAAATTGGCTGACAGTCTGGTTACAGCAAAC
>JBFXKJ010000310.1:0-4450 GCA_050173895.1 Mangrovibacterium sp. | reverse complement strand
AATGAAATTCAGCAGCTGCGCGACGATCAGATAACGGGCATTCAGGTCGAAATGATCGATAATCCCCAGGCAGATGCCGTTCAGATATTTCCGGTTAATAAACCGTTCGCCTTTCCCCTGTTCGGAATAGAGGATCTCGCGATGCTCGACATGATAATAGTTGACGAACTTTTGGTAAAGGTCCATGTACTTTTCGGTCAGGTCCCTGCTGAAATTTTCTTTCAGATAAGACTCAGCCAAAGCAGAACTGGCGGAGGGGACCTTGTCCCGGAAATTGGTGATAATCGCAAAAAGCTTAATTAATGTGTCAATGATCCTTTCGTACATATGGCCGGAATTTTTATGCTGCAGACAGTTGTTGCAGCGGGCCGGGATTTATTTGCCCGGCGCTGCGCCTGAGTTTTATTTGACCAGTTCGTTCCGGATGGCACTCACCGCTTCTGTCAGTTTTTTCACCTGGTTTTCCGTCATGGAGGTGGATCCTTCTTCCATGGCATAGATCGCATTGATCTGACGGACATAGGTGTATGCGTCGCGGATGAGCCCCGCATCCTTGAAATTTTCCATCATTTTTTCCAGTTTCAGGAGCGGTTCCTTCTGAAAAAGAACTGCCTCAATGAGTTTTGGATTTTGAAACGCATTCTCTGAAATATGTGTGGTCAGGTAAAGGCCTTCCACTGCGGTGCCGGTCAGGACCAGGTAGGAAACTTCGGTCCGTCCCTGGCTGTTCAGATAAGAATAGGCATTTTCAAACATTCCGGAGACAAGATTGATCAGGCTGTCCTTGTTGTCCAGGTTGCCCTCGATTTGTCCGGGAAGATCCTGGCTGAACGCTTCGGTAAAGTCAAGTTCCCTGACCAGTGTTTCACAGGCATCAAAGTATGCGGTGACTTCCGATTTTTGATTGTAGGTCGTTGCATAAGCCAGATCAGCAGCATAAATGCCCAGATTCACCGCCTTGTCCTTTTCCGAAAAATAATCCTCCGCTTTGGTCGGATCATTGGAGATGCCTGCAATATAGCCGGCTTCGATCCGATTTAGCATGTTGGTCAGCTCAAACGCAGAAGGAAGGGGATAGGTATATTTCTGTATTTCCTGCCTGATCTCTTCTTCCGCTACCGCAGGTTTGCCCTTTTTTTCCTGTTTTCCTGTGCAACTCATAAAACCGGCCGAAAATATGCCTGCCGCGATCGCCAAAGAAATGGATCTGTAAACTTTGGTTGTTCTCATGTTCAATTTTTTTCGTTCGTTTTTATTTTTGAATGTATGCTCACTTACCGCACAGAAATACGCCCTGCCGGCGTTCTTCTGCAACATTCTTGTCAGCTAAAGTAATACAAAAAACAAAAGCGTAACGAAAAAAAGTGGCTTGTCAGCAGTCTTCCCTTCAGCTTATTTACCTTGCGCTGATCAGCCTGATAAACTCTTCACGTGTGGCCACCCGTTCGAATGCACCCGTAAAGTCGGACGTTGTAGTAATGGAATGCTGTTTTTGTACGCCTCTCATTTGCATGCATAAATGCTGTGCTTCAATGACAACTGCCACTCCCAGCGGGTTGAGCGTGTTTTGAATACACTCCTTGATTTGGGTAGTCAGCCGCTCCTGTACCTGAAGTCTCCTGGCAAATGCGTCTGCCACCCGGGCAATTTTGCTGAGCCCTGTAATGTACCCGTTGGGAATGTAGCCTACATGAGCCTTGCCAATAAAAGGAAGCATATGATGCTCGCAGAGCGAATAAATCTCAATATCCTTGACAATGACCATTTGCCTGTAATCTTCCCTGAACATCGCATTTCGCAGCATTGCTTCCGGATCCTGGTCGTAGCCCTGAAGCAGGAACTGCATTGCCTTGGCAACCCGTACCGGGGTCTTTTGAAGTCCCTCGCGCTCTACGTCTTCACCAAGCAGCCTGATGATTTCACTGTAGTGCTGGCTGATCTCTCCGGTCGTCTTCCCGTCAAATTTATCGATGCGCTGATAGGCACTCTTCTGTCCGTTGAATGAATCTTCCATGCTCTTTATTTTGAAATTATCTGAATTTGTAAATTTACGAACTATGCCGGTTAAATGACCGCAAATGTCGCTTTAATCGTTCCCGTCGCCGGGATTTTACGTTTGGGTAACGATCCTGTTCCCGGTAAAAAGAACAAAGGTCTATCGTTCACGGGTGAAAACCCACTCCTGCTCCGTTGCCAGGTAATTGTTAAAATGGTAACCTTCCATGTCAAAAGCCTTTATCTCCTGCGGCTCTGAGATCCGGTTGGTCACAATGAAACGGCTCATCAGCCCGCGTGCCCTTTTTGCAAAGAAGGAAATCATTTTATATTGACCATCCTTTTTATCAAGAAACTGCGGAGTGATCACCTTCGCCTTGATCTTTGCCGGATCAATGGCCCTGAAATATTCGTGTGATGCCAGATTGAGCAGTACCCGGCCCGATGCACTTAATTCTTTGCCCAAAGCGGTGCTGATGCGCTTGCGCCAGAAGGCATAAAGGTCATTGCAGCTACCCACAGCGAATCGGGTGCCCATCTCCAGCCGGTAAGGCTGAATCAGATCAAGCGGACGTAACAGCCCGTACAATCCCGAGAGGATGCGGATTTTTTCCTGTGCCACATCCAGATCCTCCCCGGTGAAAGTGGCGGCATCCAGTCCCCCGTAAACATCCCCGTTAAAAGCGAAAACCGCCTGCCGGGCGTTCTCCGGCGTGAAAGGCAAATGCCATTGCTGGTTCCTTTCTGCATTCGTCTCCGCAAGTTTGGCTGAAATTCCCTGCAACTGCATCAGATCAGAGGGACTCAGCTTTCTCAGTTTTGCGTTTATCCTGCCTGCTTCTTTTAAAAACGAAGCCTGTGAATAGTGGGTGGTATTTATTTCCGATTCAAAATCAAGGGTTTTTGCCGGTGAAATAACTATGATCATATGTTTGATAGTTTGACAGTAAAAACAAACGCCCGGCTTAAAAGTTTAATCCGTCTTTCGGACGAGCCGGACCACATTTTCCACATGGTGCGTATGGGGGAACATATCGACGGGCTGGACGTCGGTGATCCGGTAATGGTCGCTCATTACAGACAGGTCGCGCGCCTGGGTGGCGGGATTGCAGCTTACGTAGACGATCCTTTCGGGCGCAGCCCGCAAAATGGTCCCGATTACGTTTTCGTGCATCCCCGCTCTGGGCGGATCGGTTATGATCACATCAGGCTTTCCTTGTTGGTTGAAGAAGGGATCGGTCAGCACATCTTTCATATCGCCGGCAAAAAAGCCCGCATGCCGGATCTGATTCAGGCTTGCGTTTTCCTGTGCGTCGGCAATGGCTTCGGGAACATAATCGATGCCGACGATCTTTTTTGCGCCGGCAGCAACGAAATTGGCAATGGTCCCTGTGCCGGTATAAAGATCATAGACGGTTTCTTTGCCGGTCAGAGAAGCGAACCGGCGGACAACTTTATACAATTCCAGTGCCTGTTCTGAATTGGTCTGATAAAAACTCTTGGGGCCGACCTTAAAACGCAGGCCTTCCATCTCCTCAAAGATATAAGCCCGGCCTTTATAGGTCAGCACCTCCTGGTCTCCCAGGGTGTCATTGGCCTTGGAATTGATCACATACATCAGGGAGGTGAATTCGGGAAACCGGAGGCTGATGGCTTCCAGAAGTGCTTCCCTGTTCTCCCGGTCTTCATGGAAAAAGGAAAGGATCAGCATGTTTTCGCCGGAGGAGGCTGTGCGCACGATCATATTTCGCAGAAAGCCGTTTTGATTACGGATGTCAAAAAAGCGGAGGCCATGCGTAAGCGCGTAGTCACGCACAAAATTACGGACCTCGTTCGAAGGTTCCGGTTGCAGCCAACATTGGCGGATGTCGACAATTTTGTCAAATAAGCCGGGAATATGGAATCCAAGGGCGTTTGATTGTGCGATCTCTTCTTTGCTGCTGATTTCTTCTGGGCTGAGCCAGCGGGCATTGGAAAAACTGAATTCAAGCTTATTCCGGTAAAACGTGTTTTTCTTTGAAGCCAGAATAGGCTGTATGTCCGGAAGCTGGAGATGTCCGATCCGGATAAGCTGGTCAACCACCTGCTTTTGCTTATAATAAAGCTGTTTTTCATAGGGAAGATACTGCCATTTACAGCCCCCGCAGGCGCCGAAGTGTGCACAAAAAGGCTCACTGCGATCCGGAGATGCCTCTACCAGGGCCACCACCCGGGCCTCCGCATAATTTTTTCGCTTTCTGGTAACCTGCAGATTAACCACATCGCCCGGAATCACATGCGGGGCAAATATGACCATCCCGTCGATGCGGGCAATCGCTTTTCCTTCTGCCCCAATGTCGCTGATCCGTACATTTTCAAAAATAGGCTTGTTTTTGCGGCTTCTTCCCATCCTTTTAAATTTGTGCAAAAATAGGAAAATGAACGGAAAAGATTCTGCTATCTTTGCACTTCAAAA
>JBFXKJ010000309.1:0-4461 GCA_050173895.1 Mangrovibacterium sp. | reverse complement strand
ATTTTCGGACGGGAGCAGGCTGCCTTCTTCGTAAGCGCCCGACACAATATGCCGGCGGAGAGTCTCGTACAGTTTCTTATACTGTGGTATTTTATTTGTTTCAGCCATACAGGGAGCGTGGGTTTGAATTGTTCCGCCATGGTTTGATTATGAAACGCCCCAGCTTGTTCACAGGATAAATAAACTGAAAATCTGCTTTGATTCATAACCAGTCACAGCAATCTGCGTCTCAAATATAATAAAAATGATTAAATTTTTAATCATAACTTGTAAATACAAGTTTGAAAATGTAATTTTACAACCTGAATTTACGAAGACGTTATTAATAAAGGATTATTTAATTCTATCCTGTATATAAATTGTATTAACAAGTAAGACTAATTACAAACTAAAACAAAATAGGTGCCTATGGCTACTCCGGTAATCATGCCCCGGCAGGGGCAATCTGTAGAAACCTGCATCATGGGTGAATGGAGCAAAAAGGCGGGAGATCAGGTGAAAACGGGTGATGTCCTGTTTTCGTACGAAACCGACAAAGCTTCATTTGAAGAAGAAGCGAAAGCGGATGGTGAACTGCTGGCCGTTTTCTATGAAGAAGGTGATGAAGTTCCTGTCCTGAGCAATGTGGCCGTTATCGGCACAAAAGGGGAGAACATCGACTCATTCAGGCCCGGCGGCGCACCGGCTCCGGGTGCTGTGCAGGACACTTCCGGCGAGGCGGCTTCGGTGGCTCCGGAGCAGCAAGCCGCAGCGATGCCCGCCGCGCAAACTGTTCCGGATAACGGGCCTCAGGCTGCAGGCACGACGCCGGATTCGGGCGCGATCAGGATCTCACCGCGTGCGAAGGTCAAGGCAGGGCAATTGGGGATTCCCTATGAGCTGGTTGAAGGTTCGGGTCCCCGGGGACGGATCCTGGCCCAGGACATCGAGGCCGCCGTCGAAACGCTTCCGCATGCTACCGTGCTGGCCAGGGAGAAAGCAGAAGCAGAAGGCTTAAAACCCGCCGGCGAAGCCACTGCCCTTGGGGGCCGGGTGGGCGCTGCCGACCTTGTTGCAGTCAATCCGGTCTATGGCGACGACTTTGAAGTTAAAAAACTAAGCAACATGCGTAAGCTGATTGCCAAAGCCATGCACCAGTCATTGCAGAATTCGGCTCAGCTTACTCACCATATGAGCGCTGATGCCCGCCAGGTAATGGCGCTGCGGAAAACACTCAAGAAGAAACTGGAAGCAGGGGAAATTTCCCGGAATATTACCATTAATGATCTGGTATGCTATGCCGTGATCCGGGCGCTGAAGAAATATCCGCAGGTCAATACCCACTTCACAGGCGACAGCATGCGCTGGTTTAAAAAGGTTCACCTCGGACTGGCAGTTGATACCGACCGGGGATTGATGGTCCCGGTGGTGAAAAACGCGGATGACCTTTCTCTGGAAGGCCTGGCCGGACAACTTTCGGCAGTGGCCGGTCAGTGCCGGAAAGGGAACATCGACCCGGAACTGCTGAAGCCCGAAGCGGCCAGCTTCACGGTTTCGAACCTGGGTAATTATGGCGTCGAAATGTTTACACCCGTGATCAATCTCCCGCAAACTGCCATTTTGGGAGTGTGTACGATCGTTCCCCGGCCCAAGGATCTGGGTGACGGCGTTTACGGCTTCGTGCCCATGATGGGCCTGTCGCTTACCTACGACCACCGGGCACTCGACGGGGGCGAAGCCACCCTGTTCCTAAAGGAGATCAAGGAACAGATCGAGAATCTCAGTATCTGAAAACCAAACTGTCTGTGCGTCTGAAAATCCGAATATCTGAAATCTGACTATCTGTTACACATGAACGATCAATTTGATTTAGCAATTATAGGAGGCGGTCCGGCGGGCTACGTGGCTGCCGAACGTGCAGGAGCGAAAGGCCTGCGTGTGGTCATCTTCGATAAAAGAGCCCTCGGGGGAGTCTGCCTCAACGAAGGCTGCATTCCGACAAAGACACTGTTAAATTCAGCAAAAGTTCTGGAATCGGCTCACGAAGCAGCCAGCTACGGCATTCAGGTCGGCTCTGTTTTGGCCGACTTTGGAAAGATTATGAAGCGCAAGGATAAGGTCGTGCGCAAACTGGTTGCCGGAGTGGGAGCCAAAATGAAGCATGCCAAAGCCGAGGTGGTGATGGCCGATGCGGTTATCAAAGAAAAAAGAGGCGCCCTGATCACGGTTACAGCCGGAGGAAATGACTATACCGCCAGCCGGCTGTTGATCTGCTCCGGTTCCGAAGCAGCCGTGCCGCCCATCCCGGGACTCGATCCCGCACAGGTGGTCACTAACCGCGAAATCCTTCAGTTGAAAGAATTACCCAAAAGCCTTGTCATCATTGGAGGGGGCGTGATCGGGACCGAGTTCGCCGATTTTTTCAACGCCATGGGAACAACCGTGACGGTGATCGAGATGCTTCCCGAAATCCTGACCGGCGTGGATGAAGATATTGCTGCTTTTGTCCGCAATGAATTTACCAAACGCGGCATCAGCTATCATTTGCAGGCTAAGGTAACCCGGCTGAACGGCAAAGAGGTCATTTTTGAAAAGGACGGACAGGTTCATTCTGTTACGGGTGATCAGGTATTGCTTTCCGTGGGCCGTCGTCCCAATGTGACCGGCATCGGACTGGAAAATATCGGTGTGGAATTTTCTCCACGGGGTATAAAAATAGACGAGCACTGCCGCACCAATATTCCGAACGTGTATGCTGCAGGCGATGTCACCGGTTTTTCGCTGCTGGCCCATACGGCAAGCAGGGAAGGGGAAGTGGCTGTGAACCATATGCTCGGACGGAAAGACCGGATGCGTTACAATGCCATTCCAGGCGTCGTGTACACCCATCCTGAAATAGCCGGTGTAGGACTCACCGAGTCGGCCGCCAAAGCACAAGGCGTGGAAGTGGAAGTCAGGCGCCTGCCGATGGCTTACGCCGGACGCTTCGTCGCCGAAAATGAAGGCAAGGATGGTTTCTGTAAAGTGATCGTCGGAAAGAAATACCGGGAAATACTCGGTGTGCACCTGGTTGGCGGGGCCTGCTCGGAAATGATCTGGGGCGCCTGTGCACTCATCGAAGCCCAGCTTCGGGTTCAGGACGTACAGGAAGTTGTTTTCCCGCACCCCACGGTGAGCGAGATCATCCGCGAAACGATCTTTGAGTTCTAAGAACAGACATAAGTATCAAGACACAAAAACCAGGATAACTTAACAATCGTTACAATATGCCCAAAATTCAGTTTATTGATCCCAAAGAAGTCAGGAAGGCCGGTGAGGTGACTTTCAAGCCGATTCCTGTGAACCAGTACAATAAAAGTATTGAAGAAGAGAAAGCCAATTTCTCCAGGGAAGATTTTTTGAACATATATCAGGACATGGTCGTGATCCGCGAGTTCGAGACCATGCTCAACGAGATCAAGATCAAAGGCGAATACAACAGCATTGCCTATAACCACCCCGGACCTGCACACCTGTCGATCGGGCAGGAGGCCGCAGCCGTTGGGATGGCCTGGACCCTGGGAGTCGAAGACTTTATCTTCGGATCGCACCGCTCACATGGTGAAATCCTGGCCAAAGGCCTTTCGGCTATTCACAAACTCAGCGATGAGCAGCTTGTCAAAATCATGGAAAGCCATTTCGACGGCAAGACCTTTGCTCCGGTGAAGGCCAATTTCAAGGGTACGGTCAAAGAGCTGGCTGTCCGCTTCCTGATATACGGAACCCTTGCCGAGATCTTTGCCCGGGAAACAGGTTTTAACAGAGGCCTTGGCGGTTCCATGCATGCCTTCTTTACCCCCTTTGGCGTATATCCGAATAATGCCATCGTGGGTGGGTCGGGCGATATCGCGGTAGGTGCGGCGCTGTTTAAAAAAGTGAACCGCAAGGAAGGAATTGTAGTTGCCAATATTGGTGATGCTTCGATGGCCTGTGGCCCGGTCTGGGAAGGGCTGAGTTTTGCTACCATGGACCAGTTCAACCAGCTTTGGAGTGGTGACATGAAAGGCGGACTTCCGCTGATCGTCAACATCATGAACAATCAGTACGGCATGGGCGGACAAACCTGCGGCGAAACGATGGGCTATAACATTGCTGCCCGGATCGGTGCGGGACTGAATGCCGACCAGATGCATGCCGAACGGGTTGACGGCTATAATCCGCTGGCCGTGATCGATGCCTACCGCCGGAAGCGGGAAATCCTGAAAGAAAAACGCGGACCCGTGCTGCTCGATGTGCTGACTTACCGCTTTAGCGGGCATTCGCCGTCCGATGCTTCTTCGTACCGGTCGAAAGAGGAGATCGAGGCCTGGGAAGCCGTCGATTCAATTATCTGGTTTGGCGATGAACTGGTCCGGGCAGGAATTGCCCCGGCCGAAGAACTGGACGGGATCAGGGGCAACACGCAGAATCTGATGACCTGGGGATTGAAACTGGCGATCGACG
>JBFXKJ010000308.1:0-4514 GCA_050173895.1 Mangrovibacterium sp. | reverse complement strand
CGAGACGGCAATGTGAAATCCTTTTCCATAAACTGTCAGGCCTGAACGAAAAGCAGATCAGCGAACTATTGAAGAGAAACCAGTCGACCGTCAGCGGGCACTCCACTGCTGCAGGCTGGCAGGCTATTGAAAAGGCAGTAAACTATTTTGAAAAATTTATCAGCTAAAAATGATTTTCAAATTAATCCTCCTGCAGTTTCTGGCTCATTTACTGGCTGATTTTATTTTCCAGCCGCAGGCCTGGAGCAACGGAAAATGCCGTCGGCCGTTCACCAGCCACCACGTTTGGCATGGACTGGTCGTCTTTGCCTGCTCGTGGTTACTGTCGTTCGACCTGCACTATTTATTTGCTGCCCTGGTGCTGACTGTGATCCATTTTTTTACGGATGTGCTGAAAAGCTTCCTGGTAATCCGCTCCAAAGTGAAGGGAACAAATAAGAACTACTTCTTTACCGACCAGTTCATACACCTCTTCTTTCTCGTCATCATTCCGGTATGGTACGGACAGACACAGGGGATCCGCTTTGTCGCCGACCTGCCATTACAGCCAATAGCCGTGATCACAGCTTTTGTGTTCTGTTCCAAACCGGCAAACATCTTCATCAAAAACATCCTGACCGTCTTCTCCATCGCCATTCCAACCCAGGAACACCCTTTCGTGGTCAAACACGAGGATCAGAATACCGAAAGGAGCTTGCCCAATGCGGGAAAACTGATCGGGATCATGGAAAGGTTGCTCACATTGGCACTGATCCTGGTAGGACAATATGGGGCCGTGGGACTGATCATTGCCGCAAAATCGATTTTGAGGTTCAAAGACACGCAGATGAACGAATATATCCTGGTGGGCACGCTTCTGAGTTTCAGCTTCGCGGTGCTACCCGGCATTTTAATCGCAGTTTTTATAAGTTAAGATCCCTATATAAATAGATTTATTGGCAAAAATCCCGATAAAACCATTTATCGGTAAAAACACCGATAAATCAATTTATTGATAAAAGTACCGATGAAAACACAAACGAAATACCAATCCGATCAACAAGAATCATGAGACGACCTATTTTAATTGCAGGATTTTTATTTGGAATAGCCGGTGCTTCGGTTTCGCAGCCGGCTTCATTCTTTCCCGAAGAGCTTCGTTGCGAGCATCTTCAGGAACCTCTTGGCATCGATGTTCAGGCACCGCGTTTGAGCTGGCGGATGAATGATGCGCGTTACGGGGCCATGCAGACAGCCTGGCAGATCGTGGCCGGAACGGATTCTGCCGCGGTGGCAGGAGGGAAAGGTGATATGTGGAATTCGCCGAAGACTGCCTCGGCTGCGATGCTGGTGTCCTATCAGGGAAAGAAATTGCAGCCTTTCACCCGCTACTACTGGGCACTGACCATATGGGACAGGGAGGGGAAGGCTTCTGTTCCCGCAATAGCCTCTTTTGAGACGGGGATGATGGACAAAAGGAACTGGAAAGGGGACTGGATCAGCGACGGAACCGATATCGACCTGAAGCCGGCGCCCGTTTTCCGCAGGGAGTTCGAGCTGCGGAAAAAGATCCGCAGCGCAAGAGCATACATAGCCGCAGCCGGTTTATATGAACTGTATATCAACGGGGAGAAGACAGGCGATCACCGTCTGGACCCGATGTACACCCGTTTTGACCGGCGGACACTCTATGTGAGCTATGATGTAACCCGGCAGTTGCAAGCGGGTAAAAACGCGGTGGGCGTTCTTCTGGGAAATGGCTGGTATAACCATCAGTCGACGGCCGTTTGGGACTTTCATAAAGCTCCCTGGCGGGGACGGCCTGCATTTTGCCTCGATCTGCGGATCACCTATACGGACGGTTCGGTCGAGACTGTCTCTTCCGGCAGGGAATGGAAAACAGACCTGAGTGCCGTCATTTTTAACAGCATCTATACCGCCGAACATTACGATGCCCGCCGGGAGCAGCCCGGCTGGAACCGGACCGGCTTTGATGACTCCAAATGGAAAAATGCCGTGCTGCGGGCGGCGCCTTCCATGAACATCGTCAGTCAGATGCTTCATCCCATCCGCGATGTGGAGGAAATCCCCGCCCGGGAGATGAAACAACTGAACGATACAACCTGGGTATTCGACCTGGGCAGGAATATTTCAGGGGTGAGCGCCATCCGGCTGGCCGGCCGCACGGGCACCCTGGTCCGCCTGATCCATGGCGAAAGGTTGAAAAAAGACGGTCATGTCGATCTTTCAAATATCGATGTGCATTACCGTCCCACAAACAATGACGACCCATTCCAGACCGATATTTATATTCTGAACGGGAAAGGAGAAGAGTATTTTAAACCGCACTTCAGTTATAAGGGATTTCAGTACGTGGAAGTTGTCAGTTCTGCACCGCTCGGGCTGAGCAGGGAGAGCCTGACCGGCTTTTTCATGCACAGTGATGTCCCTGTCGCCGGAGGGATCCGGACCTCCAGCCCGGTCATCAATCAGTTATGGTCGGCCACGGCAAGTTCATATCTCTCAAACCTGTTTGGGTATCCGACCGATTGCCCCCAGCGCGAAAAAAACGGCTGGACAGGCGACGCACATATTGCCAACGAAACCGGGCTTTTTGGATTTGACGGGATTACGGTTTATGAGAAATGGCTGAATGATCATCTCGACGAACAGCAGCCGAACGGCGTACTTCCCGCCATTATTCCAACGGCCGGCTGGGGCTATCACTGGGCGAACGGACCAGACTGGACCAGCACCATTGCGCTGATCCCCTGGAATATCTATGTTTATTACGGCGATTCAACCCTCCTGCTCAACTGTTACGACGGCATAAAACGCTATGTGGACCATATTACAGAGATCAGTCCCTCAGGGCTGACTTCCTGGGGACTGGGCGACTGGGTACCGGTGAAGTCCAAATCGGACCTTGAACTAACCTCGAGCGCTTTTTATTTTGCCGACGTGACCATTCTGGCAAAAGCAGCACGCATGTTCGGCCGGGAAGCCGATTACCGGCATTATTCCGATCTGGCTGAAAAAATAAGTGACGCCTTTAACCGCAAATTCCTCAACCGGGAGACCGGGATATACGCTTCCGGTATACAGACCGAAATGAGCGTGCCTTTATACTGGGGACTGGTTCCGGACGATATGAAGGAGAAGGTGGCTGCCCGCCTGGCAAAAAGAGTCGAAGAGGATGGGTTTAAACTGGATGTAGGCCTGATCGGACATAAGTCGCTGCTGAATGCCCTGAGCGATAACGGATATCCGGCAGCAGCCTGGAAAATGGCATCGGCCGAAAACTACCCTTCGTGGGGATGGTGGATCGTGAACGGGGCCACAACTCTTTATGAAAACTGGAAAATCGATGCCGGCCGGGACATTTCCCTCAATCACATTATGTTCGGAGAAATAGGGGCCTGGCTGTATAAAAACCTGGGAGGAATCAGGCCCGATCCTGAGACGCCCGGTTTTAAACACACCCTGCTCCGGCCTGTTTTTGCCGAAGGGCTGGAAGACGCATCGGTGTGGCACGTTTCTCCTTATGGGAAAATCGTTTCTGAATGGGAACGTTCCGGAAATAAAATCATCTACCGGACAGTGATACCGGCCAATTCGACAGCGGCCCTTCGCCTGCCTGCAGGCTGCCGGCTCAGGAAAGCACGCCTGAAAAACGGAAAGGAAGCACTTAGCCTGGAGCAGTCGCCCGATGGCACTTATCAACTCCTGTCAGGCAGTTTTGTTCTTGAACTGTCCTCCTCCAAAAAGTAGCACAGAGAAGGCACAGGCAGGAATACCCTGCCTGTGCCTTCTCTGTATCTAAAGCAGCCCGGCAATGGAAGTCAGGTCATCAACCTTGTCCTGATAACCGAGTGAATCATAGGCCGCGATCAGGCTTTCCAGGAGCTTTTTTATAATGATCCGGTCTTCGCAGTGTTTTTCAAAAACTTCCTCCCTGACCTGTTCATTTTTTTTCAGGAAGAACTCTATTTCTTTCCGGCCAATAATGGCTCCCCTGTTCGAAGGGTTAATATAGAAAAGGACCGGCGAATGATAATCAGGTCCATGTGCCTTCCTGGCCATTTCTGCGTCGACATAGGCCAGGAGAGGATTTCTGGGAAAGTCGATGAGTTGGACAGGGAAATCCAGTTCCCGGGCAATCAGTGTATATAAAATCGCCAGCGAAATGGGATTCCCTTTTTTTGTATCTAATATTTGATTCAGGTAACAGTTCTGTGGGGACTGAAGGTTTGAAAGGTTAATGGAGAACCTGTTGACATCGTAAAAAATGTGATTTAACACCGTGATCTTCTCAATGGACGTCAGCTTGTTACTGATCTCAAGCCACACATCATTCCGGATCTTGCGGATCTTACTTTTGATGTCTTTCAACTTCAGTTCCGGATACTGATACTGGCTGATCAGAAAAATGCCCGCAAACAGGTCCACCTGGCTTTGACCTGACCAGTTCGGTTGCTGTCGGCTGGTTTCTTTATAGTGGTTCTGCGGGATCTGGCGTTCATTTCGCGGGTGCG
>JBFXKJ010000307.1:0-4523 GCA_050173895.1 Mangrovibacterium sp. | reverse complement strand
AGTTATCAAATCGGGAGACCGTATTCACATGAGCAGTGTGGCGGTCACACCGCATGCGCTGATCGCACCAATGATGGAACGCGGACGGAACGGCGAACTCTATGACGTTAAAATCCAGCATCTTCACGTTGAAGGGAAACTGGATTACGGGAATCCTGAATTTGAAGGGATCTTTGTTCCCGAACAGTTCTTTGTGGGGGCGAACCTCCGGAAACAGACCCAGGCAGGCTATGCCGACTACATTCCTGTTTTTTTAAGTGAAACGCAGAAACTGATCCGCGAAGGCTACTTAAAAGTGAATGTTGCAATGATCATGTGCTCACTACCTGACAAACACGGATACGTTTCGCTGGGAACTTCGGTAGATGCCACCCTTGCAGCCATAGAAATGGCCGACACGGTCATTGCAGCTGTGAATCCCAATGTACCCCGCTGCTGGGGTGACGCGATGGTGAACATTGACGACATTGATATTTTTGTCGAGGATCCATCTGAGTTGCACCTTCACGACATGGGTCAGCTATCGGAAACAGATATCGCCATTGGCAAGAATGTGGCAGAACTGGTAGAGGACGGCGCCTGCCTCCAAATGGGCATCGGTGGAATTCCCAACGCTGTACTTGCTCAGTTAGGCAATCACAAGGACCTTGGTGTCCATACCGAGATGTTCTCTGACGGTATCCTTCCCCTGGTTGAAAAAGGCATCGTCACCGGTAAATACAAGAACATTTCCAAAGGGAAAATGGTTGCCACGTTCCTGATGGGATCCAAAAAATTATATGAGTTCGTTGACGATAACCCGATGGTAGCGATGATGGATGTTTGTTATACGAACAGTGTCCACATCATCCGTCAGCTCGACAAGGTAACTGCAATCAACTCAGCTCTGGCGATTGATCTGACAGGTCAGGTCTGTGCCGATTCAATAGGCATCAAGCATTACTCAGGCGTGGGAGGACAAATCGACTTCATCAGAGGCGCGGGTTATTCAAAAGGAGGCAAACCAATCATCGCCTTACCTTCAGTGACCGACAAAGGTGTTTCTAAAATCAGCCCGGTCCTCTTACCGGGATCAGGCGTTGTGAGTACCAGGGCCAACATGCACTGGATTGTGACTGAATACGGAGCGGTAAACCTTTACGGAAAGACCCTCCAGGAACGCGCAAAATTACTGATCTCTATTGCCCACCCGGCTCATCGCGAAGAGTTGGACAAAGCCGCATTTGAACGTTTTGGTCCTCATTTCCATTTTACCGGTAAAACAAGCAATTGAAAAAATAAGAAGGAAAGGCAGGCGCAGAATCCTGCCTTTCTCATTTCGCCTGAATAAAAAAAAGCGTGAGACAGAGGAATTCGAATATTATATTAAGGAAGAATACCGACACGACCTGCAGTGGTTGTGAAGCCTGTGATCCTTTTATTTGGATCGATTTTCGAATTTTTGAGTATTTCGTTAAAAAAACAATCTAATTTTGCCAAAAATAATTTCCAAGTTTTCAACCTAATCATCATTTAAAATGAATATCTCTCATATTGAACACATTGGGATAGCAGTTAACAGCCTTGAAGAGGCGATCCCTTACTATGAAAATGTATTGGGGCTAAAGTGCTATGCAATAGAAGAAGTTGCCGACCAAAAGGTAAAGACTGCCTTTTTCATGGTTGGACAAACGAAAATTGAATTGCTGGAATCGACCGATCCGGCAGGTCCTATCGGCAAATTCCTTGAAAAGAAGGGGCAAGGCATCCATCACCTGGCATTTGCCGTCGATAATGCAACAGAAGCCTTAAAAGCAGCCGAATCAAAGGGTGTGAGCCTGATTGACAAGAGTTCCAGGAAAGGAGCTGAAGGATTAAACATCGGCTTTCTTCATCCAAAATCAACACTGGGTGTACTGACTGAATTATGTTCCAAATAAGTTTAACGAAATAGCAGCCTGATGAACTAGCCGGGATAATCCCGGGACAAGCCGGCGGGAAACCGGATCACAGCAATTTCATTTGCCCTTAATAGTAAAATTCCACACACATGAACAACCAGGATAAAATAAAACAGTTGATCGACCTTCGCACGGAGGCCAAGTTAGGCGGTGGCGAAAAGAGAATTGAAGCCCAGCACGAAAAAGGAAAATTGACCGCCCGTGAGCGGATTGATCTGCTTTTGGACGAAGGCAGTTTTGAAGAGTTTGACATGTTCGTCACTCACCGGTGTACCAATTTCGGAATTGACAAGACAAAATTTCTGGGCGATGGCGTGGTCACCGGACAGGGAACGATCGACGGACGGGTAGTCTACGTCTATGCGCAGGACTTTACCGTATTTGGCGGCTCATTATCTGAAACTTTTGCGCTCAAGATCTGCAAAGTGATGGATATGGCCATGAAGGTTGGTGCCCCGGTGATCGGGATCAACGACTCGGGCGGTGCCCGCATTCAGGAAGGAGTGACTGCGCTGGCCGGTTATGCGGAAATATTTGAAAGGAACATTATGGCATCCGGCGTGATTCCGCAGATCTCCGCCATTTTCGGTCCCTGCGCGGGGGGTGCGGTCTATTCACCTGCTTTGACCGATTTTATCCTGATGAGCAAAGATACCAGCTATATGTTCGTAACCGGTCCCAAGGTCGTTAAAACAGTTACCGGCGAAATGGTGACGGACGAACAACTTGGAGGCGCTTCGATCCACGGATCCAAGTCGGGGGTATCTCATTTTATCGCTGAAAATGAAGAAGAAGGTATTGCCCTGATCCGAAAGCTGATCAGTTACCTGCCTCAGAATAACCTGGAAGATGCGCCGCTGGAACCCTGCGATGACCCCATCGACCGGCTGGATGATGTGCTGAATGAAATCATTCCCGATAATCCAAACAAGCCTTACGATGTAAAGGATGTGATCCATTCGATCGTCGATTACAATGAATTCCTTGAAGTGCACCGGAATTATGCACAAAATATCATCGTTGGTTTCGCCCGCTTTAACGGGATCTCGACCGGGATTGTGGCCAACCAGCCCAATTACCTGGCGGGAGTGCTGGATATTAATGCTTCAAGGAAAGCTGCGCGCTTTGTCCGTTTCTGTGATGCCTTTAACATCCCGATCGTCACGCTGGTCGATGTACCCGGCTTCCTTCCCGGAACTGCCCAGGAGTACGGCGGCATCATTTCTCACGGAGCGAAACTGCTGTTCGCCTATGGGGAAGCAACGGTACCCAAAGTCACCGTTATCCTGCGGAAGTCATACGGGGGTGCTTATTGTGTCATGAGTTCCAAACACCTGCGCGGCGATATTAACTATTCCTGGCCAACAGGTGAGATCGCCGTCATGGGCCCCAAAGGCGCCATTGAAGTTCTTCAAAACAAAAAGATCAGGGAAATCACCAACGATCAGGAACGGGAGGAATTCGTTGCCGGTGCGGAGAACGAATACAAGGACAAATTTGCCAATCCATACAATGCCGCTCAATATGGCTATATTGACGATGTCATTGAACCGCGTAACACCCGCTTCCGGGTAATCAGGGCCTTACAAACCCTTGCAACAAAGAAGGACGTGATGCCACCGAAAAAACACACCAATATTCCTTTATAACTATTGACTATGGATATTCGAAAATACATTTTACCGGTATTCGTCATTTTACTGTTTATTTCCGGTCGCACCGTTTACGCTCAGAACGCCGGAGACCTGCGGTTTAATGAGATACTGGTCTATAACGATTCCAATTACGTAGACGACTACGGGATGCACAGCCCCTGGATCGAGATCGTCAACTCCTCTTTCAGCAGCGTCAACATCGGAGGATGCTATTTAACCGACGATCTGAACAACCCCAGAAAATACTGGATTCCGACGGGTGTTCCGGCAACAGCCGTTCAGCCCAGAAGCTATCTGGTATTTTTTGCCGACAATCAGCCTACCAGAGGTGTCTTTCACCTGAATTTTGACCTGCGTGAATCAAAAGTGATTGCACTTTTCGATGCAAACGGCAAGACGCTGATCGACAAGCTGGATCTCAATGTTTCCCACACACCGGATGTATCTTACGCCCGTGTCAGCCCGGATTCGGATCAATGGGAATACAAGAAGAACACAACCCCTGGTTCCGACAATGACTACAGCCGGAAAGCGACCTCCGGAGAACAATTTGTGAATATGGACCCTTCAGGTATCGGCATGACCGTGATTGCGATGATGGTTGTATTCTCCGCACTGGCCCTGCTGTATATCATCTTCAAAAACATTGGCCGTGCCTTTACAAGGACCAAAGGTGGGAAGAAGAAGCAAGAAGTCAGGATTCCGGCTGAAACAAAAGTGGTAACCGAAATTTCAGGGGAGGTGAATGCCGCCATTGCCATGGCTTTATACCTGTATCAGAACGAGATGCACGACTTTGAGAATACTGTGCTTACAGTCAGAAAAGTATCAAGAACCTATTCTCCCTGGAGTTCAAAAATTTACACGTTAAGGAAAAATCCCCGCTAATAAACGAAAATCATGAAAAAATTTAAGTTCAAAATAAACG
>JBFXKJ010000306.1:0-4558 GCA_050173895.1 Mangrovibacterium sp. | reverse complement strand
AAATTTTTGAACCGAAGGAAACGTCCGTTCCGTAAAAACCAGGTATTCGGCTCCTTATTGATGTTATTGGCATAGCGGCTATGCAAACGGGGCATCATTACATTTTGAGAGGGATTCCCGGGAGTCCAGCGGTCAACCATGAAAGTGCGGTAGTTTGACTTCATGTACTGCCAGTTGAAAGGCCAGAAGACGTCGTTATCCTTGCCCAGCAATACCGAAGTATTACCGGATCCCTGAAAGAATGAACTGATATAGAGGCCTTTGTACTCCAGGTTGATTCCAAAACCGTAGGATATTTCGGGATTGTAAGGGTTTCCCACCCCTCTTTTTTTATCATAGGTGTCGATCATCCCATCTTCATTCAAATCCTTGAACTTGATATCACCCGGGCCAAGGAGTCCCTGCAGCGAAACAGCGGGTAATTCTGGCTTTAGCTGGTAGGAATTGGTTCCGTTCGTATTTTGGGTAATGATAAAATCGTCGTCAGTGTACAGTCGCTCTGCGATATAGAGGGTATTTTCATTGACTCTTGTCCCGGTTGTGGCCATCCATGGGAATGGCTGAGGTAACTCATCATATTCCAGGATTTTGTTCCGGGCATAAGTGAATGTTCCGCGCAGGCTGATCTTTAGCTGTCCGATCTGATGGTGGGCATCCAGGCTGGCGTCGATTCCCTGATTATTCACTTCTCCAAAGTTATCCCAGGGGGCCTGGCGTAATCCTGCTGAGGCAGGAACTGTACGCCGTTGCAGAAGGATATCGGTACGGGTTGAATTAAAATAATCGGCAATAATCTCAATTTTATTATTGAAGAGACCGAGATCTACACCGTAATTTTGCTTTTTTTCAATTTCCCAACTAATGTTGAGGTTCTGAAACTGTCCTTCTGTTAGTCCGCCCAGACTATTTGAACCACCTCCGGAGGTCATTCCCTGACTAAAGCCCGGAGCGTCTGTTTTGAAGGTTGGGCGGTATAAAAATCTTGCACTTCCTGTGTTATCATTTCCTGTCCGGCCAATTGATGCTCTTAACTTTAATTTCGTGACCACTTTCCGAATACTTTCCGGATAAAACTTTTCGTTGGAAATATAATAACCCAATCCGACAGCGGGGAAGAATCCGAAACGATGACCCTTGGCGAATGCTTCCGAACCTGTGTACCCGAAATTGCCTTCGACAAAGTAACGGTCGCCGTAAGAGTAGGTGGCGCGGCCGACCATACCTTGCTTTCTGTAAGCCAGCGCCTGATTGTGGAACTGGGTTTCCTTTTGCATGTAAAGAAGCATCGCGCCTAAGGTATGGTCATTGAATGATCTGCTGTAATTCAGAGATCCTTCAACATAAAGCTTTTTATCAGCAGTGTTGGATTCTTCCGGCTCACCCATATCCGGCGAACCTGAAACTGATTGGGAGAAGATCAGCTTTCCATCTGTTCCACGCCCGGTGGCATAAAAACGGCTCGGATTGTATTTTCGCGCCGATGAAAACTGACCGTTATAGTCAAAACTGACTTTGCCGTTAAACGAAAGCCCTTGAGTGAGAAAGTCAAGCTTTTGCTGAATGCCAACATTTGATTGAATTGCTGTTCTCCATTCTTTTTTATAGCCGCTATTCATAAGCTGGTTATAGGGATTCCTGTTATTGCCATCGGTTTCTACAGGGTAAGTGGCCAAAGTTCCGTCGCTGTATACGGCGGGGAAAATGTATGAAGGCGTATTCAGCATCAGGCTGAAAATGTCGTTCGAAGAAACCCCAGGATAATTGGTCATCACATACTGACCACTAATGTCTACATTCAGGATAGTAGTTTTTGATACATCAATGTCAATGTTACTTCGCAAATTATACCGCTCCAGTCCGATATTAGTCTGATATTGTTTAAGCGGGTCGCTTTTGAAGATACCGTCTTCGGTGTAGTAGGCTCCCGAGACAAAATAGCGCGTTTTGGAGGTCCCCCCCCTGAAGTTCATAGTGTAACGGTGATTCGTGGTATAATCTGCCAATAGCTCGTCCATCCATTGGGCATTTGGATAGAGATCAGGATCCTCATTGTTGCGGTATTTTGAAATCAGATCGTCAGAAAACACAGGGCTTAATCCGTCATTTTTTAAAGCTTCATTTGCCAGCTCGAGGTACTTCCATGAGTCGACAAACTGAGGAAGCCGGGTAGGTTGCGAAAAGCTGTGTTCTGTACGGAATGAGATGGTTCCTTTTTTTTCCTGGCCTCTTTTGGAGGTGATCAGGATGACCCCGTTGGCTCCTTCTGCTCCGTATACGGCTGTTGCCGCTGCGTCCTTCAGGATGGCGAAAGTCTCGATCTCATCGGGTTCGATGTCGTTCATGGAACGGGGAATACCGTCGACCAGGATCAGGGGAGAGGTTCCTCCGGCAAAGGTGCTGATCCCGCGGATCCAGAATTCGGAGTTGTCGTAACCAGGTTCACCCGACCGTTGAATGCTGATAAGACCGGCAACTTGTCCGGCCAGGTTGTTGGAGAGGTTCCGCGTGGGTAAAGTGAGTTGTTTGGAGGTGATACTGCTGATTGAGCTGACGATGCTCGATTTTTTCTGCTTACCATATCCCACGGCAACCACTTCTTCCAGCCCAAACGTTTCATCTTCCAATACAATGTTGATCAGGTTTCTTCCCAGTGTAACCACTTCCTGGGGCTTCATTCCCACAAATGAAAAGACCAGGATCGCATTGTCTGAGACACGTTGTAGCTGGTATTGTCCGTTTGTATCAGTAATTGTTCCACTCTTGCTACCTTTTATTGCTACAGTGGCGCCGGGAATTGGTTGTCCGTCAGCGGACCGAACGGTTCCTCGTATATCTTTTGTTTTTGGCTGAACAGTGGGGAAAACTCCCGGATTTTTGCTTTTCAAAATGATTTGCCGGTCGCTTATTTCATAACTGATGTTCGTCTGTGCGGCCAATTGGTCCAGTATTTTATCAAGCGATTCATTTTGAGTCCGGATCGTTACGCGCTGCCCTTTTTGAAAGATCTCGTCCTCATAAATAAAATAAAAATCAGTCTGATCTTCAATCAGCAACAAAGCTTCTCTGACCGGCGCGTCTTTGAGATTTAAGTTGAGTTTGGTAAGTTGGGAAAACGAGTTTCCCCAACTGGCAAAGAAGATCAAAAATGAAAAAAGGAAAGTCAGGTTCATTTTTCTTACAATTAAATCATGATCCTTCCTGACGAAAGGATCGTCGGTTCGTGTTTTTTTCATAAGTTTGAAATGTTAAAATTATAGATCAAATAATTTAACGATGCGAGTCGGCGGATGGTAAGAGCTCCGCCGGCTTCATTTTATCTTAAAACATACTTTTGGTCATTTATTTTGATAAGTTCAAGGGAGGCTGTCGAGGCCAACACAGTAAGGAGTTTATCCTTCTCTTCTTTCAGTACAATTTTTCCCGAAATTAATTTTGATCCTGCCAAAGGATCTTCAAAATCAATCTCTATGTTGTAGTAGCGTTCCAGTTTAACCACAATCCGGTTGAGTGCGGTGCTTTCCATGTTCAGATAGCCTTTATGCCAGGAAATGTAATTCTCGACGTTGACATTGCTGACAGCCGTTTGGCGGCTTTCCCGGTTAAAAGCTGCACGCTGATTGGGAATTAACACCTGTTCCCTATTTTTAAGGCTGAAGCCGGTCGTGCTAAGTCCTACTTTTCCCTCGGCCAGTACAACTTCAATAATCCGGTCGTCAGGATAAGCTGAAACGTTGAACGATGTTCCCAGTGCTTTAACCTTCAGATCATTGGTGGTAACGATGAATGGCTGTTCAGGATTGTGGGCAACATTAAAGAAGCCTTCCCCGATCAGCAATACCTCGCGAATTTTCCCCCCGAACTGTGACGGATAAACCAGTCTTGAACCGGCATTCAGATACGCCATCGTTCCGTCAGGCAACCGGACAGACGCGTTCTTCCCGTAAGGGACAATCAACTGAAGCGGGGTGGTGTCGGTAAGGGATGGCTTGCCGGAGATGGTGTCTTTCTCATTAATAATGATCTTTCCTTCTTTTTGCATTTCTACATACGATTCCTTTTCTGCAATGACAATGTTCTTTCCGTCGGGAAGGACGAGCTGGGTTTCATTCCCCGCGGGGACCAGCTGCTGAACAAACTGGTCTGTTAATTCCGGAAGGTTGGATTTTTCTCCGATGCGGTTCCAAAGAAGCCCTACTGACAGAAAGATGAGCGCAACCGCCGCATATTTTGCAACAGTAAGCCAGATTTTCTTCGGTTTCCGGCGATCGCCGATTTGCTGAACGATGTCTGCATAAAGTTCGTAGATCTCCGCGGCCTCCTGTCCGGTTCCTTTTGATTTTAACTGTGAAAGGATAGTCCGGGATAAATTAATTGCTTCTCTTTCCGATGGATGATCCATCAGGTATTGCTCCCAATAAGCTTCGTTTTCGGGTTCCGGATGAAAGACCCATCTGACAAAACTTTTATCTACAATATACTTTGATAAATCATCCATGAAGCGTCATTTTTATTATATGGTCTGTTTTCGATTCAAACAGTGACAGGTTTATCTCTTTTT
>JBFXKJ010000305.1:0-4578 GCA_050173895.1 Mangrovibacterium sp. | reverse complement strand
GACATAGTTGAATACCTGATACCCCGGAGCGATATTTTCGATCCGGTATTTGATAAAGGCTGCCACATTACCCACATAGGCCATCGACTTGTAGTTCGTTCCGGGCCCCACCATCAGGAACTTCCCTGAAGCGATTTGTTTCAGCAGGTTGTAGACGTTCCCCCGGTTCCGTTCGCCAAAGATGACGGTTGGACGAATAATGGTCAGGGAGCGGTTTGCCGGATCATCACGGTGCCATCCGCGCAGCAGTTCTTCGGCCATCCACTTGCTTTTCCCGTAATGGTTGAACGGATCGGGGGCGTGATCTTCGTCCGGGTTCTTCTTGTTCAGTCCATAGATGGCCACAGAGCTGAGAAAGATGATTTGCTTCACACCGTTTCTGTCCATTGCCGCGAGCACATTCCGGGCCCCCTGCACATTCACATCATAATAAAGGGAAGCAGGGCTTACATCGTCGCGGTGTTCTGCCGCAAGCAGGACAACCGCATCCTGCCCCTGCAGTTCCCGGTCCAGCTCGTTTTGATTGCGCACGTCGCCCAATGTCGTGATTCCCGGGAAAAAATGACTTTGTTGCCGGTCAACGATCCGGATGCTGTGCCGGAACCTGATCAGCTCGGCCAGACGGGTTCCGACGAAGCCGGAGCCACCGATTAGCAGGATGTTCATAGCTGTTTATTTGTTATATCCGAGTTCACGCAATACTTTCCTGTTGATCAATGTCCGCTCCCTGTCAAAGATCCAGCCCCATTTGTTGAAGTACCTGATCATGTTGTTGATATGGATCCAGAGCATCTTCCGGCTCTTGTACGATTCGGCCGCATGCGCGTGAATGATGGTAACTTGCGGGTAAAAGAGCGTTTTGTAGAACCGGTGCATCCGCCGGGTCATATCGATATCTTCCGGATACATAAAAAAACGTTCGTCAAAAAGTCCTACTTTCCTCAGGGCCGATACCCGGAAAAACATAAAGCAGCCCGACAAATAAGGAATATTCATTTCCTTGTCGTATCCGGTAAACTGCAACTGGAATTTCCGGAGTCTTCTTTCTGTCAGTTTTGCCGGAATGAACCGTTTGAAAATCAGATCGAACGGGGTGGGGATTAATTTACAAAGGTATTGGATCTCTCCGCCGGGGTAGACCACTTTGGGGAGCAGTTGCCCGATTTCGGGGTGGTGATCCATGTAATCGACGATCTGTCCGATGGTGTTTTTGTCAAAAACAATATCAGGATTCAGGACGACATGGTAGAGGGAGCCTTTTTGAATGGCCCTTCTGATGCCGGTATTATGTCCGGCGCTGTATCCCGTATTTTTTCCGCTGAACAGGTAAGTCACTTTTGGCGACAATTGCCTGACGAAGGTCTCCAGCTCATTGCCGGGCGAGTTGTCGACTACGTAAATTTCGTCGATGACGCTGGCACCGGCGCATTGGATGACGGTTTCCACATCATCGCGTTTGCTTTTATATAGTACGATGGAAGAGGTGATCATATGTCTGTGTTCTTTTTATAAATCGTCACTGTTTCTGTTGCTGTTCGTTCCCAGCTAAAAAGCCGGGCTTGTTTCCATGCATTCTGTTTTAGCCGGTCTTGTATGCCGGGGTCGCTGAGTAACAGCGACATTGCCCCGGCAATTTCGTTCACCGACAGGGGATCGATGAGCAGGGCCGCGTCGCCGGCCACTTCGGGCATCGACGAGATATTGCTGGTGATGGTGGGGATGCCCATTGAAAGCGCTTCCAGCACGGGAAGCCCGAATCCTTCATACAGGGACGGGTAGATAAAAATGCGGCAATGCCGGATCAGGGCAAATTTTTCTTCCTCCGAAACAAAACCGGTAAAGCGTACCCGTTCGTTCAGCTCCAGTTCCTTCACCTTGGTGAAGATCGATTCGTAAAACCATCCTTTTTTCCCGACGATAACCAGCAGCTCGTCGCGGCTTTCGCTGATGTGCCGATAAGCTTCCAGCAGGGAGACGATGTTTTTCCGGGGTTCGAGCGTCCCTACAAAAAGGATGTAGGGACGGTGGAGCCGGAACTTTTCCCTGAGGGGCTCAAAGGGCAGGTCGCCCTGCGGCCCGTGGCCGATGGCCAGCGGGACCACGTGAACCTCAGCATTGTGCCGGGGAAAGATCCTTTTCAGGTCGGCTGCCGTAGAGTTTGAAACACAAATGAGCGTATTGCGGCTGTGCGCAGCCTGCCGGGTGAACCATCTGAAATAATGGCGTTTCACCCGCGTATGCAGTTCGGGGTAGATAAAAAAAGTGAGATCGTGAATGGTAATGACCCGGCGGGCGCCCAGTTTCAGGAGCGGGAATGAATAGTGGAGCGAATGCACCACCGAGGCGCGGTACTTCAGAATGAGAAAGGGAATGTAGATCTGCTCGATGAGCAGCCGGAAGAAAAAATTCCGGAAGATCCGTGCGCTGACTTGCCTGACGGTCACATTGGCGCAGGCCCTGAATTCCCGGAAATCGGGATCGTCGTTCTGAATGACCGCGATATACCGGTCGGCCGTATTGATCCGGAATACCTGTTTGAAGGTATTCAGCGCATAGACACCCACGCCCACCTTTTTGGCCGGAATCTGGGTAAAGTCGATAAGGGTTATCATCATAAAGGTAAAGCGCATGCGTTTTGTGTCGCTGTTTACCTTTATCTAACGTTCCCGGAGCGGACGATAGTATAGCGGACGGCGATTGCCGCGAACGATAGCCGGCGGTGTCGGTTCACGGCGCAACGATTGCGTGCTTTGGGCGGGGTGGCCTGCGACAGTGTCGTCAGGGAGCCGCTTCGGTTGCCGGCTGCAGCGGAATGACATAAAACCACTCGCCGTTTTTGTCGTCGCGGATCCGGACGCGCAGTTCGGTATCCGTTTCGCCGGTAATGTCGATGCGTACCGGCGGGCATTTCTTTTTGGACGGATAAAGCAGCCACACAAAGCGGCTGTCTGTTTCGATCTGCGTCGACCAGACCGACGCCGTGGAGGCTTCGAAGGCGTTGTAGGCTTCACTGTACCAGCCCTGGATTTCGGGCGACTCCTGTCCCCTGACCTGGGTCACAGTCCAGTTTTGCGGTCCCGCCGGAATGACCTGCAGGTTCCCCTTTTTGTTGGTGGTGAATACCCGTTGCCCGTCACGTTCGACCTTGCAGTCGGGGTGCCAGTGCCACAGCACGTCGACCTTTCTGGGCCGGTCGGTATGGATCTGGTCGAGCACGATCCAGTATTTTCCGCGTTCGTAGGTGACTGTGCGGGTGTGCTTGCAGCTTCCTTCGATGTCTGCGAAGTCGCTGAAGGCGCCGCGGGCATAGTCGCCGTTTTCCCGGATGCGAAGGTCGCCTGCTGGAATCGCTTTTTTAGCCAGCAGCGGACCGGGGCCCTGTCCCTTTCCGTCGATCAGGATCACATTGTGGCTTTGGCTGCCCAGGGCATATTTCCTGAATTTGGCGGCCACCTCGCCCCGGTAGGCAAAGCGTCCGGCATCGACCAGCAGGTCGCGGCCCCAGGCCGACACGGAGAGGTGAAGCTTGTCGTTATGCTGATGGCCCGAGCCCCAGGGGCCGATGTCGAAGAACGACCACTGCGCATTTTTGCCGTAGCCGCTTCGCGAAATGAGCTGCCCGGCCCAGGGAAAGGCGACGGAAGGCCCTTGCCGGGGTTTTGTTCCGGTTTTGCCGTTGGTGGCGATGTAGGTCCAGTCGCCCCGCCCGTATTCGTTCGCGTACCGGAGCGTCTCGTCGCGGGTGTAGTCAAGGTCACCATCATTATTCAGGATCCCGTAGCCGGAGGGGCGCATGGTCCAGGCTAGGTATCCGCGCATGGCCTCAACCGTTTTGGTGTAGCTCCCGGGAAGGCGGACACCCGCCTGGTCGCATATCTTTTCAAAGAGCGCGAAGTTGCTCAGTGCGGTCCGGTGGTAATGGGAAGTAAGCTCGGTTTGCGCGCCGTCGGGATAGACCTGTTCCTTCAGGCTTTCGGTCATCGCCCCGATGCTGTAGTCAAGCCAGCTTTTCGATTCCTTCCATTCGGGCCAGGAGGTGGCCAGGGTGGCCAGCCCCGACATTTCCATGGTGAGCCAGTTGTTTTGGGCATGGAAATTCCGCGCATAATGGGCGTGAGCGGGCAGGCTGCTCAGGATCAGCAGCCGCGTGGCCGGCGAAAGGTAGTCGGTGCCTGTGAAGGCATAGAAATAAGCGGCCCATACTTTCACCCGGAAGCTGACCTCCAGGCCACGCCACAGGGCCGTGCTGCTTCTTTTTGCGGGGTACGGCAGGCTTTGGAGGACCCAGTCGGCAATGAAGTGCGATGCGTAACGGGCGTAAACGGGATTGCCGGTTTTAAGGTACACGTCAAGCAGGTCGTTGAGGGGATAATGGCGGTTGAGCGCCCAGGCCCATTCGATATCGTCTTCGGGACCCGTGCAGTTCCAGTCGAGATGCCCGCTTTCAGTCACAGGCACCTGGCCGGTGACACGCTGGAAGGTGAAGATATTTTGCAGGATCGAGTCGGCCCGGGCGTTTGTTTTTTGAGTCACCTGGGGAAGTTCTTTTTTGCGGGCCAGGGCTACCTTGCTGGTTTG
>JBFXKJ010000304.1:0-4651 GCA_050173895.1 Mangrovibacterium sp. | reverse complement strand
CTTTCAACAATTTTACGGGCGATATTGGTATCTTTTAAAAAATGCTGTCCTAAGTTTTTCTTCGCCTTTACTTCTGTCATTGTTGCTGCTACCTTCCGTTCAAAAAGTGATTCGACAATCGAAACTCCCTGCGATTGAAAACAATTCTTTATTTTTGTGGCCACCGGGCCGATCGCAGTGGCTGCAAAATTAAAAAAGTACCCCGACTGGGAAAGCTTCAACCGATTTTAAAATTAGTGCATTTTCACAAATAAACAAGTTCATTTTGAAACTGAAATTGATAAAAATCCTGCAATTTCTGGTCTTCCTGCTTATAGGGCTAGGGCTTTTCTGGCTGATATACAAGGATCAGGATATAAGCCGGATTACTTCTGTGCTGAAGAATGATGTACAATACTCATGGATCTGGCTCTCACTGTTTCTGGGGCTTCTCAGTCACGTCAGCAGGGCCATGCGCTGGTCGCTGATGATCGAGCCGCTGGGCCGGAAGCCCCGGCTTCTGAATGTTTTTCTGTCGGTCATGGTTGGTTATCTGATGAACCTGGTCGTACCCCGGATGGGCGAAATATCCCGGTGCGGCGTCCTTTCCCGTTATGAAAGGGTCTCCTTTACCCGATTGGTCGGAACCGTTGTTACTGAACGGATCATTGATATCCTGATGCTGCTGCTGCTAACCCTGCTGGCCTTCATTACCCAGTTCGGGCAAATTCTAAGTTTTCTGAAGAACAATCCGGAGATCACCGAAAAGTTATCCTCGCTTGCTTTTTCTCTCCAGGTTTTTTTGGGGCTGGCCGTGCTGGCGGGCGTCTTTTTCATCTTTCGGAAGCGGATTGCCCGTTCCATGCTGTATAGCAGGATCCGCTCGTTTATCCAGCAGTTCGGAGAAGGGCTGAAAACAATTGGGAACATGCGCAATAAATGGGCTTTTATTGCACACACGGCATTTATCTGGCTGATGTATTACCTGATGCTGTATGTCGCTTTTTTTGCTTTCGGATTTACCTCTCACTTATCAGTCTGGGCCGGGCTGACTACTTTCATTCTGGGCAGCTACGGAATGGTCGCTCCTGTTCAGGGAGGGATCGGAGCCTGGCATTTTATGGTCATCCAGTCGTTGTTTGTGTATGGGATTGCGAAATCAGACGGGGCAGTTTTCGCTTTCCTGGCCCATTCAACCATGACAGCCATGTATATCGTGGCAGGACTGATCTCACTGCTCATCCTCCCGTTCATGAACAGGAGAAGGGAGTAAAAATCTTTCTTATCTTCGCATTGCCTAAATTGCATAGTAAGTTATTTTGAATACCGAACTCTTCATAGCACGACGGCTGTTCTCGGCAAGAGGACAAACAGCCGGGCTGTCCGGAAGGATCGTACGCCTGGCAGTTGCCGGCATCAGCCTGGGAATGGTCGTCATGATCCTTGCCGTAGCCATCGTTGTCGGCTTTCAAAATGAAGTTAAAAGCAAGGTGAATGGTTTTGCCGCTCATCTTCAGATCGTAAACTACGACAGTAACCAGTCTTACCAGACCGAACCCATCCGGATCAGCCAGGTGCCGGCCGCGCGGCTGGAACAGATTCCTGCAATTTCGCATATCCAAAAATTTGCGACCAAGCCGGGAATCATTAAGGCAGGCGATGAGATCCAGGGAGTTGTGCTGAAGGGTATCAGTACCGATTTCGACTGGAGCTTCTTTGAAAAAAACAAGGTGAAGGGGAAAAGGATTGAGCTGAACGCCGCCCCCAGCGATGAAATATGGATTTCGGAACAACTGTCGGAAAAGCTGCGGCTCGCTCCGGGTGATCCCTTTCGGATGTACTTTCTCAATGAAAATGAGCGCCTGCCCCGGATCCGCCGTTTTTATGTCGGGGGAGTCTACCGGACGGGGCTGGAGGAATTCGACTTGATGTTCGTGCTGGCCGATCTGCGCCACGTGCAAAAACTGAACGCCTGGGACGAAGATCAGGTAAGCGGTTATGAACTATTCCTTCGCCGCGGCGACCATCCCGATGAGGTAGAAATGCAGGTCCGCACCGAACTTGCCCTGGCACAAAAAGAGGAACAGGCGCCGCTTCATGTGGTAAATGTTCACCGGAAATTCCCACAGATTTTCGACTGGCTCGAATTGCTCGATATGAATGTCTGGATCATTCTGGGATTGATGGTCGTTGTCGCAGGCTTCAATATGATCTCCGGCCTTTTGGTGATTATTCTCGAACGAACGCAAATGATCGGGATCCTCAAATCAATGGGCGCCGCCAACATCAATATCCGCAAAGTATTCCTGTACCTTTCGGCTTTCCTCATCGGAAAGGGTTTGCTTTGGGGGAATTTGCTGGGTGTTCTGCTTTGCCTGATGCAGTCCTGGTTTAAACTGGTCCGGCTGGACCCCACCTCCTACTATGTGTCGACAGTCCCGATCGATTTATCTGCCGCCAACCTGTTGTTGCTGAATGCGGGGGCAATGGCCGTTACGATGCTGATGCTCATAGCGCCGTCCTGGCTGGTAAGCCGGATCTCGCCGGAAAAGACAATCCGTTTTGACTGAGAACCCGCACACCCTCCTTATTCAAAAATACCCCCATTATTTTTTTGTCAAAGAAAATATTAAAACTGGATTCCTCAGGTAAAAAAAAACCATCGTTTTTACTATCTTTGTGCATCAACAATAAGGCTCTATAAATGAAGGATTTAAAAAAGATCAAATCTGCACTGATCTCGGTTTACCACAAAGACAAATTGGATGTAATCGTTCGAAAACTGAATGCGCTGGGTGTCAGGATCTATTCAACAGGAGGCACACAGAACTTTATAGAAAGTTTGAATATTCCGGTGACCCCGGTAGAGAACCTGACGGGCTATCCGTCCATTCTGGGTGGAAGGGTAAAGACGCTTCATCCCAAAGTTTTTGGAGGAATTTTAAACAGAAGGGAGAATGAAAGCGACCAGTCGCAGATGACCCAATACGACATTCCGGAAATCGATCTTGTGCTTGTTGACCTTTATCCTTTCGAGGAAACGGTTGCGACCGGAGCATCGAACGGGGAGATTATTGAGAAAATAGATATTGGCGGGATTGCGCTGATCAGGGGAGCCGCAAAAAACTACAATGATGTGTTGATTGTCTCGTCGAGGGAACAGTATCCTGCCCTGATCGACCTGCTTGAGAAAAAGAACGGCGAGAGCTCACTTGAAGACCGCAGGGAATATGCCTGTCAGGCATTTGCAACTTCCTCTCATTATGATTCGGCGATTTTCAGCTACTTCAGCAACGGGCAGGATGGCAGGAGCCGGATCAGCCTGAACAACGGACAGGCATTACGCTACGGGGAGAACCCCCATCAATCGGCCACTTTTTACAAGTTCGGGAATGTGCCTTCAGGGGTGAGCCTGGGCAATGCCGCGGTTCTCCAGGGCAAAGCGCTCTCCTACAATAACCTGCTGGATGCCGACGCCGCGTGGAAATCAGCCAGTGACGCCTTCCACGCAGTGACACACATTCCGGGGAAAGTAGCCGTATCGGTCGTTAAACACCTGAACCCCTGCGGGCTGGCCGTGTCGGGAAACATCATGGAATCGCTCGGCTTGGCCTGGGCAGGCGATCCGGTCAGTGCCTACGGGAGTATTATTTGCCTTACCGGACCGGTTACCGGAGAGGTAGCCGAATGGTTTGGAAAGAAATTTGTTGAGATCATTATCGCCCCGGAATTTACGGTCGAGGCACTTGAAATATTGGGGAAAAAGAAAAATCTCCGGTTGCTGGTCAGCCCGGTGAAACCTGAAAAAACAGGGGAAAAGCTTTACCGCTCCATCAGCGGCGGAATGCTGGTACAGGATGAAGATGAGGGCATGGACACTGATTTTACGAATGCTTCGCGCATTCAGTTCGATGAAAAAAAGCTGAGTTTGGCAAAATTTGGTATCGTAGCCGGCAAACACCTGAAAAGCAATTCCATTGCGCTGGTCACCGAAAACGGCGACGGATCTTTTTGGCTCACCGGTGCGGGCATGGGGCAACCGAACAGGCTTGACAGCCTCCGCCAGCTTACCATCCCCCGCTTTCACCTGAAAGAAGGGATCCGCATTGAAGAGGCCGTCCTGATTTCAGATGCATTTTTCCCTTTCCGGGACAGCATCGACGAGGCAAATGCATTCGGGATCAAATTCATTGTTCAACCGGGTGGAAGCATCCGTGATGAAGAAGTTGTTCAGGCCTGCGACGAGTACGGGATCGCCATGCTCTTTACCGGGCGTCGTCATTTTAAACATTGATTGCAAGTATAAAAGCTGAATTTTAGGAGAGACAATATATGGGATTATTTTCATTTCTAACACAGGAGATCGCAATTGACCTCGGCACGGCCAACACGATCATCATCCATAATGATAAGATTGTTCTGGATGAGCCCTCTGTGGTAACGATTGACCTGAAGACGGAGAAATTAGTGGCAGTAGGAGAAAAGGCACGTCAGATGCAAGGTAAAACCCATGCCAATTTAAAAACAATCCGCCCGTTGCGGGATGGCGTCATTGCCGATTTCAATGCGGCAGAACAAATGATCAGAGGGATGATTAAAATGATCAATCCCAAGTCGAGGTTATTCTCTCCGGCTTTAAAAATGGTCGTATGCATCCCTTCCGGGTCGACCG
>JBFXKJ010000303.1:0-4670 GCA_050173895.1 Mangrovibacterium sp. | reverse complement strand
GCCGGCAATGGCATGTAATACAAATACCCGGTCTTGTCCAGATACCATTCACCACAGGTATCCAATGCCGTCCGGTAATTTTCAAGAGTATAAAAGGTTTTCCGGTCCATCCGGTTCCATGGTTTCATTCCCTGTCCAAAGATATAAACCGCCGATGAGTCCGGAACAAAGCCGTCAACCCGCTTTCGGGTATTGTCCCATTTATGATAAAAGGTCATCACTGCATCCTGATAATCATCCTTTGAAAAGGAAGCGATTTCCTGAGCAGCATCCGGAAAAAGAGACAGTTTTTGCACCGCCAGCTCGGGGGCCCGGCCCTTTCCGGAATATAAAACGGTTTCCGAGATACCTTTCAGGAAGTAAAACCCATTATTCGGCGATTTGGCCCGGATCGCGCGTCGCCCGTTCACATATAATTGTTCAAAATTCCATCCGAACTGAACGACTTCCGGAATTTTGGCCCTCCACAGCTGATCAGAAACAGTTTCAAAGCCTGTTATTTTCTTTCCTCCGCAAATCACGGGATGTGCTCCGGCCTCTGCCCTGAAAATAACAGGCGCGTCTGCCGTGCCTGAATCTTCAGGTCCCAGAACAAGCGGTTCGGCGATAAAATATTCGCCGTCACCCAGAATAAGCTCAACAGGTCCCTCGAACACCTGTGTTTGGCGTACCATCCGCAACCGTTCAACCGCCCCCTGCAAACTGGCCAGGGGTGAACTGGCTGTGCCCGGATTTTTATCATCGCCGCCAACCGAAATATGCAGTTGCAATGTAGCAGCGCAAGTCTTCCCGGTCGTATAAAACGAGAAAAAGATCAGGAGAAAAAACAAGGTGAGTCGCGGCATGGACCTGGTGTTCATGGTTTAGTTTTAAGGGTGGTAAAATACAAAAAAAAGGTGGTATGATGGAGCAGGCCTAAAAAAATAAAAACCCGGCAGACAACGTCATCTGCCTACGTTGCACCGGGCTGAACCGAAGAGGGTTAACTAATGATTATACGGATTCTGCCTGAAGGAAGGGATAGTCGGTGTATCCTTTCTCCCCGCCTCCATAGAAGGTGTTCCTGTCGTACGGATTCAGGCCTGCACCCGCTGCAATTCGTTGAGGAAGATCGGGATTGGCAAGGAAATTCCTGCCAAATGCGATAGCTTCGGCCCATTTGTTGCGGACGTATTCCTGAGCCGTTTCAGCACTGAAACCGTCGGCAGCTATAATTGCTCCGGGATATTGGGCCCACAATTCCATTTCCTTTTCAAAAACTGCAGGATCTTCAATTTCCGAAGGCCGGGCGCGGACCATATGAATGTAGGCCAGATTGAATTCCGCCAATTTTTTTAACAAATACGGATAAACCGGCAAAGATTCCAGATCGAAAAGATCACCCGCATGCGTGAATGGTGACAGCCGGATTCCCACTTTACCAGCGCCCCACACATCAACAAGTTCACGGATTACTTCCAGGACCAGCCTGGCCCGGTTCTCCACTGAACCACCATATTCATCCGTACGACGATTCGTTTTGAAGTGCAAAAACTGGTTCAGCAGATAGCCGTTTGCCGAATGAAGTTCCACACCGTCAAAACCTGCCTGTCTGGCATTCAGGGCTGCCCGGCGGTAGTCTCCAATAATCTCCCTTATCTCATTCAGCTCAAGTGCACGGGGAGTTTCAAAAGGAACCTGCCCCCATTGAGCTGTCAGTGTCGTTCCTTCCGGTTTCACTGCCGAGGGAGCAACGGGCAGCCCTTGTTCAGGATGAAAAGATGAGTGCGATATCCTTCCCACATGCCACAACTGGGCAAAGATCTTTCCATCTTCCGCATGTACCGCATCCGTGACCTTCTTCCATCCCTCCACTTGCCGGCTGCTGTAAATTCCAGGAGTTGACGGATAACCCTGCCCCTGCGGTGAAATCTGAGTAGCCTCCGTGACGATCAAGCCTGCGGAAGCCCGCTGACGATAATATTCTGCATTCAGGGCCGTGGGCTTTAACTCTTCGTCTGCTCTCATCCGGGTAAGCGGAGCCATTACAATCCGGTTTTTCAAACTATAATCCCCAAGTTGAACAGTTGTTAAAAGTAAATTCTTCATCGGTTGATAATTTTTTAGACCGATCGGTCTATTAGTGATTAAAAAATTTTATTTATGATCTAATTCCGTCTTTATTGCGTGAACAATCATATCAAATACGTCGCTTCTATTTTGTATCCGGCCAACCAACGAGGCTCCTTCCAGCATAATATGGATTTTCACCGCCATTACATCAGGGCTTATATCCGGCTTGAATTCCCCGGCTTCGATACCTTTTTCGATCAGCCGTTTCAGCATCGACTGCGTCCCCTCAATCGCCGACCTTACCTCTTCCCTCATTTTCGGATTGGTATCGTCTGCCTCAACGCCAAAATTCAGTAACGGACAGCCACCGTTTTCGGCACGAAAACGATCGTCTTTAAAGTAATCGAGAAAGGCAAATAACTTGTCTTTCGCCGAACTGTGCCGTTTCATTTGCCGCTCTGCTCCCCCCACAAACTCCCGGACCAGGAACTGAAACGCTTCCAGACAGATTTCTTCCTTGTTCTCAAAATTTCCGTACAGGCACCCCTTGGCCACATGCGTCGCATCCATGATATCGCTCATTGACGTTCCGGCCATTCCTTTCCTGTTAATGATAGGCGCTGCCTTCTCAATGATAAATTGCCGTGTCCGTTCTGCCTTTGTTACCATGATACAAAAATAGACCAATCGGTCTAATTTTCCAAATTATTTAAGACTTTTTTATCTTTTTCCTAATGACACCTTAATTATCAACGCTTTATTAGCAAGGATACTGTTATGCTGATCTGAGCCAGATAATAGGTGGGAAGGATCAGGAAGCCGAGGTCATGATAGTTTGTAAATTCCCTGAATGCGATGATGGTATCAGAAAAAAGCACCATCAAAATGCCAAAGCAGTAGATCCATTTAGCAATCCCATTCCCCCTGATACCTGCTGCCGCTCCCAGCGAAAAGCATGAAATCAGCGTATAAACAAGTGCAGCAATCATCAATACACGGTCGTCGATGGAAGGATCTAATTTCAAAAAGAAAAAAAGCAAATAGGCTGTCAGCAGGATAAGCGTGAAGGGCCTGTTCAGTCGCCCGTTTAGTAAAGCATAGGCTAAATATCCGGCGTGCGCCACAAAGAACAGCCCGATACCGGCGACAAACATACCGACCTCGCCATGACGGTTGGATAAAAACCAATCGCCGCCTATGGAAAACAGGAAAGCCAGGATGATCATCCAAACATCCCTGGCTTCCCTGAGTTTTTTCCGATAAAAGACGATCAGCAACATGATCCCAGTACCTGCCACGCCGGCTTTGAAAACAAAATCATGAAAGGCCAGGGCCAGAATGGCAGAAGCCAGGGGAATTAACAAAAACCCATAAATCCATTTGCAGTCCAGACGTGTTGCTCTCATTTTCAATCACCTTCTTATACCTTCAGGAACAATTTTTTTCGGTACATCAGCAGGAGGATAACTAAAATCAACGACACATTCCCCAATGTGATCAGTACCTTATAATAGTCCCCCATATATTGCTCCAGCCCATGGAATAACGAGCTTGTTACACTGCTGAAATTAATAATCTCGTACAGCATATAGGCCAGAATTGAATTCATCCCGTATATTTTAAGCCAGTTCAGGTATTTTCCATAGCTTTTGTAATCGATCAGGAAATAGAAGAAAGCCATCAGCAGGAAGCAGATCCCGCTGCTGTAGAGTGTCATGGTACTGGTCCATATCTTTTTAATGACAGGCATCTGAAGACCCCATAACTGACCGGCCACGATCATACAGACTCCGCCAAGTACGAGGTATTTTATTTTGTTGATTTTTGACGCACTGCCTTTCAGGATTTGCCCCGCGAAGACTCCGGTCATCACTGTAACAGCAAAGTTCAGGCTGCTTAATATCCAGGTGTAGCGATACGATTTTGCAAAAATAATGCCCGTTTCGCCAACAGTTGCCCGGTCGCGGAATCGTCCCAGCACCACCCGGTCGATGTATTCGGCCAGGTTGTGATCGGGCGTAAAGTCGCCTCCTCCGAAATCGCCCACACGCACAAACATCATTAGTGCCCAGTAAATCAAAAGAAATCCGGATGTAAAAATGATTTGCCAATTGCGTCGAAAATGCATCAGCAGGATTGCAGCGATCAGATACCCGATTGCGATGGACTGCAAGGTATTGGAGAAAAGATAGATCTGATCCGGATTAAAAGAGAGAAGGTTTCCCTGGCACATCATTCCGAATATCCAGAGGATCAGCACCCTTTTCAGCACTCTTTTGTACAACTGACCTTTCCCTCCGTTTTTCAGGTATTTCGAAAAGGCAAACGGCATGGAAGCTCCTGCCATGAAAAGGAACAAAGGCATGATCAGGTCCCAGAATACGAACCCTTCCCAATGCACATGGTCGAATTTTGTGGCCAGCCAGTTGGTAAATGGCATATCCATCACTTCGGCCAGGCGGCTGAACACCGGCTGAAAAAAAACCAGGCAAAAAAGATCAAATCCTCTTAGTGCGTCTAATGAACCTAAGCGTTCAGGTTTCTGATTTTCCATAATTCAGTTTTAGTTTGATTATTCAGCTAAGTAACGGCAGACTTGTTTAATTTCAGATCTGATA
>JBFXKJ010000302.1:0-4728 GCA_050173895.1 Mangrovibacterium sp. | reverse complement strand
TTACAGAAGGGGCTGCAACTGAATCCGTTGCCGACCAGCCACAAATCCGGGAATTATTTCCCAATACCTACGGGATGCCTATTCTCACCTTTGAGCGTGCAGATCAGGCTTCGGAACTGCCCGCTTTGAGTGTGGGTGTTATTTTGTCGGGAGGGCAGGCTCCGGGTGGTCATAACGTGATCTCAGGATTGTTCGACGGATTGAAGAAGATTAATCCGCAGAGCCGTCTGTACGGATTTCTCGGCGGGCCGGGCGGATTTGTGGATCACAAATATGTGGAGATCACAGCCGGATTTCTGGAGGGCTTCCGCAATACCGGTGGTTTTGATATCATCGGCTCGGGACGTACCAAACTGGAAGAAGAGAGCCAGTTTGATAAGGGGCTGGAAATACTCAAGGCACTCGATGTGAAGGCGCTGGTCATTATCGGTGGCGACGACAGTAACACCAATGCCTGTGTGCTGGCCGAATATTACTCGGCCAAGAATGCAGGCGTGCAGGTGATCGGATGTCCGAAAACGATCGATGGCGACCTGAAAAATGAGATGATCGAAACCTCATTTGGTTTTGACACTGCCGTTAAAGTGTACTCCGAACTGATCGGAAACATTCAGCGTGATGCAAATTCGGCAAAAAAATACTGGCATTTTATTAAACTGATGGGACGTTCCGCATCTCATATCGGCCTGGAGGCAGCGCTTGAAACGCATCCCAATATCACGCTCATCTCGGAGGAAGTGGCAGAGAAAAAGCAGACTCTCAGCGAGATTGTGGACTACATGGCCGGTGTTGTTGCCCGCCGCGCCGAAAAGGGCGACAACTTCGGTGTGGCCCTGGTTCCGGAAGGACTGATTGAATTTGTTCCGGAAATGAAGGCACTCATCGCCGAGCTGAATGATTTGCTGGCAGAAGGTTCTGAAACAGGCAAGAAGTTTAAATCCTTGTCCGACGAGGCCGGCCGGCATAAATTTGTTGCCGGTATTCTGTCGCCCGAGTCAGCCCGGGTTTACCAGGCCCTTCCTGCAGGAATTGCTTCCCAGTTGACGCTCGACCGCGATCCTCACGGGAATGTGCAGGTGTCGCTGATCGAAACAGAGAAACTGCTGGGTGAAATGCTGAAGAAACGTCTCGCTGAAATGAAAGAAAAAGGGGAATACAAAGGAAAGTTCGGAACTCAGTATCATTTCTTTGGATATGAGGGCCGCTGTGCCGCACCTTCGAATTTTGACGCAGACTATTGCTATTCGCTGGGTTACACTGCTTCCGTTTTGATCGGCGCAGGCAAAACCGGTTATATGTCAAGCATCCGGAATACCACAGCTCCTGCCGAAGAATGGATCGCCGGCGGTGTGCCGATCACCATGATGATGAACATGGAAAAACGCCACGGACATATGAAGCCAGTGATCCAAAAGGCACTGGTCGATCTGAACGGGGCCCCCTTCCGGTACCTGGCCGAAAACCGGGAGAAATGGGCGACAGAGACCAGCTACCTGTATCCCGGGCCTATTCAGTACTGGGGGCCGGCTGAAGTGTGTGACCGTACCACGATCACCCTGCAACTTGAAAAAGGGAAATAAGATCCCGGAACACCGAAATATATTCGAAAAGCCTTCCGCTCCGGAGGGCTTTTTTGTAGGCTCAGGAATTTCTCCTGTCCAGGTAGTCCTGCTGATTTATGAATTCTTTGATCTCCGGAATGTCGTTAAAGTGCCACTTCCCTGCAATCACGCCATTGCGGAGCAGGATCAGGCCCGGATTCGAGCGGATCATTGTTTTCAAAGTAATGTCGTCGGCATAAAAGAAATCGAAATCCAGGCCGTTTTCCGCCTTAAACCTGTCGGCTGCACGTGGAGTCGCCGAGGTAAGCCCGATAAAACGAATATCGTTTTCTTCCGAATAAGAAGCCAGCGTCCGGATCTTGTCCATTGTTGAAAGATTTGCCTTCTGCTCATCGTACACACTCAGAATAAATGTATAAGCCGGATCGTGAAGGTAGAAATCTTTCACATCTTCGCCTTCGGCAGTTTCAATGGAAAAGTTTTTTACAGGCGCTTCATAGCCTTTTTTTACCAGCCTGGAATCCATCGATACAAATTCCCAGTTCAGGCTGTCACGCCAGGGATAATCTTCCTCGGTAAACTTCTTTTCTTCACCCGTTCTTTTCTGCTTATAGATGAAGGTGTTCTCGTAGATGTCCCGGGGGGCATCTACCGGTATGGCAACAGCTTCGGCCAGATTGGTGCCGACCTTATAAGGACGGAAATCGATTATGGGGAGATGATGGTAGGAATAGGAAACAAGATAACCATACGCAAAGAGGGTAATCACCGAAAATACTGATTTAAGCAGGATATAGCGGTCGCCGTCCCCGAAGCGGCGGTATTTTCTGAAAACGAGCGCCAGCGCCAGCAAGAACAGGTTCTTTCCAAAAGTCTGCCAGTTGGTGAGCTTGAACGCATCACCGAAACAGCCGCAGTCGGAAACCGGATTGCCAATGGCAACGACAAGCGTCAGTCCTGTGAAAAAGATCATGAACAGAAGGGCGAGGACAGAAAAGAACGAGGGGAGGACGTTCACCAGCAAAGCCACACCAACTATAAATTCAAAAGCAGAAAGCAAGACGCCCGAAAGAAAAGCCAGATGACTGAAAAAATCCAGTCCCCATGCCTGAAAGTAGTCGCTAAACTTATAAGCTGAACCCAACGGGTCAATACCTTTTACAAAACCCGAAAAAACAAACACCAGTCCCAGCAGGACCCGTGCAATATGCCAGAATGTTTTCAAAATAAAAAACGTTTATTCGCTAAATTCCAGTTTAATTAATGCGAAAATCGCATAATTGATGATATCCAGGTAGTTTGCATCAATGCCCTCGGAGATAATGGTTTTTCCCTGGTGATCCTCAATTTGCTTGATCCTCCTGATTTTCATCAGGATCAGGTCGGTCATTGACGTGATCCGCATACCTCTCCATGCCTCGCCGTAATCATGATTCTTGTTCAGCATGAGTTCCCGGGCCCGGTCAAACCAGCTAAGATAAAGTTGCAGGGTGTGCTCGTGACTCAGACCGTCATTTTCCGGTGTTTCGGAAATCCCTTTTTCAAGCTGGATCAGCGCCATGATGCAGTAGTTTACAATACCGATATATTCCGAACGGTTGTCGTCTTCCACTTTTTGTGTTCCCTTCATTTCAATACTCCGGATCCGCTGTGCTTTAATAAAAATCTGATCCGTAATTGAGCTGGGGCGCATCACTCTCCAGGCAATGCCGTAATCGTTCATCTTCTTTGTAAAAATATCTTTACAAATACCGGTAATATGTTCGTATTGTTCCTTTGTCTGATTCATTTGTCGGACTTCTGTCTTGATTCGTTTCTTAATTTACCTCAGGGTGGAACAGTCTGGCGTCGGTTTATGTTCATTTTCCTTCAGTCCACAGGGATAAAAATAGGAATTAAATGCGTATTTTGACGGCTTTATTATACTTTTGTAGCAATCGATGTTAAACTTCAACAAATCTGATGGCTTATGTTAATCACCGGTTCTGCCAGTAAATTTTTTAAACGGAAAAGCTCCATCTCTTTGAACGGAAAGTTAATAGACCTGACCAACCCCGTGGTAATGGGGATCTTGAATGTGAGCAAGGACTCCTTTTACGATGGTGGCAAGTACACGACTGAGGCAGCGATTTTACAGAGGACAGAGGAAATGATAAGGGAAGGGGCAGAAATTATCGACGTGGGAGCCGTGTCCACACGACCCGGATCAGAAATGGTTTCGACGAAGGAAGAACTGACCAGGTTGCTGCCTGCTGTGGTAGCCATCAGAAAGAAGTTTCCCGACATCCCGTTGTCGATCGACACCTTCCGCTCCTGGGTTGCGCTGCGGATCATCGATGAAACAGGCGAATGTATCGTAAACGATATTTCGGGGGGGAATTTCGACGATCACATGTTCGATACGATTGCAAAATTGGGAGTCCCTTACATATTGATGCATATTTTAGGTGTTCCTAAGACGATGCAGGACAATCCGGTGTATGAAGACGTGGTTCAGGAGGTATCCCGGTATTTTTCGGATAAAGTGCGCCGGTTGACCAAGGCGGGCGTGAAGGATGTCATTCTTGATCCCGGCTTTGGGTTTGGCAAAAACCTGGACGATAATTATGATTTGCTGAACAGGCTCGATTCGTTTAAGGTATTTCAACTGCCGGTGTTGGTGGGGATAAGCCGAAAATCAATGATATACAACTTGCTGGAAACAGATCAGGAAGGAAGCCTTACGGGGACGATCGCTGTCAATGTGATGGCCTTGCTGGGAGGAGCAGACATCCTGAGGGTACATGATGTAAAAGAGGCTGTTGATGCAGTCAGGTTGTTTAAAAAACTAAAGGAAGTTGCAAATAGTAAATAGCCGGAACAGATGACCCTTCCGCAAGGAAGAAAGAAATCAGGTCGGGCATTTAGTCCCGGGGGCGAGTGACAAGATGAGTTTATTTATTACCATACGGGTTTTGGATATCGTGGATATCCTGATGGTGGCTTTTCTGCTGTACCAGCTTTATATGCTGATCAAGGGGACGGTTGCTTTCAATATATTTATTGGAATCTTTATTGTTTATCTGTTTTGGTTGCTGGTCCGGGCGCTCAATATGGAGTTGATCGGAACGCTCGTGGGACAGTTCATCGGGTGGGGGTGCTCGCATTGATTGTTGTCTTTCAGCAG
>JBFXKJ010000301.1:0-4730 GCA_050173895.1 Mangrovibacterium sp. | reverse complement strand
GCTTTTTCGGGGCGTATTCACGTGGCACGCGATGCGCAGAAGACGAATGCTTTTCAGCGGAACAACAATGTGTTGCTGACCGACAAAGCCAAAATGCATACCAAGCCTCAACTGATTATAGACGCCGATGATGTGAAGTGCAGCCATGGGGCCACGGTCGGCCAGATTGATGAGGAGGCGCTCTTTTACCTTCGGGCAAGAGGGATCGCAGAGCAGGATGCCCGGCTGATGCTCATGCGTGCATTTGCGAATGAAGTGATTCAGGAAGTCCGGATTGAACCGCTCCGGGAGCGTATTGATGAACTTGTCGATAAAAGGCTGCGCGGAGAACTTGCCCGCTGCCATTCATGCGATAAAAATTAAATAAACCCGCAATGACACTCGATATTTCCCGTATCCGCCAGGAATTTCCGATCCTTGAACAGCAGGTTTACAATAAGCCTCTGATCTACCTTGACAGTGCTGCTTCGTCTCAGAAAGTACATGCCGTACTAAAAAAGGAAGAACAGCTGCATCTGGAATATTACGGGAATATCCACCGCGGTGCGCATTATATGGCCGATAAAGCGACCGCTGAATTTGAAGCAGTGCGTGATGAGGTCAAAGAGTTTATCCATGCGGCAGAACGGGAGGAAATCATCTTTACCAGGGGAACCACCGAAAGTATTAACCTGGTGGCCTTCTCGTTCGGAGAAGCGTTTGTGAAGGAGGGCGACGAGATCATTCTCACAGAAATGGAGCATCATGCCAATATTGTGCCATGGCAGATGATGGCAGCGCGAAAAAAAGCAATGATAAAGGTGTTGCCCTTTGACGACAGCGGAAAACTGGAAACCGGAAAGCTGGAGGAATTGATCAGCGACAGGACCAGATTGATTGCCGTGGCCCACGTATCCAATACGCTCGGAACCATAAATCCGGTAAAGGCCATCGTTGAGCAGGCGCACCATAAAGGGATAAAAGTGCTTGTTGACGGAGCCCAGGCCATCAGTCATTTTTCGGTCGATGTGCAGAACATCGGAGCAGATTTTTATGCATTCTCCGCACATAAAATGTATGGACCCAATGGGGTAGGAGTTTTGTACGGAAGAAAAGAACTGCTCGATCAGATGCCGCCTTACCAGGGCGGAGGGGAAATGATCGCGGAAGTATCATTTAAGGAGACCACGTATAATGTGAGCCCGTATAAGTTTGAAGCCGGAACGCCGAACATTAACGGAGTGATTGCATTCGGCGAAGCGATCCGTTTTATGAAAGGGCTCGGGATGGACGAGGTTGCCGCCTATGAATCGGAACTGGCAGCATACTGTACTTCCAAAATGATGGAAATACCAGGGATGACAATTTACGGGACGCAGAAGGAAAAGGCCGGTGTCGTCACCTTCAACGTGGAAGGAGTTCACCCGTACGACCTGGGAATCATGCTCGACAAGATGGGTATTGCAGCGCGTTCAGGACGCCTCTGCGCGGATCCGGTAATGGACCATTACCAGGTTCCCGCGACGGTGCGTATTTCGTTCGCCATCTATAATACCTATGATGAGATTGACCGGTTTATTGAGGCGCTGACCCGGGTCATCGCGCTGTTTAAATGAGCGGCCGGCTACCTGTCTTCTGCTGCTTTTTCGGGCTTTTTCTTTTTCAGATCGCTCACAAGATAACCCATGAGCGCACCGTATAATGAACTCGTATGCCAGTTGGCCTGAATAGGACAAGTGCCCGACGTACACCCGATATAGTACCAGTAAAGATATCCTGCAACAGCTCCGATCGCAACGCCGGCTACTTTCCATTTGTGTTTTAAGAGAAACTTCTTCATCATCATGCTTTATAATATACGTATGCAAATATATACATAAATAGAATGCAATTTGAATATGAAGGCATTCTTTTAACGGTACCTTTTAAAAGGGCATGATCATGCGGTTTTATTTGCTATATTAGGACAGCGGTTTATTGGCCGTACTTCCTGAACCAAAGAGTAAAAAATTAAACATATGCGGTATCTGCTGGTCTTTTTTTTAGTTGCTGCGCGATGCCTGAGTTTGCCGGCGCAGCAGGTTAACCCGGGTTCAAATTTTGATCCGACAGTTTATCCGGACCGGGTCATGCTGACCATTCCGGGAGATCCGGCCACCTCTTGTGCAGTGAGTTGGCGCACTGTTTATGAGAATACTGTATCGGCAGGCGAGATTATTGAGGCATTTCCGTCGCCGCGTCCTGAGAAGCAGGCGAGGATGGTTCAGGGAACCAGTGCGGCCTGGGAAAAGGGCAGTTCAGCGGCAATGGGACACAAGGTTGTTTTTGACGATCTGAAGCCGGGGACACTGTATGCCTATCGGGTCGGAGACGGGACGAACTGGAGCGAATGGTTTCAGTTTAAAACCGCGTCAGACAAAGCCGGGCCTTTTTCTTTTCTTTATTTTGGAGATGTGCAGGATCAGATCAAATCGGATTGTTCAAGGGTTTTGCGCCAGGCCTACACCCATTTCCCATCTGCCGGCTTCATGCTGTTTGCGGGCGACCTGGTAAGCAGGAGCAATGAGAATTACTGGAGGGAGTTTTTTTATGCAGGGGACTGGATTTTCGGAACAAAAGCCAGTGTTCCTACCCCGGGAAACCACGAGTATGATAAATTGGAAGATGGCAGCCGCACTTTTTCAAAGCACTGGCAGCAGATCTTCACCATGCCCGGAAATGGCCCGGATGAAAAATTCGCGGAAAGGGTATACTATTTCGATTATCAGGGGGCCAGATTTATCTCCTTCGATTCTCCGGCAATGGGTACAGACCCCGCTGATGCGGAAATGATTTTGAACTGGCTTGATCAGACCCTGCTGGAAAATCCAAATCCATGGACCATTGTTTTTACCCATTATCCCGTGTATTCCTGCTCGCAGGGACGCGATAATGAGGAGTACAGACAGGCCGTCAAACCGATACTCGAGAAATACGGGGTGGACCTGGTGCTCACCGGTCATGACCACACATACTGTCGCGGTCAAAACCCGAAGGAGGCCGGCGGAGGTGGGAAAAATAAGCCGATGTACGTCGTTTCGGTTGCAGGGCCGAAGATGTACGGGCTGGCTACAAGCTTCTGGAGTGACCGGATGGCTTCGAATACGCAGCTTTACCAGCACATAACAGTGAGTGGGAATTCGTTGAATTACCAGTCATACACGATAAACGGGCAGTTATATGATGAATTTGAGATTACCAAAAATAACAAAGGTGAGAATCGGGTTAGCGTACCCGGGAAGATAGGTTTGATAAAGCAGCGAACGGAAATTCCTGAAAACGCAAAGGACCGTTACACAGAAGAAGATTTGCAAAAATACCAGAAGAAGTTCGGGGAAAAGTGAAAGATTTAATTTTGGACACAAAATAAAATGGTTCTTTGCCAAAAGTGGTAAAGAACCATTTGTGATTCCGCTTACAGGCACCTTTCGGGGGTCTTTAATAATTTTCAACATTCAATTCGAAGAAAGCCTGATCGGCTTCGCATGCCGGGCATTTTTTCGGCGGTCGCTGAGACTCATGCAAAAAGCCGCAAACCCTGCACTTCCAAACTACCTTTCCCTCGCGTTCAAACACTTTTCCTTCTTCGAGGTTCCTGTAAAGCGTGCGGTAACGCTCTTCATGATGTTTTTCGATTTTTGCGATCGTCCTGAAAATAACCGCAATGTTTTTGAACCCTTCTTCTTCGGCAACACGCGCAAATTCGGGGTATAATTCAGACCATTCCTCATTTTCTCCCGCTGCGGCTGCTGCGAGGTTCTCCAGTGTCGTTCCCACCTTCCCTGCGGGATAGCTGGCAGTGATCTCAACCACGCCTCCTTCAAGGAATCCAAAGAAGCGGCTGGCGTGGGCCTGTTCATTCAGCGCCGTTTCTTCAAAAAGCGCGGCAATTTGCTCCAGACCTTCCTCTCTGGCCTTTTTTGCAAAAAACTCATAACGGTTTTTCGCCTGTGACTCTCCGGCAAAAGCTTTTAGCAGGTTTTGCCCGGTTTTCGTACCTTTCACCGATCCCATCTTTAATCCTTTTAAAAGTTAGCAGAATTTTGATTTTTACCGGTCTTTCCGGTACTATAAAGATAATCATTTGTTCGCTGAGCGGAACTGAGGTTTCGTATTTAGAACCAATCAAAATTCCTGATTTTAATTAAGATATTTTTATCCGATTATGTGATTGGAAAAAAAAATTGCAATTTTGCAGTTTAAAAAACCAAAAGCAAGGTCTTTTCTTTCAGGGAAGGACATAACCTTAACAGGAGTAAGACAGGATGACAATAGAACAGGTACAACACGATATCATTGACGAATTTTCGGTTTACGAAGACTGGATGGATAAATACGGCTATCTGATCGAGTTGGGGAACGGACTGGAGCCACTTGATCCCAGGCTGAAGAACGATCAGCATTTGATTAAAGGGTGCCAGTCGAGGGTTTGGCTGGTTCCGGAGTTCAGGGACGGGAAAATTTACTTTCAGGGTGAAAGTGATGCCGTGATCGTAAAGGGCCTGGTGGTTCTGTTGCTTCGTGTGGTATCGGGCCATACGCCAAAGGAGATTATGGAGAGCGAATTACACTTTGTGGACGATCTGGGACTCAAGCAGCATTTGTCTCCCACGCGCTCGAACGGCCTGTTGGCGATGATAAAACAAATTAAGTTATATGCTGTTGCTTATAACAGGATTGCAAATTAGGAGAACGTGTATGGATGCGAGTAT
>JBFXKJ010000300.1:0-4731 GCA_050173895.1 Mangrovibacterium sp. | reverse complement strand
ATTAGTGAGAATAGCCTGAATCCCTGCCGCTCCCAAACGCCCATATGCCCCGGTTAAATCAAAACTCAGTTTGCCGCCGCCAAAAATGCTTTCGTCATTAATGAAGTGGCAGGCCATACACGAAGAAGCGCCATTCTTAAACCGTTCATATCCGTAAAATAAAGCGCTTCCTCTTTTTTGCTGCTCAGATGAATAAGAAACAGTTGCTGCCTGCCTGGCCGTATCCGGAACCTGCTGTGCAGTTGTTACTTTTGATGCCGATGCTCCTCCGCCCGCTTCTTTTATATAGCTAAGAATACTCAATATTTCACTGTCACTGTAATTATTGTCAGGCATCGGTACTTTGTTGTACTCTTCAAAAAGTGCAACTGCAACCGGATCTCCGGCGCTCACCATCTTTTGCGATGCACGGATAAAACGAATAAGCCAGTCCTGCTCCCTTCTTTCATTCACTCCCCCCAAATCGGGACCAATCATTTTCCCACCGTTTATCTTATGACAGGCAGCACAATTTGATTGAAATAAATCCTTTCCGCTGTTTTGAGCGCTGACATGAAAACCCTGGGAAAACATCAACATACATACCGAATACAACAACAGCCTGTGCATGGTTAATCAGATTGAGAATTCATCCAATAAAAATATAAATTTAAAATGGATAAAAAAGTCCTTTTGTCGATATTAGAGCATTATTTTTTATTTTTATCGATATTTGCATAAAGACAGAAGGTACAATGATGCAATCAGAAGTAACAGGAATTATACTGGCAGGAGGACAAAGCAAACGGATGGGGACCAACAAGGCTTTTGTCCGGATAAACGGGAAGCTGATGATTGATTTGGTATTTGACGCATTAAAACAAGTCAGTCCGCACATTATTTTGAGCGTTGGTTCCGAAATAATCCATTATAAGAATTTACCTGTTGCACAGGATATTTTCCCCGGGTCAGGTCCGTTGGGTGGGATCTATTCCGCACTTCAAAAGTCAGGAACCGAAATGAATCTGGTTCTTTCCTGCGATTTGCCGTTTGTTTCGGCGGAACTGTTGAATTTTTTGGTTGAAGATGCGGCAGCGCATCATGCTGACGTTACTTTGCCAATCGATGAATATGGCGGCTGGCAGCCCTTATGTGCTATTTACAGGAAAAGCATCCTGCCACAACTGGAAAAGGCTGTTCTCCATAGAGAACTTAAACTAAAGACGATGATTGAAAAAGTAAATTCCAGAAAGATATCAATTGGAAAAACGCACCGAACCTATCATCCCGATGCCTTTTTTAATATGAATACGCCGGAAGACGTAATGGCCCGAACCGGGAAGCAAGGATTGCCAAAGCAACAGACCGGACACGGGTAATGACAGGAAATGCAATGTATTTTCTCGAAAAAACAATTAAAAGGGTTTTGTGTCAAACCGGTTAAAGGTTCTTCTTTTTTATCAAAACATAAATAATGAGCAGGTTAACGGCTGACAGGACGACAAAAACGGCAAAGCCACGCGCATAACCGGCCGTACCGAGCTGTCCTGCAATGGCTCCCATGATGGGAGGAAGTGCGAAGCCTCCGAATGCACCAAGGCCTCCGATCCAGCCCGCAGCACCTCCAACTGCCCTGGGCACATACACGGGAACCAACTTAAAGATGGCAGCATTGGCAACACCCATTCCAACAGCAAGGATGATTACCGCAAGCATGCTGACCGCGACGTTTTCCAGAAAAGATAAACCAGTGGCTGCCAACAGGATAAAGCCCATTGAAAAAAATGCAATCCGTTCCCCTCCGAGCCGGTCGGCTAACTTACCACCATACACACGCACGAGCGAGGCCAATATAGAAAAGATCGCTGTGAAAAGTCCGGCTTTAACGGGTGAAAAATTCTGATATTCGCACCAGTAGGTTGGAAACCAGGCGGTAAGTGCGATAAATCCGCCGAATGTAGTAAAATAAAGGACCACTAATGCCCAGGTATTTTTGTTTTTTGCCGAATTGACCAGACTGTCTCTCACACTTCCTGTCGGGAAAATTTCCTGCCCTTTCAGTTGGGCTTTTTCCCGTGCTTCATGATCCGGAAGGCCTGCTTTCCGGTACTGAAAATAGGGCGAGTTCACCCCGATCAGGCTATAAAGGACGGTCCCGGCCAATAGAAACAGGAACCAGGCGAAATAAGCAGAGATAAAGCCATAAAAAGTTAAAAAGACAGGCAAAATAATTGAAAATAAACCGGGTGCCAGATTACCCAGGCCGCCAAAAGTGCCGAGTGCAAAGCCCTGCCGGCTGCGGGGAAACCAGTAGGAGGTTTGTCCGATGCCTACAGAGAAGGTAGCTATTCCACACCCGCTTAAAAAACCAAAAAACAAAACCAATCCGTACATGTCTTTCATGCCGTCGGGGTAAGAAGTAGCCAGGAGCAAAGTGATCCCCCCCAGGCCAATCAAACTGAGCAGCATCAAAACGGAAAATGGCTTCTTTCCGCCGGTGGTATCCACCCAGGCGCCAAACGGGATGCGTAACAATGAGCCCGAAAGCGACGGAATAGCAATCAGAAGCCCAAGCATGGCCGGGGTTAAATTCATCGCTTCCTTAAACTTAATGGCTGTAGGCCCGTACAGAGCTACCGCTGCAAAACCGAAAAAGAATCCTAAGACGGTACCGGTGAGCCCCCGTGCACTGTTTCCTTTGATACGCATAAGCTTTGATCTTGTTTTTTTAAAGATGCTCATTTAATTTCGCTCAAATTGTAATAAATGTGTCAACTTTATAAAAAACACAGGCCAGGTTCCGACGCGGAAGATTCATTTACAGGCATTTTGCAGGCTGGAAAGAAAGATTTTTTCATCCTGTTATCGGGTAAATTTAATTGTTTGCCAGGCAGTTTTCGTATGCCGGAGTCACCAACCCGTCTGCATTAAAAAATGAAATGTGATCGCTTTTTTGTATGTTTGTCAGCTAAATTAAAGAACGGTGTTTAAAAAAGAAACTGAATACGCCTTACGGGGATTGGTTTATATTCAGGTACAGAATTTTTCGGGTAAAAAGCCAGGGATTGTTGAAATTGCAACTGAAATTGATACTCCGGTTTCATTTACTGCCAAGATTCTGCAACGCTTGGTGAGATTGGGATTTATCGAATCAACAAAAGGGAAAAACGGAGGCTACTTTTTTGATGCTGACAAAAAGGATCTGCCGTTGAAAGATATCGTTACGGCCATTGAAGGCCCTAAAATTTTTACCGGATGCGGTTTCGGGCTCAGGCAATGTGACGACGAAAATCCCTGTCCGCTTCATGACACCTACGGTCCCATCCGCAAAGCGATCGACGATTTGCTTTCATCCGAAACAATTCAAAGTCTGGCAAATAAAGAGAATTCATCCATGGTGCTAAGCAGGTATGCAGGAAAGGAATACAGCGACAGGATCAGATGAGTCTGCCTTCACCCGCTTTCTTTCAAGCCCGGCATCAATAGCCGGGCCCACAAATTCCCGCTGGACCTGGCAGACCCTCCCGTCAGCCGTCAATTTCATCAAGCTAGATCAGGTACTCGCCATTCGCTTCCGGCTGGTAAACAACAGTCAGAATTTTGACCTGCTTTCGTCCCCCTGGTGCATCAAAGGAAACAATGCTTCCTGCTTTATACCCGAGCAGGGCACTCCCCAGCGGAGAAAGGACAGAGATCTTCCCCTGCTTTACGTCAGCCTCCCTGGGGTAAACCAATTGCAAAGTCATCACCCGGTTCGTGTCCGTGTCGGCCACTTCAATCCGGGAATTCATCGTCACAAACTCAGGTTTGATCTTGTGCGGATCGATCCGTTTCGCCCGTTTTATTTCCGCTCCAAGGGCTTCCAGGTGCTTTAGCTCAGTCGATCTTGCACTTTTTTCGTTATTGACCAGATTGCACAAGCGCGTGTAATCCGATTCGGTTATTACAATATGGTCCTTCATCATGTTTACTGTTTCAAATGAATGCATAGATATGCACGGCACTTGCTTAAGTGAAGTGATCGTGCTGACTTTAACCAACGATCCCATCAACATCCGCAAAAACGTGAACCATTACCGGAAAAATTCTCCCGGTAATGGTTTGGTTCACATAGATTGATAATGGGATAAAAATCGGATACGACTATATTGTATCGTATCCGATACAATTATACGAATTATTTTTATATTTTCACAAAAAATTCCGACAATGGGAGAAAAATATGCTCTTTTGAAGCAACTTATTGATCTTTACGGGGAATATGAGAAAGAAGGAAAGCCTTTAAGTCTGCAGGCCTTTGTGCAGTGGACAACCGCCCGGATGAATGAAGATTCCGCTTCGGCCAGGAGAAATGGATCTGAAGAAAGATCTATGCAGCATCACCCCGGATCTGCTTCTTTCATTAAACATTTTAACGAAAAGCAACGGTTTTTGGAAACCACCTGCCGGATTGCCCGTTATCATGACTTTTACATCCGCAAAGCATTAAAGGACCTGATCATAAACTCCAGGCTGGACTATTTATTCCTGTACACGATCGCCACGCTTGAAAAAGCCAGGAAAACCGATTTGATATCAATTTATCATCTGGAGTATACCACCGGAATGGATACCATCCGCCGGCTGATTAACAACGGCCTTTTAAATGAAGCGCAGGATGAGTCAGACAAAAGAGCCAAATTACTTGTGCTGACGCCACTGGGCCGGGAGGTCCTGGAAAGGGCCGCCCGAAAAATCAGTGATGAAAACAGC
>JBFXKJ010000299.1:0-4802 GCA_050173895.1 Mangrovibacterium sp. | reverse complement strand
ATAACCAAAACGATTTTTTTTAACTGCCTCACGGATCTGTCAGGCAGTTTAGTTCGATTAATTTTCATAAATTTGAATGCTTTTAGAAAGTTAAACTTTGGTTTAATTTTAAATCAGGGAGTGTTGCCCGCACTCCCTTTTGTTTAAGAAAGGTTTAATTCATAGGCATGTTGTTTAATTATTCCGTATAAAAGATGATCGTATTGTCCTCAATGCGGGAGGCCACATATTTTGAACGGTCAAAATAGGAGATTACATTCAGGATACTTTCTCTTTCGATTGTTCCGGTAAATTTTCTTTCCTTTACCAAATGGTCAGCAAATTGAATTTCCACATCGAACCATCGTTCCAATTTTGGTTTTAACTCTTCCAGCGACTGGTTTAAAAAGACCAGTCTTCCGTTTCTCCATTCGATTTCGGGACTGAGGTCGGTTAATTCCAGAATCACCATCTTCTTCTTCTCCCGGTCAAAAATCACTTTCTGAGCAGGCTTAAGCACAGTAGATTGCCTGCCTCCGCAAACCTTGAGACTTCCTTTAACCAGTGTGGCTGTAACGTTTTCTTCACCGGCATATGCCTTCAGGTTAAACTCTGTCCCCAATACTGTTACATCAAGACCGGAAGTCCGGACATGAAACGGACGGTCAGGATCCTTCTTTACTGAAAAATAAGCCTCACCTTCCAGGCACACCAACCGGGAACCACTCCGAAAATCACTATTAAAAATAAGGCGACTCCCTGAATTTAACCATACCAGGGAACTGTCAGGCAGGATAACGGAAGTTTTGTCCCCCTGGGCACACCATACGGTCGTTGTTGTGCCGGAAACTGATCTTGATGCTTTTCCCCAGTAAAAAAAAATGGGAAGAGAAAGGACAAAAAGAACAACAGCAGCATACCTTCCCCATTGCCGGACATTCCACCTGTGCGAATCGTTCGATTTCGCTTTTATTCTTCGTTTGAATCGGGCAACTGCCAGATCCACGTCATACTGATCCGGATTGACATGCATTTCGCTGCTTTCCCAGATTTCCTTTAAATCATTAAAAAGCTTTTTATTCCGGGAATCCTTTGCCAGCCACTTTTTCAGAGCATGCTTCTCTTCCTCCCCCGCTTCACCTGAAAAAAAGTGAATTATAATCTGATGAATATCTAAACCTGAATGCATTTGTAATTTTGTTTCAGAATAATGATGCACCAGGCTGAGAAAACCCTGTATTAAATATATTATTTCTCAGGCGCAAAATTCTAACTATTTATCAAACAGATAAGTAAAATAAATCCAGGATGGTGTTCCTCTAACAACTGGCGCAGGCTTCTCATGGCTTTGGTTAAATGCATTTCCACTGTCTTTACCGACAGATTCATGATCGAAGCGATCTCTTTCAGTTTTTTCCCTTCGTATCGTTTTAACCGAAATGCCGTTTGCTGTTGAGGAGGGAGAGAACTCACAGCCTGTTCAACCGATGACAACAGGTCTTCTTTTCTTTCTGCAGCAGTCAGGTCTGCATCCGCAGATTTTTCTTCGCTTGTCATCATTGCTGCAGAAAAAATATCTTCCAGCAACGCTTCATGCTTATGTCGCCTGAGGTAATAAAGCGAATTTCTGTACACTGCCTGAAACAGGTAGCCTTTCAAAGAAGAATGTATTTCCAGCGTTTTCCGGTTACACCATATATTGTAGAAAGTATCTGAAACAATTTCTTCAGCCACATCCTTGCGTCCCACGTATTTTCGCGCATAAGTGCACAGAGGTATATAATACCGACGAAAAAGAGAAACGAAGATTTCCTGATCATCGTCCTTCAGTTTACGTATTATAAGTAATAATTCGCTTTTCACTCTCTTAAAAATAATTTAATAAACCGGCAGTATGAGCGGAATCAGTACTATATTGCCTCCTGTTTTCCTTCACATTTTAAGATTAACAATGAACATGAATGATTATGGCACTCGCCCAACAGCTATGTTTTATCTACATTAGCCTCATTAATTTTAAACATAACTTCTGTCTTGCACCATTATTTACCGGATTAAAGTTATGACATTTTCATTAAAAGGAAGCAGAAAAAACGGCTCTTAAAAAATTTCCCGGAGGTTTTAAGCGGACTCAAAACCAGGAAAGTTCAGGATTGTTATATTAGCCATATTTGCAGATTGCTGAATGTACGCACCTTCGGGCGCAGCAAGGCAACTCTTTGTTTCAAAATAAGTGACTATGAGCAACAACGAAATCTCGGAATGGATCCGCAACAGGAGGTCCACTTTTATTCACGGTTTAAAGGAAGGCGGGAAAATTGATGATGCGGTGATTGAGAAACTACTTGAAAACGCCAACCTTGCACCATCGCATGGGCTGGTTCAGGCCTGGCACTTCAAGGTCTATGCCGGCACAGGGGTAAGCCGTTTCTTTCAGGCACAAAAGGCTATCTACAAGGAAATCACACCTGCCGGCAAATTCTCTGAATTTAAGTACAACGATTATGATACTAAATGGCTGCGTGTTTCGCATGTGATCGCCATTATCATGCAGCGTGATCCGCGCAAACGCTTTCCGAAACAGGAAGACCTCGTTTCGACGGCCTGTGCGGTCGAAAATATTTACCTCAGCCTTCAGGAGTTCGGCATCGCCGGATACCTCAGCACAGGCGAGGTTTGTTACGCCGGGCCCATGCGGAGGTTTCTTGGTTTAAATCCGGATGACGAGCCGGTCGGTTTCTTCATCCTCGGCATTCCCGAAGAGAATGGAACCGTCCCCACCCGCAAACGGATCGATGTTTCAGAAAAAACAGAGTGGATCAGGGAGTAATTCAATGTTTATGAATTGAATGCTCTCCTTCTTGTTCCACAATGTCGTGAATTGCTTCGATTGTATGTGTGTAATCAACGTATGCTTCCACATATTCGCGGCCTTGATCAGGGGAATCATTTCTAACCTTTTCAAGTGCTGCCAATCTTTCGTATTTCTCTTTTATCACCTTCCCGATGTGCGCATTTAGCTTTCCAAGCAATTCATCAATATCATCGTTTTCGATTGCCTGGTCGCTAAATTGAACGATCTTTTTAGTCGAGCCGGCAGGTTTTAAACCCGTATAGGGAGCGCCCTCCGTTTCACGGTGCAGACGCACAAGCGTTTCAAAGAAATGCTTTTCCACAATCGCATATACGTCTTTGTCGCCCGATTTCAAAGAGTACGTTTTATCAAACAACGGGACAATTTCTTTTTCCTGTCCGGGGGTAATCCATTTCAGAACCAAATTAACATTGTTTGTTTCGAGCGCTCTGACAGCATCCTTAATTACAGGACCATCGTACGAATCGCAATGCGCGTACACCGGAAATGATCCGAGTATTGCAAATGAAAACAGCAATGCGATCAGAAAGATTGAATGAAAGCGCTTATGGTCCTGAATTTTTTCGGGCCTTGTAGTTACCGGGCCTTGTTCTTTTGTTCTCATGATCTTTTAAATTTTAATGGTTAATAATCGAACTGTTCAGGAACAAAAGTACATTGAGCCTTTTCATTGAGCGACCTACTTTGTAAGGTGAGACCCCTTCACACAACGAATCAGGTCCTGTTTTATAATCGTTGACTTCCTAAAGATCATTTTTAAATCTGCTTTTGTATTCACTGGGGGTAAATCCGGTCATTTTTTTAAAAACCCTGTTGAATGCCGATTTGGTATTAAAGCCGCTGTCGAATGCAATTCCTAAAAGAGACAGGTTCTCGTATGCAGGATCAGCTATCCTTGACTTCACTTCTTCTATCCGGTATTGATTAATAAAATCAAAAAAGTTTACACCAAACCGTTCATTAATGATCCGCGAGAGCTGGTGAGAAGGAATCTGAAGCCTAGCCGCCAATTCAGGAAGCGAAATATTGGCATCCAGATACGGCTTTTCTGCGGCCATAAAATTTCTCAACTTACTAACATATTGTTCAACATCTACCTCTTTTAAAAACATACCCGAATATTTCGTTTTTGGTTCAGTCACGTATTCGGCGTTCCGGTCTGAGTAATGAATAAAGACTTCTTTTTGCTTCAGACCATAATAACCGATCAGGATGATAAAAGCAGATAAAGAAAGAGACAGGCCGTGCGTACAGAAAGTCCACGAAAACAGATGAAAAACGTGATGGACAGTTGAAACAATCATTAACACCGTCCAAATGCCGCCAAAAATATACACCAGCTTCCTCAGCCAGTCGGGTTTCGCATCCTCGTATGACGAAAAATTATTAAAGATGTCGATATCCAGCTTCCGAAACAGCATGATAGACAATGCAAAATAGAAAGGCCCGGATATGACGGTAAGCAACAGAAACAAATTAAACAAAAGAGGAGCCCCACGTTCACTTTCAAGATGGTCCAGTCTTATTCGTTCCGAAAGTTCAGGGGAAAATGAAGCGGCAACTATGAAAAGGTTAAACAGGATAAAAGGAAGAAAGTGTAACCATTTTTCTTTGGTGAACTGAGCTTTGGGATCAACCAATGCAGAAACATATAAATACAGAAACGGGCCGTGAAGCAGGAGTAAAGAAATAAAACTCACCGACAAAAGATGGAAACCCGTAAAGAGCTCATTTGAAAATAAGGCATAAATACCTGTGTACAAGCTCAGATAAATGAGCCAGAAAATAAGGATCTTATCGTGTAATGCCTTTTTCTTCTGGCCGATTAAAAACGCAAAAAACAAAGCATTAAAGGCAGCTATCAGGAAAACATACGTCATGGACTGTTTTATAAAATATATTAAAAACCAATGAAACTTTTGCAGTAACTACACACCCGAAATGATCT
>JBFXKJ010000298.1:0-4808 GCA_050173895.1 Mangrovibacterium sp. | reverse complement strand
GGTCGCGGTCGACTGCAACAGTTTCAGCGCTTCGTCAATGCTTTCATTGATGAAGGTGGCTTTAAAGTGAAGGTCAAGCAGCTTGTTGTCTGTCACTTCAATCTGCACGCCGTACCAACGTTTGAGCCGTTCCATGACTTCTTCCATCGTGGCGTTTTCAAAAACCAGCCGTCCGTTAATCCAGTCACTGTAGCTTTCCGCGTCTGCAGGAATGTATTGTCCCTTCGCTTTTCCGTGATCATATTCATAGCGGTAGCCGGCCTGCATGTGCTGCAGAACTGACTTCTCCGGGTCCAGTACCGCGACCTTTCCTTCCTTCAGAATGACGCTCAGCCTGTCCTCGCCCGGGTAGGCCTGCACATTGAATTCGGTGCCGGTAGCCTGAACCGTGAGGGTCCCGGCTTCGACCAAAAACGGGTGTTCCGGATCACTGCTGACCTTAAAAAAGGCTTCTCCCGTCATTTTCACCCGCCTCTCTTTGTGATCGAATACGCCCGGGTAGCGGATGCTTGAATTCCCGTTCAGCCATACGCGTGAGCCGTCGGGGAGATTCAGGGAGGTGCGTGCTCCGGCCGGAGAAGAAACTTCCACGAAGACGTCTTCCTGCAAGCGGTAGGGCCGGAGCTGCAGATAGACCAGGGTGGCAGCAACCAGCAGCGGCAATAAAAGGACTGCAGCAACGCGCGACCATACCTGCAGAAAGCGCCCGGCTGTGTCGCGGCCTGCCCCCTTGTCCAGGCGACGGTTGATTTCAGTCAGCACTTCCGTCAGGTCTCGTGACCCTTCCGGGTGAAATTCATTCCAGTGAGCCTGCATCAGTTGCTCAAATTCAGGATCCTGAGCGGAAAGCAGCTTTTTTAACCGATGATAATCGCTGCGCGAGTACCGGTTTTGAAAAAAGCGTTTCAGTATAGCTGGTTTATCGTCCATTTTAGGTGCCTTTGTAAGTAATATCCGGGAAGGGGATTTTACCCTTAGTCGCGCGAAAAAATATTTTCGGCAAAGGCCCTGCTGCAGTCACCGCAAGCCAGCCGGGAAATCTCTCCGGCCTGCAAAATACTTATTTCCGGGGAAACGGGGATTTGCCGGGACAGTGATCCCGGAAGGAGCGAATTAATTTACCCTGCAAAGCAAGGCAAGCAGGATCAGCTCGTCCGGATTTTCAGCGTACAGCTTTTCCTTCAGAAATTTCAACGAAGCCGTTAGATGCGCTTCGACGGTCTTTTGCGACAGTGCCAGCATTTCTGCAATTTCCGGCACGGAATATCCCTGTAGCTTGCGAAGTTCGAGCACCTGCTTCTGCCGGGGAGGCAGATGGCCGATCAGGCGGCTGATGTGCTCGAGCAGGAAATGGTAATTCAGTGCATGGGCCGTGTTGTCGTCAAAATTGGTGAGCTCACCGGCCAGTTCATCGCGGAACTCATTCTCTTTGATCATCCTGATCATTCGCTTGCGGATAAAATTGAAAGCGATCTTAAAAAGGTAAGCCTGGATGGATCGTTCCGGATCCAGCTCATGGCGCCGTTCCCAGAGCTTCAGAAAGGTTTCCTGCACAATCTCCTCAGCCTCCTTTTCCGATTTGAGGTAGCCGAGCGAAAAGAAATACAGCTTTTGGTGGTGATCCCTGAATAGCAGATTGAATGCATCCCTGCTGCCCTTCCGAAGTTGTGCAGCGCTTTCCCGGTCCATATGAATCCTGTTTTCAGACAAGCGGTTTAGTATTAGGTCGGTTTGATTCCTGAACAACAATCATCCGGTCAAAAATAACGATAACTTTTGGGATAAAAAAAAGAGCCGTGCCTGGAAAGAGGCACAGCTCCGGCAGCAAGCGTTTAAACTTCTATAATTCTTTTATTACCAGATTTCTCCATTGCACCTTGATGCCTCCGCCGTCATGGATCTGAAGGGCGATGCGGCCGTTGGCCGTTCCGATCAGGGAGTCGGTGAGGTGGGTCATCTCGGTCCCGTTCAGCCAGGTGGTGACCTCGGGGCCTGTCACTTTAATGCGCATAGTGTTCCATTCGCCGGGTTTCAGCACATTCTCGAGCGAGTCGGGGATCTGGTGGATCCAACCGCGGCCGTACGATTCGTAAATGCCGCCCGAGTCGTGGTCTTTCGGAGCCACTTCCACCTGCCAGCCGGCCACTTTGGTGCCCTCGACCGTTGAACGGAAGAAGATGCCGCTGTTCCCGTTTGCCAACTGCTTAAAGTCGGCCGTTAAGTCAAAGTCCTTGTAATATTTTTCCGTCCCCAGGTAGCCATACCCTTTGTCGGGTCCGCTTTCGCAAACCAGCAGGCTGTCTTCGACATACCATTTTTCAGTGCCATAGACGATCCAGCCGGTCAAATCTGTTCCGTTGAAAAGCGCTTCGGACTGCTTTTCTTTTTTGGGAAGCTCTTTGATCTTAATGTTGCGGAACCATGCGGGATAACCATGATCCTGCAGGCAGATCAGACCAGTCTGGCTCAGACCGTATTCAGGTGCGTGCGACCATTTGCCGCTGTTCTTGCGGTTAAACCAGTCGCGGGTCCAGGCTTCAAATTCAATGATCTTTTCGCCGTTCATCCAGTATTCCACATGCCCGTTATCGAAAACAATCCTCGAGTTATTCCACTCGCCGGCAGGATTGATCTTCAGCCTGGATGTGTCGGGCAGGTACATCGCATAGTCGGCGCCGCATTTCTGCCATTCTTCCAGCGGGTCGGGGAAGTTCTCGTTGTCGATGAGCTGGTACTCGGGCCCGGTTACATAGGGAACCTTAAATTGTTTGCCTTCGAGTACATGGTAGAGCATGCCGCTGTTTCCTCCTTTGGAGATCTTCCAGTCCCAGCTCAGAATAAAGTTCTCATACTGCTTGTCGGTCACGATGTAACCGTTGGCATCGCTCCCGTGACCTTCGGCCTTGATGGTGCCTTTTTCAACAACCCACGGCCCGGTGAGGCTGTCTCCGTTAAAGTCACGCCAGCCGTTGAGGGAGGTCCCGTCAAAAAGAAGGGCCCATCCTTCGGCTTTTTCCTGTTCTGTCAATACATTTTGTTTCGGCTGACAGCTTGCTGCAATCAGTGCAATCAGCGCGAATAAAGCAGGTAATCGCAAAATTTGTTTCATTATTTGGTATTTAGTCGTAAGTTTCCCTGTTCCTTTACATGGGTTTCCCGTTCATCGAGACGATGGTTCCCGGCTTGAAAACAGCTGAGAACGCGGCCGGTGTCGAAAGGACTTCCTTCGCCTTTTTGATCCCCTCATCCGACCTCAGCGTGGCCTGGATGGCACCCTTCTGATAATAATACCGCGATACGATTTCATCCGTCAAAATATCTTTGGCCTCTGCGCTGAATTCTACCAGGTCCTTATCCAGTTCGTGCTTCACGCGTGACCTGAGATTTTCAAACTCACTTTTCGCCAGATTGTAATATTTCTCCTCCTTTGCTGTTTCCATCAGTTTTTCCAGCTCTTTTTCGGTGTCCGACTGATAGGCGAATTTCCGGTCTTTCAAAAAGGTCTTGAATTCATTGTAGATTTCAGGTGTTACCTCGAACTGTTCCGGAGCGGGAATACTTTTATGGGTATTGGCATACAGGGTGGCAAAATCAAAATACATGAAATCGTTGATCAGATTTATGCTGAGGCTGCTGAGCCTGTCCAGGTCGATCTTGATATCGGGGACGATCCCCCCGCCGTCATATACTTTGCGGCCTTTTTTGGTGGTGAACTCGGAGATCAGCGAATCGGGGACGGTGCCCACGCTCCCGTCTTCATTGCGATGTGAATAATCAAGCGCCTGAATACATCTTCCGCTGGGAATATAGTATTTGGCCGTAGTGACCTTGAGGCTTGACTTATAGCTCAGTTCGCGGGTGGTCTGGACCAGTCCTTTTCCGAAGGTCCGGCTTCCGACAATCACGGCCCGGTCGAGGTCCTGCAGGGCGCCGGCCACGATCTCCGATGCCGAAGCTGAGCCCCGGTTCACCAGCACGGCCATGGGCATCACCGTGTCGAGCGGTTCTTCCGTGGCTGTGTACACTTTATCCCACTGTTTTACCTTCCCTCTTGTGCTCACCACTTCCTCGCCTTTCGGTACAAAAAGGTTCACGATATTCACCGCTTCGTTCAGCAACCCGCCGGGATTGGAACGCAGGTCAAGAACCAGCGATTTGGCCCCCTGTTTTTCCTTCAGGTCCATAAAAACTTCCTTGACACGCTTACCGCAATCAACTGTAAAATTCGAAAGGCGGATGTAGCCGGTGTTGGCATCGAGCATGCCATACCAGGGCACCGGATCGATCTGAATTTTTTCACGGACAACATCGATTTCCATCGTCCTTTTCTGGCCCGGACGCTGAATCTTCACCTTCACTTTTGCATTGGCAGGCCCTTTCAGCATGTTGCTGACATCTTCAGTCGACATTTTCCCGGTGAGCTTACCATCAACCTCGAGCAGGATGTCGCCGGCTTTCAGTCCGCTCTTCTGCGCGGGAAAACCTTCATAAGGCTCAGCAATGATCACGGTGCTGTCGTGCTTGCTGATCAGCGCCCCGATCCCGGCATATTCGCCGGTAGTCATAAACCTGAAATCTTCCATCTCCGATTCAGGAATGTAAGTGGTGTACGGGTCGAGCGATTCAAGCATATCGTCCATACTGGTCCGGATCAGCTTTTCAGGATCGATCTCATCCACATAGAACAGGTTCAGTTCGCGGATCATCGAGTAATAGATATCCATATTCTTATCGATCCGGAACAGTTTTTCATCGCGGGTCAGTCCGGTGAACACCAGCGCCACGGCCAGCAGCACCCCGGCAAGGAT
>JBFXKJ010000297.1:0-4853 GCA_050173895.1 Mangrovibacterium sp. | reverse complement strand
TGCGGAGCATGTCTGCTTCAGAAAAGGCTGAATTTGATGCCGAATATGTCTATTACACCGTACGCTCAGGAGATACCTTGTGGTCGATAGCCCAACAGTTTCCGGGGGTGACAAACAAGGATATTATCCGGCTGAATAACATGACCAACGGCAACCGGATCAAACCCGGGCAAAAACTGAAAATCCAGCAAAAAAATAATTGACTTTTTTGAAGGCAGAAAGCCTGCAGAAAGAGATCCGAATCAACATTTTTATATTTTTACGCGTTCGAATAAAACAATACTTGTGCGTAACAATATATGATGTACCGGAAAATTCAGCAGGTGCAGAAAGTCCTGCACGATGCGACATTGCATACTACGAAGTTCGGGAAGGCGGGAGGAATCGCGTGTGCATCCGGATGTAACCTGTGTTGCATGAAGAGAGATATTACGGCCAGTCCGCTCGAATTTCTCCCGCTTGCTTATTCTTTATACCGGGATGGATTGGCCGAAGCGTTTTATACCCGTCTTGAAGAGCTTTCTCCCAACAGTATTTGTATCCTCTTTTCCGACAATCCTGATTCAGCCGGCGGATGTATAAATTATCGGCACAGGGGATTGATTTGCAGGCTTTTTGGCTTTTCCTCCGCAACAGACAAGTCCGGACAAAAAAGACTGATCACCTGTAAAGTGATCAAAGGGACGGATGCTTATCAGCAGTTAACGCCGGCCCGGATCGACAAGTCTCCCCGGGCTGCTGATTACTACATGCGTTTGTCTGCAATCGACTTTTCACTTGCAAATGAATTGCTTCAGATTAATGACGCGATCAAGCGGGCCATTGAGATTGTGCTGACCCACTACTGTTATCTTCCCGCAAAGAAGACAGCGCGCAAGGCCGGCAAAATATGCAATCTTGAGCCTGAACTTGAGCTTGTTAAGCAGATATAAGGCTCAGTTTCTGTTTTAGGAGACCCGGAATTTCAGAAGGTTCTTTGGCCACGGGGACATTGGCCTTCTGAAAAGCGCTAATCTTTTCTTCGGCTGTTCCCGATCCACTCGAAATAATTGCTCCCGCATGCCCCATCCGTTTCCCGGGAGGTGCTGTTTGCCCCGCAATAAAGGCCACTACCGGCTTGGTCACATGCGACTTAATATATTCGGCGGCCTGCTCTTCTGCATCTCCGCCAATCTCTCCAATGAGCACGATGGCCTCGGTTTCCGGATCATTCTGGTACATCTCCAGCAATTCGAGGTAATAGAGCCCGGCAACGGGATCTCCTCCAATACCGACCACCGTACTTTGTCCAAGACCATTTTTTGTAAGCATATTCACCACCTCGTAGGTTAACGTGCCGCTTCGCGACATCAGTCCTACTTTTCCCTTTTTAAAGATCATACCGGGCAAAATCCCTATCAACGATTCATCGGGAGTGATCAGGCCCGGACAATTGGGACCGACCAGTTTGGTCCCGTTTTGTTTCAGGACAGGTGTAACACGGATCATATCCTGAACGGGAACTCCTTCAGAAATGGCCACCACCAGTTCAATGCCCGCAAAAGATGCTTCGAGGATGGCGTCGGCCGCGAAGGGGGCCGGGACGAAAATGACGGAAGCGTTGGCGCCGGTTTTTTGCACGGCCTCTTCGACCGAGTCAAAAACGGGTATGCCGTGAATGTTTTCCCCTCCCTTTCCGGGGGAAGTACCACCCACGACCCTTGTTCCGTAGGCACTCATCCTGCCTGCATGAAATTGTCCGTCCCGTCCGGTAATTCCCTGAACGATTAGTTTGGTATTGTGATTAACCAGTATGCTCATGATGATCAGTTTTTTGAATTCGATTTACTCAGTTCAATAGCTTTTTGAGCTGCCTCGCTCATGGTGCTTACCGTTGCCAATCCTGTTTCCTTCAGCAATTCAAGCCCTTCTTCCGCGTTGGTACCGGACAGCCGCACAACAATGGGGATATCGGTCTGAATGGTTTTCAGCGCTTCTTTCAAGCCACGGGCAACGTCATCGCAGCGGGTGATCCCTCCGAAGATATTAATCATGACTGCCTCCACATTTTTGTCAGACAAAAGAATATTCATCGCTTCAACCACTTTCCGGGGGCTGGAACTTCCGCCAATATCAAGGAAATTAGCCGGAGATCCCCCGTAAAGCTTGATCATGTCCATTGTCGCCATGGCCAGGCCGGCGCCGTTTACCATACATCCGATGTTCCCGTTGAGGCGAATGTATGATAAGCCCTTTTCACGTGCATCAATCTCTTTTTGTTCATCTTCATCCACCTCGCGCAGAGCCAGGATATCCGGATGACGAAAAAGTGCATTATCATCGAAGTTCATTTTGCCGTCTATCGCAAGTAATTCCTTCTCCGGGGTCAACACCAGCGGATTAATCTCAGCTAAAGTGGCGTCGGTATCCATGTAGATCCGGTATAGCTTCTGAAAAATTTCTGCGCCTTTGCGGGCAAGCTTTGCATCATGAAACAGGTCCAGGGCCATGTTCCTGGCCTGAAAATCGAGAAGTCCGGTAAGCGGATTAATCGAAATCTTATGGATTTTCTCGGGAGTATTTTTTGCTACTTCTTCTATTTCCACGCCTCCTTCAGCACTCACCATCAAGGTGACAGCTTTGGCATTCCGGTCATTGACCAGTCCCACATAATATTCTTTGTCAATATCGACCGCATCGCCAACGATGACCTTTTCCACCCGATAACCTTTTATGTCCATTCCCAGGATCTTTTCAGCTGCACTGATCGCCTCCTGTTCGGTTCGGGCAAGCTTCACACCACCTGCTTTTCCTCTTCCCCCGGCATGCACCTGGGCTTTGATAACAACTAAATGGTCTAGATTTTTAACGGCTTCCTTTACGTCATCGACCGAATGACAAAGCACGTGCCCCGGAACTGAGAGTCCGTATCTTTTAAAGATTTCCCTGGCCTGGTATTCGTGTATCTTCATAATGATGATTAAATGATTCTTTCAGGTTAGCGATGGCTAAAATTAAGAAAACAATTTTAAAAACATAGTAACATGGGAAGAAGCGAATTGTTTCGTTCCTTTTTTTCTATCTGAGGCCACCGGATTTCCGGATTAAGTGTGCATATGTAATTTTCCGGAGGCGGGTCCGGTTTCCTTCGAAATGTCATGGATATCGCTAAAAAATAAAGTAATTTTGCGCGTTCCAACAGCATAACATATGATTGAAGACGTTATCAAACTCATTCGGCATGAAGCAGAAGCTATTGCCAATATTCCGGTGTCGGAGCAGTACGACAAGGCCATAGAACTGATCGAAAAACATGTTCATCAGCGATCGGGGAAGCTTGTGGCCAGCGGCATGGGAAAAGCCGGTCAGATTGCATTGAATATAGCCACCACCTTCAGTTCGACCGGAACCCCGGCTGTCTTTTTGCATCCCAGTGATGCCCAGCACGGCGACCTGGGCGTGATTCAGCCCAACGACATTCTGCTCCTTATTTCCAATTCGGGGAAAACCAGGGAAATCCTGGAACTGGTCGATTTAGCCGACAATCTTTACCGTGATCTTCCCATCATTGTGATCACGGGGAATCCGGCGAGTGAGCTGGCTAAAATGGCCGATGTGACCCTGTTTACGGGGAATCCGGCTGAAGTTTGTACGCTGGGGCTTACTCCGAGCACTTCGACTACAACAATGACTGTTATAGGCGATGTTCTGGTGGTTCTGATGATGAAAAAAATTGGTTTTACCAGTGAAGATTATGCCAAGAGGCACCATGGCGGCTACCTGGGCGATAAATCACGGAGCCAGGCGCGAATGAATGCACAGAAACAAAAATAGCTGTTAATCATGCGTATCACGAAAGAAAATACAGTAGGATTGGTCATCGACATTCAGGAGAGACTGGTGCCGGTGATGGAGGAACAGGAGAAGCTGTTACGCAACTGCAAAATTCTGGTGGAAGGATTGCAGACCCTGGGAATTCCTTTAATTACGACCCAGCAATATACGAAAGGACTGGGTCCCACAGTGGAACCGATCCGTTCGGCAATCAAAGATTTTGATCCGGTTGAAAAACGGGAATTCAGTTGTTGCGATGCCGATGCAGTGACAGGCCGCCTGAAGCAGATGCAGGCAAAAAAGGTGATTATCTGCGGGATTGAAAGTCATGTATGCGTCCTGCAAACGGCGGTCGATCTGAAAGAAGCAGGCTACGTCCCCGTCATCGTTATGGATTGCGTATCTTCGCGTTCGTGGGACAGCCTGGATCTGGCTGTCGAACGGTTTCGTTATGAGGGTATTCTGATGACCTCGTACGAGTCGGTCCTTTTTGAACTGACCCGCAGTTCTGCAGCCCCTGAGTTTAAGACAATCTCGAAGCTTGTAAAATAATAACGCAGAAAAAGGGAACCCGGAAACGGGATAAGCAAAGAATAAATTCTCCGGATTCCAGAGTCCGGTGTCCATGTTCCGGTTTCCGTTAAAACGATATATCGTACAACCCTTCGCTGTCTTCCTTAAACGTTTTTACGCTGATATCGGTCATCGGATGACGGATGAGCTGCATCAGCAATTCCGGGCCTATCGTTGCCGAATGCGCCCCGGCCATGCTTACCCGGTAAATCTGGTCGACCGTTTTGAAGCTTGCTGCCAGCACCCTGGTGCTCAGTGCGAACTCGACCGTATTTTGAACGATGTCGCCCACCACTTCAATGCCATGTGACGAAATATTGTCAAGCCTGCTTACATAAGGTGCCACAAAATCAGCACCGGCGCGGGCGGCCACCAGGGCCTGCTGCTGGGTGAAGACGGCCGTTGCCGTGACATTGATCCCGGCATCTTTCAAGCGGGAAATAGCTTTGTACCCCTGGGCGGTGACG
>JBFXKJ010000296.1:0-4868 GCA_050173895.1 Mangrovibacterium sp. | reverse complement strand
ATCTGACCGGAGCTGATGGATCGTGTGTTTCAGTCCTCTTTTTCGGGCATATTGGAACAGCGTGATCCATTTGAAAGTGAAGAACAAGTGGTTTACGGTGCCCCGGGTGCTGAGCGATACAAACTCATCGCCGCCCCAGCCGCTGAAAAGGATTTCAATCCCTTCTTCCCCTGCCATTTTCATCACGGGATGCTCAATGTGCTGAACCGGGAACTCGGGGAGTATCGCATTCTTGACGGTTTCGTTTTCTTCGGGCTTGATATATTTTACGGGGATCGTTTTATCATCGTGGAAGGCGTCAATAAATTCCTTTTCATTGACGCCTTCTACGGGATCGCTGAATGTTTCGGGGGTCCATGAATAACCGGTGAGCAAGCCCTTATCGGTTGAGTGATCGGCGACAACAGAAGCGATGCCGCACGAATCGATCCCTCCGCTTACATGAAGCCCCGTTTTGACCGGTTCTATGCGGTTACAGGTGGCCCGGACCAGCAACTCACGCAAGCGGGTGGCGGCCGCTTCGAATGAAAGGGTCTTATCCTTTTGAAGGTTTTCGGGCTTCCAGTATTTCGTTTCGACCGGCTGCCCACTGGCGGTGAATGTGAGGCAATGGCCCGGTTTTACTTTCCGGATCTGTTCAAATACGGTTTGTTGGTAACTGCCTTTTCGACGGAAAAGATCATTGACGAGTTACTCTTCTGAAAGGCTTACAGGGAATAGCCCTGACCGGGCCAACCCGTATTCGTGTGAGGCAAAAATAAGCTTTCCGTTTGAAAAGCAATATGCCAGCGGCCGCGCGCCGATATGATCGCGCAGCAAGTGTAGCTGGTTCGTACGGCGATCAAAAACCATAGCCGCAAAGTCGCCGTTGATATGGCCGGCAAAATCCGTTCCCCATTTCAGGTAGGCTTTAGCCATTGCTTCTTCGGGCGTATGATAACCGAAGGTTTTTTTTAATTCGTCGGAATTGTACAAACGGATATCGGTCAAAACGACTACTTTCTCATCGCGGTATATCCCCGCTTTCGCCCTTCGCCGCGGGTGACTGCAGAATCCGAGGGCACTGTCACCGTGAAGTTCCGTATGTGTGTTGAAGTCTTCCCAACTTACGCTGTCGCCCAAGACGTGGATCTCGTTCCGGGTTACCGACTTTTTATTAAAATCAACAATTCCGAAGATAAAGCTCATGGTAAAAACTTAAATGCCCGCGAAAGCGGAAATGAATCAGACTTTGAAGATTTCCTCGTAATTTGTCTTTCCTTTGGGTGTTACGTAAATGTTGTCTGCTATCAGCCAGGCATGGGCAACCAACTCTTTCCCGTTTTTGAATTGGAGTCCCAGGTACATGACCGATCCGACCCTGCGGCGCTGCAGCATGAATCTGCCGCCCAGCGATGCGGGGAGACAATTATTTTCCCAAAATGTCAGTTTCCCGGCACGGCTAACAGCATTGCGGATATTTTGCAGTGAACGCGCACTTAGCCGCCCGTCCATTTCTTCTGCCGGCCTTAGTTGTTTTAAACAGATCCGAAACGGCAGCAGCAGAAATACCTTAGAGAAAAAGATGAAGAAGACGGCTTCCGCAAACAATTTCTTTTCTTCGGTCGAAAGCCGGATAAACTTACGAAGCAAGCTCTCTTTTAACGATGATTTCATATCGTACCGCTTTCTCCAAAAATGCACGAATCTCCCTTTCGCATTGTTCCTGAGTTACTTCAAACTCTTTCAGAAGGATATTCATCAACTCTTCAAAGCTCTTTGGTGTTTCGATCAGGTCCCAAATGCGTTTGCCCACCGGGTTTAATCCGAAATATTTCCCTCTTTCGAGGTGCATCATCACCTGATTGTTATCCAGCTCCCCGTCGATAATTTGTTCGTTTCTACTATATTTTTCCATAGGTACAGGTTAACGCAATAGTGCAAAGATTATACTCAAACCGTCAGTTTTCCGCTGGCATTGATGTAGCCAAATTCCTTCATCGTATCATAGTTATATTCCACGATTCGGTCGATCTGTTCTTTGGAAAGATAATCACGAAAATAACCGGTCTTTCCTTTCCAGAAGAATTGTTTACATTGCTGCGCCCGTTCTTTGAACCCTTCTTTTTCTTCCATTTGCTGAAATATTGTAAAGTCACTGTGGAGTATGGCTTGTTCAAGGCGTCTGCTATCGTATTCAAGACCGAGGAAGTGAATGATTGAGCCGAAAGTTTTCATCGAATTCTGCAGCATATCCTCATACCGAACAAAGTGAGCAGGGATCAGGGACTGATCTTTCCAGCTTTTTACATGGCTTTTCCAGGACATCAGGATTTGCCGGAGTTGCCCGGTCTTTTTCCCGGCTAAGCTCGCCTTTTCATCCAAAAGGAACCTGATCGTTTTTTGAACTTCACTGGCGCTGTGATTGGCATAGGAAACACAAACATCCAGCGGGTTACGCACAAAATAAACCACACCTATACTGACTTCATCAGGGAAAAGCGGTTCTCCGCGGGCATTCAACGTATATGCGTCGTGCGTTTTTTTATACCTGATCTCATCGTTCTTTTTAGCTTCTTCCGACAATACCCGGTAGAGGTCCGGTCGGTACAGATCAACCTCTTCCGGTGTCAATTCGAAAGGATTTAGCCCGATTTGCTCTTCAAAATCAATGGTGTAACTTGCAATCGGAGTAGCCTCAATTTCATCCAGGAGAACCGGTTTAGATGCATTGCTCAGATAATTGGCCAGGAACATGCGGAACCATGTATTGCCCGATTTAGGATATGAAGCCAGCCACACAATGTTCTTCATTGGTTTATTTCGTTTTCAATGAAACGCATGGTTTCATATATATCACAGATCTGTGGACGTATAACCCGGGTGACCCGGACAGTGGCTGCCAGTTCAAAAATCTGCTTAAAATATTTCCTTTCAGTTTCCGGCATTCCCTTTAAGTAGATCTTCCTGTATATCTGTCTGCGCAAGGTATCGAATTTCGCGATACCGTTTAGCTCGTTTACTGCATATTCGTCCTTGTTGTGCGTTCCCAAAACAAACAGATGATCCAACTTATGTTCGCCGGTAAAGTTCTTTTTAACCGGGAAATAAAACTTGCTAAGTTCGGGCCTGACTTGTTTCAGCTCATCATCTTCTATCTGTAATTTGCTGAGCGTATCGTCCCATAGTTTTAAGTGGTCTTTAACCGGCAAAACAACAGTCTCTGATTTGCTGATTCGTACCGGAGAAATATCGTCGGAGATAAATTGGGCATTGTTTTGGCAAAAGGCCGCAGTTACGGAAGATTTGCCGCAACCGGAATGCCCGCAGATCATGATTCCCTTTCCATGGTAAGCGAATGAACTTCCATGGAAAGGGAGAATGCCGGACTGATGCAGTACAGCTCCCAATACTGATCCATTCAAAAACAATTGGACAGCATCGAGGTCGCTATCCTTATGCGCCTCTATCAGAACTGTATTTCCATCTTTTACCCGGAAGCAGGCGACTTTTTCCACACGCAGGAAAAATTCTTTTTCGGCTACTTTCAGCCAGGGTCTGGAAAGAATGGGCGCCAATACATTTTTTATTTCCTGGCCATTGTTTTTAACAACGGTCACATCTACTGAAAGTGCTGAACTTGAATATAAGAAATGATGCATTCGGCTGATTCTTTCTTAATTTCAAATGATTATGACACGCTGTCTCCGGTAAGTTCAGTCACATGTGGCGTTGGCCCACCGGCAGTTTTATCAATGTCGAGATCGACAATTTCCGGAGTTTGCCATTCCTGTTTTTCGTTTGTTTCGCCGTTCATCATAATAAGGTTTTTTGTTCGAAAATAAAGAAAATTAATAAAAAATAAAATACGTTATTGTACATTTTTCTTGTTAACTGGTCAGTTGTTTGCCCTTTGTCAGTCCGAATTGCCTGCACAGGTATGATGGGACGAAGCACTCCTGGTAAAACAGCATGTTCACGTTCAGAATGTTCCCGTCCTGACATCCGATATGCAGGACGTGCTCATCATTAATAATTGCACCGGCAGCAGCCGGTTTTGATTGGCGGGCGCTGAAGATGGTCGCATCCATCAGTTTGACTTCCTGTCCGTTGAAAGAGGTGATTGCCCCTTTATTCCACGGGTTGCCAGCCCGCACCAGGTTGCAAATTTCGATGGCACCCATCTGCTGCCAGTTGATCAGGACATCGCTCAGCACCGGGCGCCTGTGGTATGCCGGAGTGATCCTGCTCCGGTCGATGTTTGCCAGAGGTATTCCACCCTTTAAACAGCTCAAAACATAAAAAGCGCCTTCGATACACATCTGGCTGAAGAGCTGATTGACCAGCCTGCAGTTGTAATAACTGCAGTTTTCTGTTTCCTTCATCCAGACAACCGGCCCGTCATCGAATTTTTCGGTTAGCCGGTGAATGGAGAGGCCTATTTTTTCAAGGCCCAGCTTTAGCTGCCAAAACACCGGAGCCGGACCTCTGAAGGAAGGCAAGGGGCCAAAATGAATATTAAAGAGCTGCGTGGAACAGTTCCGCAGCCTGTTTATGCGGATCAGGTGCTTGTAGCCAATGACGAAACAGGCGTTGAATGCACCTTTCAACAGCCACTGATACAAATCATGGTCTTTATTCTTTTCCTCCGCCAGGGGAACAGCGGCCTGTTTTGCAAATGCCCTTACCTTCTGATTGGTAAATTCATCGGCCGAAGGGGAATAATAGAGATACACCTGCAGCTTTTCGGCTGCAAGCGTATATACCAATGGAATCAGGCAATCAGAGTCTGATATAATACCTATTTTCATGTATGACTGTTAGGACAGCCGTGGCGGGAAAATACCCCGCACACAAATGATGTAATTGACCCCCATGCAAGGCATAAT
>JBFXKJ010000295.1:0-4913 GCA_050173895.1 Mangrovibacterium sp. | reverse complement strand
CCTCCAGGCCGTGCGGCAGATGCAGAAATTCGGCATGCTTTGGCTTTTCACACAGTGCCGTACCGGAAGAAGCCGTTCCCATGCCGGATGTGCCGGCCATCTTCAGCTCGTCCCGGACAATTTGATGCAGATCAAAATCGAGCGTAGTCTGAGGTGGCAAATAGCCTGAGACCGCCTTCAGCGGAGCGCCGAACATACCGGGGATCAGGTAGACCACAAATGCAAAGGTAATGACCGACAACATCAGCCGGGGCACAGAAACCCGCTTCACCTCATCATCATGGGCAAAGGTCAGCTTTCCAAGCAAATAGAAGCCCAGCAATGTAAAAATAACAATCCAAAAAGCAAGGTATACCTCCCGGTCCAGGATTCCCCAGTGGTACGTCTGGTCGGCTACGCTGAGAAACTTAAGTCCCAGGGCCAGTTCCAGGAATCCCAGCACGACCTTCACCGAATTGAGCCAGCCGCCCGATTTCGGCAAACGGCTCAGCCAGCCCGGGAAAAGGGCAAACAGAGTGAAGGGCAGGGCAAAAGCCAGCGAGAAGCCAAACATTCCGATAATGGGTTTCAATACCTGTCCCCCCGCCGACTGCACAAGGATCGCCCCGACAATGGGTCCGGTACAGGAAAAGGAGACCAGCACCAGGGTCAACGCCATGAAGAAGGAGCCCATCAGGCCGCCTTTATCCACCTGCTGATCGGAACGGTTCACCAGCTTACTGGGTAATACGATTTCAAACATGCCGAAAAAAGAAAAAGCAAAAATCATAAATACCACAAAAAAGAGGATGTTTGGCAGCCAGTGCGTGCTGAGCCAATTGGCGATCCCGGGACCGAATATCACCGAAACGAGCGTACCGATGACGGTATAAATAGCGATAATTGAAAATCCATAGAATGCGGCATTGAACCTGGACCGCGCTTTCGTTTCCCCGCTGCGCATAAAAAAAGAGACCGTCATCGGGATCATCGGAAAAACACAGGGAGTAAGGATAGCCGCCAAACCGGCAAGAAACGAGAAAAAGAAAAACAACCATAAGGGATCGGCCGGACCCTCTTTCCCTTTCGATGTGACGATCCGGGGTGGTTCATGACCGGCAGCGAGCTGTGACGTATCGGTTGGGCTTGCCACCGTGTCTCCTGTCTTGATACCTGATCCTTGATCCTTGATACTGGTACCTGTTGTTTCTCCCGTCTTTGCTCCCACGTTAAACTCAAAATCCGCTTCGGTCGGCGGAAGGCAGTTTTCATCATTGCAGACCATAAATTCCACATATCCGCTGATCGTCGCGGCTTGGTCCGACTTCATATGGATCGCCTGAGTGAACTCCACCTCCTTACTGTAGTACCTCAGGTTCATCTGGAACGCCTTATCAAACACCTGCGTTGGCTGCGGATTTTTCTTCAGCTCCCCTGCAAATGAAAAAAGACTGCTGTCGTTATACTGAATGGAGGTGGGAATCGGGCCACCGTCGGGTAATTGCGTGTCATACAGATGCCAGCCCTGATCAATTTTGGCTTTGAAAACCAACTGAACCTCCCTGCCGTTTTGTACCGACGTGAACGACCACTTCACAGGCTCCTGTATCTGCGAAAATGCCTCAGCAAAAAAGATCAACAAGGTTGTAAGAAGAAAGATCCGTTTCATAATACCGGTTTTTTTGAAAATTACTTCCCTATAACAAATATAACGACAGAACGATTATCAAAAGATTGTTAAAGATTGTTATTCAAAAACAAATCCCGAAGTTACAGCTCCGGGATTTGTTTTTATAAATTTAAAGAATAATTTCCTCCATGTTTTCATCAAAGAAATGATACTCCAGGAAGGAATGGGATGCGACTCCCACAATTTCAATTCGTTTAAAATGCTTCAAGGCCCATTTTCGTCTGAGGGACATGAATCCCTTCGTCAGGAAAGCGGCCACGTAAGGATGAACTTTCAGCGTCAGTTTCTTTTTATTCAATTCTGAAAAAATGTAATTAACCTTATGCTCCAGTTCATCCGTAAAAAGAATCGCAGGGGTGATTTTTCCGGTACCGTGGCAGGTGGGGCAAACTTCGGCCGTTTCCACATGCTCTTCAGGACGGACCCGCTGGCGGGTGATCTGCATCAAACAAAACTTACTGAGAGGCAGTATGTTGTGTTTGGTGCGGTCAGCAGCCATCACCTCCTTCATTCGTTCATAAACCTTCAGCCGGTTTTCGGCAACATGCATATCGATAAAATCGATCACAATAATGCCGCCCATGTCTCTCAACCTCAGTTGTCTTGCTATTTCCTCCGCTGCAGCGAGGTTCACCTCCAGAGCATTGGTCTCCTGATCAACACCGGCTTTTGAACGATTCCCGGAATTCACGTCGATGACATGAAAAGCTTCGGTATGTTCAATGATCAGGTATGCACCGTTTTTAAACGAAACAGTCTTTCCAAATAAAGACTTAATCTGTTTATCGACCCCGAAATACTCAAAAATAGGGCGCCCGCCATTATAGTACTTGACGGCTTTCTTTTTTTCGGGTGCGATCGTTTCAAGGTACTCTGCAACTTCATCGGTGACTTCAGAATCATTGACTATGATACTGTTAAAGTCCGGGCTGTAAATATCCCTCAACAAGGCCGTTGTCCGGTTAATTTCTCCAAGAATCAAAGACGGGGCAGTGGCTTTCTTTAATTTTTGGAACATCGTCTCGAACTTGGCCACCAGTCTTTTTAACTCCTGGTCCAGTTCGGCTACCCGCTTCCCTTCTGAAACGGTTCGGACAATTACGCCGTATCTCCTCGGTTTGATGCTCTGGATTAGCTTTTTAAGCCTGTTTTTCTCCTCTGATGAGCTGATCTTCTGAGAAACACTGACTTTCTCACTAAATGGCATCAATACTAAATTTCTTCCTGCAATAGATAATTCAGAGGTCAGCCTGGGGCCTTTTGTTGAAATCGGCTCTTTGGCTATCTGGACCAAAATGGTCTGACCTGCTTTCAATACTTCCGTTATTTTACCCTCTTTATTAATATCAGGGCCGGACGGAATTTTTGACAACGAAGAAATACGGTTCTTTTTAGAACTTGCGACTTTCATAAACTTATTCAGCGTCGCAAACTGCGGTCCCATGTCAAGGTAATGCAAAAATGCATCCTTTTCATACCCAACGTCGATGAAGGCAGCGTTCAAGCTTGGCATAATTTTTTTGACCCTGGCTAAATAAATGTCGCCAACTGCAAATTTTACCCCGCTTTTTTCCCTTGTTAGCTCTACTAATCGTTTATCTTCCAATAAAGCAATAACAACTTCCGAGGGAGTGACATCAATAATCAGATCACTACTCACAACGTTATATATATTTGAATTTTGTTCGGCTTCAAATCCGATACGTAAAAAGGGTTAAACCTAAAGTACCTTTGTACTTTAGGTTTAACCGACAAACCAAGTCGAGATTTTTGCTGTGCAAAAATTACTTTCTCTTCTTATGTCTGTTTTTACGAAGCCGTTTTTTACGCTTATGCGTCGACATCTTATGTCTTTTTCTTTTCTTTCCGCTTGGCATATATTATTTTTTTACTTGGTCCTTAACTTGCGAAACAAATGTCTTTGCCGGCTTAAAAGAGGGAATAAAATGTTCAGGAATGATAATGGTTGTATTTCTCGAGATATTCCGGGCTGTTTTCTCTGCTCTCTTTTTTACAATAAAGCTCCCGAATCCACGGAGATAAACGTTTCTTCCTTCTGTTAAGGAATCTTTTACGGTTTCCATGAAAGCTTCTACAGCTTTTTGAACAGTAATTTTTTCAATTCCTGTGTTTTTGCTAATCTCGTTAACGATATCTGCTTTAGTCATCTCTTAAAATATTTAGTTTTCAATAAATTATATTTTCCTCTGTTCCGGTGTGCAAAAATAAAAATTATTTGAGAACTAAAGCTATTTGATTTAAATTATTTTTGCAATTATGATTTTATTGATGAAGATCTTAAAGGAGTTAATCGGAAATGGAAAGTCCGGGAGATGAGTTGCTGCGATGGTACACCTACAATAAAAGAGAGCTTCCCTGGAGAGAAACAAAAGATCCTTATTCTGTCTGGCTGTCGGAGGTTATTCTTCAACAAACACGTGTTGATCAAGGGCTTGCCTATTATATGAAATTCATCCGGCGTTTTCCTTCTGTAGGAGAGCTCGCATCGGCCGATGAAGATGAGGTGTTAAAATTATGGCAGGGACTGGGCTATTACTCCCGTGCCAGGAACCTGCTTTTAACGGCACGGATGGTTCAGGCTGAGTTTGGAGGCCGATTTCCGGCAAACTACGATCAGCTGTTGCGTCTGAAAGGAATTGGCGCTTATACGGCAGCAGCCGTCGCTTCTGTTTGTTTCAAGCTCCCGCATGCGGTCGTCGACGGGAATGTGTACCGTTTTCTGTCCCGTTTCTACGGAATTACCACTCCGGTAAACTCGACCGCCGGAAAGAAGGAATTTGCAGCGCTGGCGAATCAGATCCTGGACCGGACACGTCCGGGCGAATACAATCAGGCAATCATGGAATTCGGGGCATTGTACTGTAAACCGCAAAATCCGGACTGCCTCTCCTGTATTTTAAGTCATCGCTGCATCGCTTTTGCGCAACATTCGGTGAACCGGCTGCCCGTGAAAACAGCCCGCCAAAAAATCCGCTCACGTTTCTTTAATTATATCCTGATCCGGGATCACAGCCATACTTACATCCGGAAAAGGACTGCAGCCGATATCTGGGAAAACCTCTATGAGTTCCCGCTGATCGAGACAACGGATAAGGCAGATCATATTGATGAAAAACTTCAGGAATATATGGGCAACGAAGAAATCGCGATCAGCAAAATAACCGGATGGGACAAACAGGTCCTCAGTCACCAGTGTATTTATTACCGGTTTATTTACGTGGAA
>JBFXKJ010000294.1:0-4928 GCA_050173895.1 Mangrovibacterium sp. | reverse complement strand
ACAAAGAGTTTCCGAGGGCACGTTACGAGATCATTATCGAACCCAACATGGCTTTTGGAACCGGGAACCACGAAACAACCACCCTGATGATGGAACATTTGCTGGAGCTCGACCTGGCAGGAAAAACGGTATTGGACATGGGCTGTGGAACAGGCATTCTGGGCATTTTGGCCTCCATGCGGGGATGCAGGGAAGTGACGGCCATCGACATCGATCAGTGGGCTTACGAAAGTACGATCGAGAATTCCGGGCTCAACGGAATCACCAATTTAACTGCTCTCACCGGCAACGCTGCCCTTCTGGACCCCGTCCGCAAATATGACCTGATCCTCGCCAATATCCAGAAGAATGTCATTCTGAATGATCTTCCGAAGTATGTCGCGGTGATGAACGACGATGCAGTGTTGCTCACAAGCGGCTTTTATCAGGATGATCTGGAAGCTGTTATCGGAAGGGCATCCGAATTGTTCCTCCGGAAAGGAATGATCAGACAAAAAAACAGGTGGGTTGCCTGTGCCTTTATCAAATAATCTGCTCAGAACCGGGTTCGTTCAAATTCCAGGATCTCCAGATCGAGAATACGCTCGCCGTCGATCCGGAAGCGGGCCGCTGTACAAACACGGTGAAATCCCTTGTTTCCGGCGGCACCCGGATTCATATACAGACAGTTGATCTTTCGGTCGTACATGACTTTCAGAATGTGAGAATGCCCGCATATGAACAATTTAGGGGGCGAGGCATAAATTTCCTGCCTGATCGGGGGCGCATATCGTCCGGGGCTCCCGCCGATGTGTGTGATCAGAACTTCCACCTGTTCACAGAAAAACCGTACTTTCTCAGGGAACATGCGTCTGATCACAGCGTCATCAATGTTTCCCCAGACTGCCCGCAGGGGCTTGAAGCGGGCCAGTTCGTCGGCGAGCATCACCGTACCAATATCTCCGGCATGCCAGACTTCGTCCACAGATCCGAGGAACTCATATACACGTCCGCTCATTGTACCGTGCGTGTCCGAAATCAATCCAATTTTCACCATGCCGGGCTTTTGTGTTTTTGCTTGCGTAAAAATAGCTTAAATTAGCGCAGTATAAAAGCAGGCCGTCCGGATCGGGCGCCGGAGAACTAAAATAAAGATAGATGAAGCGCATTGTAATCGTAAGACACGCCAAAGCCGTACCTTTTGGTTATGACGATGACTTTAACAGGAAATTACGCAGCCAGGGGAAAGAAGACGCCAGGATACTGAGCCTGGCACTGAAAGAAAACCGCGTCAGTCCGGACCTGATCCTGTCGAGCCCCGCCAAAAGGGCTCTTAAAACGGCTGAAATCTTTGCCTCCACATTAAGATACCCGGCTTCCCGGATCATGGTGGAAGAGGAACTCTATGAAGGACTCACCACTCAGGATTTTTTGGAGATCATCCGGAACCTTCCGGAAAACGTTCAATCGGTTTTTGTCTTTGGGCATAACCCGACCGTTTACTATCTGGTTAACAACCTGGTGAAGCTATTTAACAGCGATATGCCCACCTGTTCAACCGTTGGTATTGATTTCGAAGCTGAAAGCTGGAAGGAAATAAATGCCCGGGAGGGAAAGGTGGTTTTTCATCTTATGCCCCGAATGTACAAATAAAGGCTGTTTCCTCAATCACAAACGATTATGCACCTTTTCTATACACCCGACATACAAGGAACTGAGCACGTGCTAAGCGAACCGGAATCGAAACATGCAGTGCAGGTCTTGCGGCTGGTTAAAAACGATCTTATCCGCCTGGTGGACGGAAAGGGCAATTTGTTTGAAGTCCGGATTACAGACGACCACCCCAAACGTTGCCGGGTGAAAGTTGTTTCATCCACGCGTGCGTTCGGGAAGCGCGGTCATTACCTGCACATGGCGGTTGCACCCACGAAGAACAGTGATCGTTTTGAGTGGTTCCTGGAGAAAGCGGTTGAAATCGGGATCGACGAAATCACCCCGGTGATCTGCGAGCGTTCGGAACGAAAGAGTCTGAACGCGGAACGGATGGAGAAGATACTGGTCTCTGCAATGAAGCAATCGGTAAAAGCGTATCTTCCCCGCTTTCGTACACCTGCTCCCCTTTCAGCTGTTCTGGCTGCACCCTTTGAAGGGAAAAAATTTATTGCCCATTGCTATGACCAGCCAAAACAAAAGCTGAAAGATCAGATCGCACACAGTCCGGCCAACCTGATCCTTATCGGTCCGGAAGGTGACTTTTCAGAACATGAAATAACGCTCGCCCTGAAGGAAGGCTTTATTCCCGTGGAGCTGGGAAAAAGCAGGCTGCGCACCGAAACCGCTGCGCTCGTCGCCTGCCATACCGCCAACCTGCTTAATGAGCCGGAGGAACGCTCTCTTTCATAAAGCGGTTAATGCCTCACTGATATCGGCTGCCAAATCGCCCGCATCCTCAATGCCAACCGATAACCGGATCATCGTATCACGGATCCCTGCCGCGCGTTTTTCCTCTTCCGTGAATTCTGCATAAATCGTAGAATACGGATGAATGATGAGCGACTTATTATCGTTCAGGTTGGTGGCTCTCCGGATGATCTGAAGCCGGTCCATAAAATCAAAACATGCTTTCTGTGATTTCAGGTCAAACGAAAGGATCGTACCGGGCTTTCCCGAGAACTGCTTTAATGCCAGTGGATATCCTTCCGAATCGGACAGACCCGGATAGGTGACCTGCACGACCGACGGATGTTCGGTCAAAAACCGTCCCAGGGCCACGCAATTCTCATAACACCGGTTAAACCGGAGTTCCAGCGTATCGAGACCCATGATCTGATAATGGGCGGTCTGCGCAGTCATCGGTGCCCCGGTGTGCCGGTAATAGTTTTTCCGCAACGCAGCAATGAATGCTTCTTTTCCATATTTTTCGGCCAGGTCCGCAAGATTCGGGTTCCGGGCCCAGTCGTAATTCCCGTTATCCAGGATAATTCCGCCAAATGAAGTTGCCCCGCCTGAAATAAACTTGGTGGTTGACATCACCTCCACATGAACCCCAAGCCCGGATGAATGAAAGATAACCGGCGGTGTAAGCGTGCTGTCCGTAATCAGCAGGATATGATGGAGGTTGGCTATCTGTGCAAGTTTCTCCAGATCTGCTATATCCAGTTGGGGGTTCGTCACGGTTTCGAGATAAATAAGCCGCGTGTTTTTGTCAATCAGCTGCTCGACCTCTTCCACATTCCCCATGTCGGCGAAACGGGTTTCAAGGCCGTAGTTTGCCAGGCTTTTGGAGAAAAGGAACCAGGAATGGCTGAAGAGATTTCTTCCTGAAATGATGTTGTCGCCTGCTTTGCACAATGCGAGAACGGCATTGGCAATCGCCGCCATTCCCGATGTCAGGGCAAGCGACTGCCGGGCGCCCGTGAGCGTTCTCATTTTAATTTCAAAGTATTCAACGGTGGGGTTGCTTGTCCGGGAATATACGTGCGCAGCCTTGTCACCGCGAAAACAGACAGCCATTTCCTCGGAAGAATCAAATTCAAAAGCGACGGATTCATAAACCGGCATATCCAGTGAACGATAGGGGTCCTTCCGGGGAAAGGGAACGTTCAGCGAACGGGTGGTGAAACTTTTCTGCATCTTTCTTTTTTATTAAAAAACCAAAAATACAAACTTTAAACAGCTCGCAAGAGACCCGGTTCATTTAAAAAGCTCCGGGATACGCTTTTCGTCCGATTTATTTTTACCTTTGAGCCTGCCGGCAGAATAAAAAGTTAAACTTTAGCCTTTTCGGCTTGTTTAACAGGAAAGCGAAAGTGGTATGGAGTGGAAAGAGATTAATCAGACAATTGAAAAGGACTTTACTTTCTCAAACTTCAGGCAGGCGCTGGAGTTTACGAACAGGGTCGGCGATTTGGCAGAGGAAATGGATCATCATCCGGACATTCTGCTGCACGGATATAAACACGTCAGGATCACATTAACGACCCACAGCGAAGGGAAAGTGACAGAGGCAGACCGGCAACTGGCTGTAAAAATTGACCACATTGTTTTATGAACGGAGTCAAAGTTCAGTTCCTTCTTAAGAACATGCTTCGGGGGCTGGCGTATATGGCCGTCCTTGGGCTGGCTTACTATCTTTTCAAAAACCATGTCGTGGATCAGGATCAGGCGGCATGGCTCGAACGTTTTTATCAGAGACCGGTCCTGATTTACCTGCTATATATTTTCTCGGAAGTTTTTTTTGGCTTGTTCCCTCCCGAGATATTCATGATATGGGCGCTTTATAAAGGGGATCAGTTGCACTATTGGATCAACGTGATCTTTTTCACGCTGATTTCATACGGAGCCGGTTTTCTTGCCTTCATCATCGGGCGTTACCTTCAGCGGGTGTTGCTGTTCCGTTATTTAAGCAGGCGTTTTTTCAGCCATTACTGGCCTATGTTCCGCAAGTACGGATCCATTCTTATTATTACCGCTGCCTTGACTCCCCTGCCCTGGTCGACCATCAGCATCCTGGTAGGGACCAGTTCCTATCCTATGAAAAAATTTTTGCTGGTTGCCTTAAGCCGCGTCTTTCGTTTCGCCTTCTATGGCTATCTTGTTTTTCATACCCGTTTTTTCTGAACAAACCATTTCTTCACAATATTGTTAATAAAATCAGATCCGATAAAAAAACAGGAAATGCTCAGTAAGCTCAAACAGCGATGGAACGTGAAATCCAACTTTCAGTTGTTGATCATTTTGTTCGTCTTTTCAATAAGCGGAAGTTTTACCCTTTACATCAAGGCTTATATTCTGAAGTTGATTGATTATGATCCGGCATCGCCCTTCTATATGAAGATACTCCTTTACATTCTTATCATGGTGCCGGTGTATCAGTTAAGCCTTCTGACCATTGGAACGCTTTTAGGGCAATTTGGTTTTTTCTGGCGGTTTGAAAAGAAGACGATGAG
>JBFXKJ010000293.1:0-4965 GCA_050173895.1 Mangrovibacterium sp. | reverse complement strand
CGGGCTTCCTGCGGTCCCAGTTCGCCCGGCACCGGCTCGGAAGCGTATACCTTCTCCAGTGTGACCTGGCCATTAAAAGCCAGAGGCTCCAGATCCTTGTCGTCGCTTTGGTAATAATCAAAATAACAATAATCGACGGGAGTCATCACAACGTCATGCTTCATCCGGGCCGCCTTTACGCCTCCGGCTTCACCCCGCCACGACATGACCGTTGCATTCTCGGCCAGCCCGCCTTCCAGAATTTCATCCCATCCGATGAGAGTTCTTCCGCGGGCAGTCAGGAAGCTGTCCACCCGCCCGATAAAATAGCTTTGCAGCTCACCTTCATCTGCGAGGCCTTCATCTTTTATCCGCTTTTGGCAAAGCGGACAGTTTTCCCATTCTTTTTTTTGCGCCTCATCGCCGCCAATGTGAATGTATTTCGATGGGAACAGTTCCATTACTTCGGTCAGGACATCCTCGATGAAAGTAAAAGTTTGTTCCTTGCCGGCACAAAGAATATTATTCTGCACAGCTCCGCCGGAAGGCACAGGGATCTTCTCTCCCCTGCACGACAACTCCGGATAAGAGGCGATGGCTGCTGCTGAATGACCGGGCATCTCAATTTCGGGGATCACGGTGATCCCTCTTTCGGCCGCATAGCTGACCAGCTCCCTGATTTGATCCTGCGTATAAAAGCCTCCGTACCGGGCCGTATCGTTTGGCCACTGATCGGGCCTGGCGCCCCAAGGCAGATCTTCATGATCCGCCCGCCATGCCCCCACAGCTGTCAGTTCGGGATACTTCCTGATTTCAATCCGCCAGCCCTGATCGTCGGTGAGGTGCCAGTGAAATACATTCATCTTATGCATCGCAATCAGGTCGATGTATTTCTTCACAAAGTCAACGCCGAAAAAATGACGGCTCACATCCAGGAGCATACCGCGGTAGGGAAACCGGGGATAGTCGGTGACGGTGAGCCGGGGAAGCCTGACCGCTCCCTCCGAAGAAGGCGTCTGATAAAGGATCTGCAGCAGACTTTGCAAGCCGTGGAGAACCCCTTCCTTTGTTTTGCCTGAAACTGTGATTTTCCTGCCAATCTGAAGAATATAACCCTCCGGCTGTTCAACCTGATCGTCGAGCGACAGCCTGATTTCAACGTCCGCATTCCGTTCCGGGCGCAGCAATTGGGCTTCCGGCAGCTTCTGCATTTCCCCGGCCAGCCAGGAACATGCAGAATAAAGGACCGTATCCCGGCTGGTAATGCTGACACCATTGTCAATCACCAGGCTTTTCCCTTCATATTGAATGCTTACGGGCGCCGGAATGATATTCACCTGTGTCTCCCCGCTGTCGGACTTACAACCCGCGCAGCCCATCAGCAAAGCCAGCACAAAGGTCCGGATTTTCACTTTACGTTCCATCTGTTTGTCGTTTCAACTTAACTTTGTACAATCATACGTACGATCACTCTTTCAGTGATATCAACGTATGGAATTCGCTTCGCGGATCTCCAAAACTCGATTCCCTTCGGGGATCTTCGATTCGCTTCGCGGATCCCGTAAACCCGATTCGCATTTATAAAGTTACAACATTATTTCAAAAAGGAAGCTTCATCGTCGAAAGGATAGCGAACAAACGCTTCGATGGCTTCGTATTCCGCCAGTCCGAGTTTATCGTAGATTTTGGCTGTTGCCCGGTTTCTCTCTTCGGCACGTTGCCAAAACTCGCGCTTATCTTCGCCTGGAAAGACCGGAAAATCTTTCTGGGACTGGTGTTTGAAAATCGCCTTTCGTTTTCTCAGCAGTTCCGACGGGCTGACCGGGACAGCCATTTCAATATCTTCCACGTCCCATTCCTGCCATGCTCCGCGATAAAGCCACACGTAACAGTCGTTCAGCCACTCATCGCCTTCCGCGCGGATCTGCCGGATAGCCCTGAAAATGATCTGAAGGCATACCTCATGTGTGCCGTGCGGATCCTGAAGGTCACCCGCGGCGAAGATCTGATGAGGCCTCACCCGGCGCAGCAGGTCGACAACAATCGCGACATCCTTTTCCGAGGCAGGCGCTTTTTCAACGGCACCGGTTTCATAAAACGGGAGGTTCAAAAAGTGAACGTTCTCATCCTTGACACCGCAAAAACGGCAGGCTGCCGCAGCTTCACCGACACGGATCAGCCCCTTCACCGTCTTCACGTAGGGGATATCGATGTCGCCCGGCTTTTTCGTGCTGAGGAATTCGTTCAGTTCCCGGTCCGACCGGATCAGCTCTTCACAGGCAAGCTCCCTGCTTTTCGCCAGATCGACGGCAAATCTGGAAAAACGGATCGCGTCATCGTCAAATACGGCAATATTTCCCGATGTCTGATACGCCACGTGCACATCGTGTTTCTGATCAACCAGCCTCAGTAACGTACCGCCCATCGAGATCACATCGTCGTCGGGATGCGGACTGAAGATCAGTGACCGTTTGACGGCGGGTTCGGGTCGCTCCGGACGATTCCGGTCGTTCGACCCGGGTTTTCCGCCCGGCCAGCCGGTGATCGTGTCGCGGATCTGTCCAAATATACTGATATTCAAATCATATGCGCCTCCGTAAAATGCAAGCAGGTCGCGCAGGCCGGCCGCCTTATAATCGTCATCCGTAAGTTTCAGGATTGGTTTATCCAGTTTCTGGCTGAGCCAGATCACAGCCCTCTTGATCATTTTCGGGGTCCACTCGCACACGCCGGCAACCCAGGGAGCCTTTGTACGGGTCAACTCGGCAGTGGCCGGCTCATCCAGATACACCGTTACGTTCGGATGCATCTGGAGAAAGGAAGCGGGCACATCCGAAGTTACCGGCCCCTCTGTCATTCTCCTGATTACACCGGCCTTTGCTTTTCCCCAGGCAGCAAAAATAATCTCCCGGGCACTTAAAATGGTCTCTACTCCCATGGTGATCGCCCTGTGAGGGACCGCCTCTTCGCTGCCAAAATCCTTAACGGCATCCGCAATTGTGACAGGATCGAGCCTCACCAGACGCGTGCGTGAATTCAGCGCCGAACCTGGTTCATTGAAGCCAATGTGCCCCGAGCGCCCAATTCCCAGCAACTGCAGGTCAATTCCGCCGGCGGCCCTGATCCTGTCCTCATAGGAAGCGCAAAAAGCAGCCACATCCTCAATCCCGGCAGTGCCGTCGGGAATATGAATGTTTGCCGGATCCATATCGACATGACCGAAAAGATGCCTGTGCATAAAATACACGTAACTCTCTTCATTCTGCGGGTCCATCGGGTAATACTCATCCAGGTTGAAGGTAATCACGTTCCGGAAGCTCAGCCCTTCTTCCTGATGACGGCGAACCAGTTCCCGGTATACTTTCACAGGCGTTGAGCCGGTTGCCAGACCCAAAACGGCCATTTCGCCGCGCTCCTGCTTTTCCCTGATCACCGTTGCGATCCGTTCCGCAATTAACTTTGCCCCTTCTGCCTGGTCTTCCACCACACAGACCGGCAGCTTCTCCACCGTCTTTTCAATGTAATTAAGCTTGTTAGCCATATCTTTTATTTTTTGTCCCCTCCAGGAATTTTTACTCGATTTCCTCCAAAACTAGAGATATTTTTTTCAATAAAAGAGTTTTTTATCTAAAAAATGTGTCCGCACACACAAAGTTTAATATTTTACCTTCAGGAGGGTCCCATGATGGCCTGCTGTTCTGTTTTTCAACGGAAGGACCGGATCTCACTGCGCTGCCCGACAGTGCTTCTCTTCCGGACAGCTTTTCCGGCCCGTCCGGAGTGGACCGGCATTGGCTTAAGGAAGACAGGCCGGAAAAGAAACAGAAGAGGAAAAACGGCAAAAATGCACCCGAAACTTCATCCGGAAACAAAAAGAAATAAGTATATTCGGGCCGTAGAAAATACCCGGCGGGGTTTTCCGCAGCCCCCGGGCGGTTAAAAAAAGGGCCGGCGAACAGCAAAGTTTCGGGAATTAGATAAACAACTCATAAATAACCAATGACTCACTTTAAGTTCTAAATTTAAAAAGTATGAATAAAAACAAAAGTTATGCATTGCCTATTGCAATGATGTTCGCTCTGTTCTTTATGATTGCCTTTGTAACCGGCCTTCCGGCTCCTTTTGGAGTAATTGTGAAGAATCAGTTCGGAGCGACCAATTTTATGTCAACGCTCGGCTTCTTTGCCAATTTCATTGCCTATGCGTTCATGGGCATCCCTGCCGGGATGTTGCTCGAACGGATCGGCTACAAAAAAACAGCCCTTCTTGCGGTTGCAGTTGGATTCACCGGAGTGGGCGTTCAATACCTTTCCGGACAGGTGGGCAGTTTCAATGTCTATTTAGCAGGCGCCTTTATCTCAGGTTTCTCCATGTGTATGCTGAACACGGTGGTAAACCCGATGCTTAACACCCTTGGTGGTGGCGGCAAAAAAGGGAACCAGCTCATTCAGACAGGAGGATCGCTAAACTCGGTTGCTGCAACCATTGTTCCGGTTCTGGTTGGATACCTGATGGGGGCCAACGTGGAAGGAAGGACCATTGAAAAAGCAAATCCCGCGCTTTTCCTCGCCTTGGGAATCTTTGCACTGGTCTTTGTTGTCCTGTATATCATGGAAATCCCGGAACCGCGACTGGTAGGGAAAGTAAAAGTAAAACACGAACACAGTCCGCTTTCGTTCCGTCACTTTATCTTCGGAGCAGCCGCAATTTTTATGTATGTGGGGATTGAAATCGGTATTCCTCATTTTGCCAACCTGTTCATGACCTCAGAAATCGATGCAGGCGGTCTGGCCATTGACCCCACGATTGCCGGCTCGGTTGTAGGAACATATTGGTTTCTGATGATGATCGGCCGTATAGCGGGCGCATCTCTCGGCGCTAAATTTTCAAGTAAAACCATGCTTACGACTGTTTCACTGGTAGGCCTCGTATTTGTCTTGCTGGCCATTGCCTTACCAATTTCAACCCAGGTGAGCATGCCTGTTT
>JBFXKJ010000292.1:0-4979 GCA_050173895.1 Mangrovibacterium sp. | reverse complement strand
TTTTTTTGATACCCCTAATACAAATCGGAAAGAGAAATCCCCTAAAAGGAGATGAAAAAAAGTTTCAAGTTACAGGGTACAGGTTACAGGTTTCAGGGTACAGGTTACAGGTTTCAGGTTTCAGGTTTCAGGTTACAGGGTACAGGTGGCATGGAGCACAGGGCATAGGGCATGGAGGGGAGACGGGAACCGGAGAACGGAAACCGAACGAGAGACCGGATTTTCAGGTTCCCGGATTCTCAGACTGAATACCCGAACAGCTAGGACCGGAAACACGGATTCTCAGACCGCTGATTATTTGTTTGTCTGAACATCCGAATATCTTTCCGACTGCCGGTCTTGATACTTGCGTCCTGATACTTGTGTCTTATTTGCGACTAACCTGGAACAATTGCAGAAGCGCCATGAGATCGCCTTCATTGCCATTCGCCTGGAGGTACCGCCGTATCGCTTCGCCGACTTTTTGAATCGCAATGGTGAGCTGATGATCAATGGTTTTGACGGAAATCTCCAACAAAGCGGCGATTTCCTTGTATTTCATCTGCTCCACCTTAGCCATCCGGTATATCATCTTGCAGCGGGGCGGGAGCACTTCAATGGCAGCTTCGATGATCTCTTTCAGTTCCTTATTGATCAGCTCACTTTCGGGACACAGGTCCGTGCCCAGATCTATATCGATATCGTCGAGTGAAACTACCTTTTTCCGCCTGACCTCGTCCAGGTAATTCAGACTCGTGTTGTAGGTTGCTTTAAAAAGATAAGCTTTGATGGCCGTGTGGTTCTCCAGCGAGGAACGGTGCAGCCAAATCTTATAAAAAACATCCGAAACGGCTTCCTCTGCGAGAAATTTATCCTTCAGGAATGATTTGGCAAAGCGGAACAACCGGTCTGCATACATGTCAAAAAGCTGTTTAAAGGCCTCTTCATCGTTATCGCGGGCGATCCGAAGCAGTAAGTTTTTTATAAACAGATTATTATCCATTCCTTTTCCCATCCTGCATGAAAAACATGATCAACCGGAAAGCGGAGGATGCAGCAAAACTTAACCTCCCTCGTCTTCACTTTTATTCCTGCATTTTCGACACGAAATTAAAATTATTTTCCGGAAGCGCTTATTTTCCGTAAAAATTCACGTGGAAGGCTCCGCCGTTCTTACATGGCGGGATTTACCGGACGGATCGCTATGTTCATGGCACTGGTCCCCGGTTTGACAGTAAAATTCAAACAGCCGTTTTTATCGCTCCCCAAAGTTTTAAAAGGTTGATCATTTAACTCAACAGCATACGGTTCTCAGACTTCAATCCAAACACAGCATAGTTTATTCTCCCCGTAGCGGGAGATGCGGATTGATTCCAGACGCGTTCCTTTTCATCTCACAGCCATTGTTCTCATGATAAGTGCACTGCCTTACCTCCTGTGGCGATCAAAAATAGAGCTAATTCAATACATCACAAAATCCTTCTTCTGATACAATTCGGTTGCATTGGATTAATTTCAGGTAAAAAGAACGTAAATCGGATCAATCCACATCAAAAAGACGACTATTTTTGATATGTTTATCCCGCGTTTAGCTCGTAAATACTTGTTGTGGTTGCACCGGCAAAAGAACGAAAATGGGTGATTGGCCTGACGCAAGGCAATCAGGAGGCATTCCGGAGTTTATTCGGTGAGTATGCCCGGCGTATTTTTGTTTTCGCCAGAGGCTATCTGAAATCGAACGAAGAAGCCGAAGAAGTGGTGCAGGAGGTTTTCACCAAGGTCTGGAACGTCCGGGCATCCATTAACACCGAATTGTCATTTAAATCGTACCTTTTCAAAATCACCTACAGCTACATTCGTGAGCTGTTTTTGAAGAAAGCCCGGGAAAACAGTTACAAACACGACTTGCTTGATTTTGCGGTCGACTTTGATAACCGTACGGAAGAAAAGATCGATTACCAGTCGTTGCTTGAATTGGTTGAGGACTTGATCGACCGGCTGCCTCCGCGGCAAAGGGAAGTGATCATCCTGAAAAAAAAGAACGGACTGCCCGTAAAAGAAATCGCAGAACTTCTGGATATTTCACCGAGAACCGTTGAGAAACATCTGTCGGAGGCCTTAAAATTCTTAAAAACTGAGCTATCGGAAGAACATGTTGCGGGACTGTTGTTCTTCTCTTTATTCCTCCATCAAAAAAATAATTGAAAAAAAGTGCCCATTGACTACGTGGTTTTCTGATCTCAGCCCTATTACTGTACAGGAGGAGGAAATTGATCCGGCAAAAAATGGCTGACTTAAGAAACATACTGGCCGATTTTTTTAACGGCCGTTATACCAGGAACGAATACTTTTCGGTTTATCGCGGCTTCGAAGAAGGCGATAAAAACAAAGCTTTTCTTGAAGGATTGGAAAAGCAGTGGAATGAAACCGACGCAGAAAAAGCGGAAGGATTTAACGAACCCCGGACCTGGAACCGGATTTCCGACCGGCTTGGATTCCGGCAGGTTGCTCCGAAACATACAGGCGCTACGATGTGGCTTTTCATGCAGAAAGCCGCGGCCATTCTGTTCTTGCCCCTGCTGTTCACTTCTCTTTTCTATTTCTTTACCTTAAAGGAAAAACCCGGGGAAACGGCCTGGGCTGAGATCAAATGCCCCGCCGGAGTCCGCACCGAATTCCTCCTGCCCGACGGTACAACCGGATTCCTGAACAACAGATCTACACTGAAGTATCCGGTGAATTTCGGGGAGAACCGGGAAGTTTATTTGTCGGGCGAAGCTTTTTTTGATGTGGCAAAAAGCAAAAAAAGCAGGTTCAGGGTTATTACCAGTAACCTGGAAAGCGAAGTTCTCGGGACCAGCTTTAACATGATGGCTTATGAAGACCAGGCCTACCAGGAAATTACCTTAAAAACAGGAAGATTGAAGATCCTGGACAAGAAACGCAAAGAACTCTTCGCTCTGCTGCCCGACCAGCAGTTTGTTTTTGATACCCTGAAAAAACAGTTCGTCATTAAGCAGGTCGATGCCGATAATTACACCTCGTGGACAGAGGGAAAACTGATCGCTCAGAATGAACCTTTCGAAGATGTCGCAAAAAAATTAAGCCGGTGGTATGACGTTGAAATCACGATCGAAGATCCGGAACTGAAGGACTTCCGGTATTATGCCAAATTTGAAGACGAGCCGCTGAGCGAAGTACTGAAGCTGCTCGCCATCACAGCACCCATTGAATATGAAGAGATTCCCAGGATAAAAAAGAAAGACGGAAGTTTCACAAAACGAAAAATAACATTCAGGTTAAATGGAAACAGGATAAATAATTTCTAAAAAAAGGAAGGCGCTACCAACACCTTCCTTGATTGAAAAGCAGTCTAATCATCGCAATTATTAACCACTTAACGGTTCAAATTTATGGAAAAAAAGTTTATGAACTGGATTGGCATGTCCAATCTTTTAAAAGTCTTGAAAATTATGAGGCTAAGTGTATTTCTGATCCTTGTACTTGCCCTGCAGACCTGGGCTTCATCATCTTATTCCCAACAAACAACCATTACGCTCAATCTCAGGAATGTCAGCGTGATGGAGGTGCTGAAAACGATCGAGAACTCCTCGAATTTCTACTTCCTGTTTAATAAGGATCTGGTCGATGTTGACCGGATGGTCTCTGTCTCGGCCGAACAGGAAAAAATTGACCGGATATTGACAGAGCTGTTTGAGGGAACCAATGTCAAATTCGTGATCGCCGACCGGCAGATCGTGCTCACTACTGAGAGAGAAGATAAAATGCAAAGTGCGCAGCAACGACAGGTTTCCGGTACGGTAACGGATTCGTCGGGAGCGCCACTTCCGGGAGTTTCGGTAGTCATCAAAGGAACTTCCCAGGGAACCATTACTAACATAGACGGGAGATACGCTCTTGCGAACGTACCAAACGATGCAGTCCTGACCTTCTCGTTCGTGGGTATGAAAAGTCAGGATGTCGCGGTTACCGGGAAAACGGTTATAACGATCGCCATGGAAGAGGAGACCTTTGGATTGGAAGAGGTTGTTGCCGTGGGCTACGGAACACAGAAGAAGGTCAACCTGACCGGCGCCGTTGAAGCTGTCGGCACCGAAGTCTTTGAAAACCGCACGACATCGAATGCAACGCAAGCGTTGCAGGGAGCGATTCCCAACCTGAATATTTCGCTCGAAGACGGAAAGCCCACCCGGTCGGCTTCATACAATGTGCGGGGACAAACTTCCATCGGACAGGGAGGTAGCGCACTGATCCTGATCGATGGTGTGGAAGGCAACCCCTCCTTTTTGAACCCAAACGACATTGAAAGCGTCAGTGTGCTGAAAGATGCCGCATCGGCGGCCATTTATGGTGCCAGAGGCTCCTTCGGTGTGGTGCTGATCACGACAAAACGCCCGCAGAAAGGCAAAACAACAGTTAATTATACCAGTAACTTTTCCGTTCAGTCGTTAGCTCAGGAACCGGAGTTCGTGACCGATGCGGTGACCTGGGTCGAACACTTCAGAATGTCATATTATAACCGGCAGGGAACGGTTCCCACGTCGATCAACAATAACACGCAGTACTACAGTGATGAATGGCTGGACCGGCTAAGAGCATGGAAGGCTTCGGGAGAAGGTCCAAAGACGGAAATCCTTCCGAACGGGAATTATGAATATTACAGCAACACCGACTGGATGGGGCTTCTCTTTAAAGATCATACCCTGACGCACGACCAGAATGTGACCATCTCCGGTGGCGATGAAAAATCTGATTTCTATGTTTCGGGGCGTATGTATGATTTTGGCGGTATGTATAATTTCGATCCCGACACCTATCGTTCCTACAACTTCCGGGCAAAGGGATCGCTGCAGGCCTACCCGTGGCTGAAGCTCACCAACAATATGGAATTTTCAGACAACAAGTACCACATGCCGTTTTCGGCACAGGGACGCAGCGCCAATATTCAGCGTTACATTGAGGTAAACGCTTTCCCCAGT
>JBFXKJ010000291.1:0-5046 GCA_050173895.1 Mangrovibacterium sp. | reverse complement strand
GTACAGGGATCATTCTGAGCAGCGTATCTTTCATCCGTCAAAAATTTTCATTCCGGCTATTTATCAGAAAATCTTCTGCAAACTGAAATTTGCTTCGATCTACTTGCCCTCCCTCAGTACCGTCATCGATATTTTCCGGTCTTCCTTGCTTTGCAGGAGCAGGTTAATATCATTCAGTGACAGTGTCCGGTGATTGGTCCGGTTAACTGAAAGGATCTGATCGTGTTCCATCAGCCCTGCATGATATGCCGGAGAGTCCTTCCGCACTTTATCAATCGTAAAAACAGGCATCCCGGGGAATGGATTCGAAATATCCAGGCCACTCATATTGTAATTGAACTCCTCCTTCACTTTAGGAGTGGGCCTGAGTTTCAGTTGTGAATTGGGATAATCAATGGTCACATAAAAGCGCCTGAGAACCTCTGCCCCGAGCGTTCCGTTACGGTCGTCCGAAATGATCCGGTCAACCAGCGAAGAATCGGGATAGGCTACGATCGGTTCGGACAAAACCAACGGTCCCACCCATATTCCACCAATCCTGCCCTTTTTGCCGTACAGGTCGCCATTAAGACCTCTTCCAAGAAAAGATTCGATGTGATTTTCAGGTATGGAAAGACGTTCGTCTGAGCTCGTGGAAAGCCAGATGGCGTCGCTTGCCCCGGTATCGACAAGCAGCTTGACGGGAACCAGCTCATTGTTTTCGGTCATGATGGTCGTCCGCACGTAAGGCTTATTATGCTCAAAATGGAGGGGCATGACGATATCTCTGTTATTGATCCGCTCCTTATAATATTTTGGCCTCACCAGGGTTAATTTATTCGCACTGTAATCAATTTCGGCAATGAAGTCCTTGAATAAATCGAAACCGATCAGTCCATGCACCGGCAAGCCCAGTATTTGAGAAATCTGAAAATTTTCATCGATTACCATATGGATTTCCTGATTGTGGGATATCAGCCCCTGTATCTTCATCGTATTATTTCCGGACCGGTAAGCTGTAAGTGATTCACCTTCGCCCAGCCCATTGATAGAGACCGGCTGCATATAGTTCAGGTTGAGCCGGTTCACAAAGGGCAGCTCGGTAATGATGGGAAACCTCACCCCGGTGTCCAGAATGAAATTCAACGTGTCGGAGTCATTGATGATCACCGGGATAATGATCAGGTTGCTGGCCGTTTTGAAATCGATCGTGATCATCTTATCACGCGGATTCTGAAATTCAAACCGGTTTTTGCCGGGAGTGAACTTCACTTTGGCCTCATATTCTTTCGTTTCACTCAATGGCACGTAATCCCTCAACACCAGAATATTGTCTTCGATATCGAAAATCAGATAGTAATCCTTCATCAGTTTGTTCAGCACATACCGGATCGGTTTGTTTGAGATATTCAGGCTGATCTGTTTTCCCTCGACCAACCTGGAATTATAGGAATAATCCAGGTTGAAGTAAGAACAAATCCGTTCAATCACATTGGCCAGAGATTCATTCTCTGCATAAATACTGATATTTTGGTCCAGGATTGGACTCGGTTGTTTTTCCTGAGCCATCACACCCGATACACTTACGCTCAAAAAACCGGCTGCCAGGAAGGAGGCAATCCGGCTGCTCCATGTCTTTGTTCTCATAATTCTCAAATTTAGGTTCATTCAGCAATTGATCCGCCGGGCCGGTTTCCGGCACATCCGGATCAGGCAGACCATCAAGGGCTGCTTCTTCATTCGCTTATTTTTTTGTTATCAGGTAATAATCGTTCTTCTGTTCTGTTCTTAAATCATGAGTCATTTCAATAACCTTTAAAATAAAGTCGAGTGATCGCCCCTCAAAACGCGCTGTCAACAACAGGTTTTCGACCGCCGGCTCATTCGCTTTGACTGTAACCTGATACACTTTGTTTAATTGCTGCATCACTTCTTTTAAAGGTACCCTGTCAAAAACAAATTCCCGTGTTTTCCAGGAGAGGAAGTTTGGATTGTCGTTCCTGCTTTTAACAAGTCCGCCACCGGCGCCTGAGAGAATACCCCGGTCGCCCGGATCAAGTGTGACTTCATTGATGCCTGTTCGGTTCATTTCTACCTTTCTGACCTGCACCTTGCCGGTTTCGACCACCACTTCAACCCGCTCACTGGCAGGATAGGCGTTGACACTGAAGGTGGTTCCGAGTACCTTGATTTCCGCTCCGCCGGCGCGGATCAAAAAGGGATGGCCGGCATCGGGAGTGACCTCAAAATAAGCTTCCCCTTCAATTTGGACATCTCTGGTCGGTCCGGTAAACTGATCCGGATAGCTGATCTTTGTATCATGGTTGAGGGTAACCACCGAACCATCCGGCAAGTTGATCCTTGAATTGCCATAACGGTCGACCGCCACCCCGGCATGCCTGCCGGCGCCTGCCCTGCTGCCACCCATATAAAATCCGGCTGAAGCAACCAACAGGACCAGCACAACGACGGCTGCTATTTTCAGGAACCTGTTGCCTGTCCAGGCAATCGCGTTAACCGGCATCCGTGTTTTCCTGCATTTCATCTCCTTATATGCTGCGCTGGCATCAAATTCCTTTAGCCGAAAATAAAGATCTATTTTTGCGGCGGTTTTCTCTATTCCGTCCGCGTCATCAGCCAGTCCCCGGCCGGGTGGCCGGTCTGTGCCCTCGCCCTCATACAGATTCCGGGCAATGGCACTCCATTCTTCATCCGTGATATATTTATTTTTCTCCATTTGTAATAAGGACAGTTTTCCCCTGTTTTTACCCTGAAGAGCAAACAAAAGTTTTATCAGCCCGGGATCGGGGAAAATCTCAATTTGAGAAAATCCTTATCAGTTCGAAAGTAAATCCAGGGCATTTAGCTCTGGATCGTGGTCCGTTCATCGTTAATCGTTATCATTCGGACTACGGTAATCTTTGAGGTTCTCCCGCAATTGCTTTAACGCTAAACCCATTTGCGTCTCCACCGTTTTGACCGAAATATTCATGCGTGCCGCAATCTCCTGATATTTCAGGCCTTCCTCCCGGCTCATCCGGAAAACTTCCCTCCTTTTTTCCGGCAAAGCGGCAATCGCGTCCTCAATCTTTTTAAAAAGCCCTACCTCCATATAGTACTGGCCGGAATCCTGCTCTCCGCCTGTTTGTGCCTGAACCTCCCTGAGATAGCGTTTCTCCACCTTTTCATGCTGCCTGCGGTTGAGACATTGATTCCGGACAGCGCAAAACAAGTAATTTTTAACAGATGCTCCTATGCTAATATGCTGACGCTTCGACCAAATCCTGACAAATACATCCTGAACCACTTCTTCTGACTCTTTTTTATCGGCAAGGATATGGAACGCAAAAAGACAAAGAGAGGCATAGTATTTGTAAAAAAGAGTCTCAAAGGCGGACTCATGACCGTCTTTTAATTTAAGAAACAGTTCCTTGTCATCATTAATTGCCATAAAATACATCATGCAAACAGGCGTAAAGGCTAAGGTATTAAAAGTTTCGATGAAAGCTTTCGAATGCGGAAGAATTGAGAACTATTCTGCAACATACGCCGGCCTCCTGTTTATACAGGCAGGGAAGCAAGCAAATGGGGAAGAAACTTTTCTTATGATCAAACGTTTATATAAAGCAAACAGATGCCATGATTTTTGCGGCTGTCACACAGATGCAGCCCAAGGTATGTAGAACTCAAAATAAACTAAAAACAATGAAGAAGATTATTCTTTTGTCACTATTGGTGATTGCTACTTTTGCAACTGTAAACGCCCAGGATTACAATACGGGGATTGGATTAAGAGCGGGGTCCTTTAGCGGGCTGACTGTGAAACATTTTGTAAACAGCAGCCATGCTGTTGAAGGGATTCTTTCCAGTCGCTGGGAAGGGATCGACATTGCCGGTCTGTACGAATTCCACAATCCGGCGTTCAACGCTCCGGGACTAAACTGGTACTACGGAGTTGGAGCACACATCGGGTTCTGGGACGGGGATCATCCCCACTGGGATTATGATGATGATGACCATACTGTAGTCGGAATTAACGGAATCCTTGGGCTTGAATTCACCTTTGCCCAGGCTCCGATCAACCTCAGCCTCGACTGGATGCCGACATTTAACGTGACCGGCGATGATGATGAGTTCTGGGCTGACGGCGTAGCCCTGTCAATCCGCTACGTATTCTGATGATTTGTAAATGTTCATAAATGCTGGTTTGAAAAGGTGGAGGAAGAACTTTTTCCACCTTTTTTCTTTGAGCAGAACATTTTTCAGTTATTTTTGCATCGCTGATTAGCCCGGGTGGCGGAATTGGTAGACGCGCTGGACTCAAAATCCAGTGGTAGCAATATCGTGCGGGTTCGATTCCCGCCCCGGGTACAAAACTCACTCCTTGCATCTTCTAATTGTGCTGCTACTTGAATTTATGTCAGCCAGGCAGGTGCAACCTCGTATATCACCTTGTCTCCCACCACCTTGAGCTTTACGGCTTCCGACGGCAACAAAACCTTTACCATCAGCACCAATACATCAAGTCAGACAATTACTTATAGAGGGTGTGTCATCAATGCGACTCGTTCAGGAAATACTGTCCGCTTTCACCGTAATATGCAGAGAGTATCGTTTTTTTTTCCAAAAATCTGTTTGCCAGTTTCTCCAACTTTCTTATTACCGTAAAATACAACAAACTCTTTTCAAAATAATATTCCTCAAGGGTATATTAGCTCCAACATAGTTACTGATGATTGTTGAATCACGGCTAGTTCGACCTGCAGAAAATAAATGTTTTTCTGATAAATGATTAATTTACTCCCTGAAAAGCTGCCGGGGAATTGCTTTAAAAGATTATTTCCAATGACAGTTTCCCAACTTACGAGTTGCCATACTCTTTCCACAGGTGATTTTTTTTCTGGTGTACAGAGCTGCCCACTACCAAGGCAATAATCAGGCTCACAAGTGTCTCTTAAAAATAGTTAAATTTATTTATAACTAACATGTAATCAGTTAGATTACGCGCAAAAATCTTGTCGGCCTTTTGAAATGGTTATATTTGTTTGAACCCATAAAATCAGGCAG
>JBFXKJ010000290.1:0-5050 GCA_050173895.1 Mangrovibacterium sp. | reverse complement strand
CTTTGAATTTTTTATTGGTAAGCATTTTTTCGATCAGGCGGAAGATGGTTTGCTTATCTTCTTCGTCAAGCTGCTGGATAAGCCTCATTTGTTCCACCATGGTTTTGTCTTCAATAACCACCTCCTTAGTAATTCCAAATCGACGATGAGAGAATAATGGATACACTGATTAACAGAAGTGAAACTTTTAAACATTTTATCAATCTTGACAAACTTGAATTCAAGCAAGCGGCTTAGAACTACTTGCGAAACTTAAAAACATTATTGTTTTCAATGTAGGCTTTGCTGAAAAAGTAAATTCATTTTCTGCTCAGATAGATTTATAAAGGATTAATCTTCGCCTTAAATCGTCCGAAAGTTCCGTTTCAAATAACAACCGGAACCACCAGGTCAAAATTCGCCCTGTAATCCGGTTTTTAAAGCTCAAAAAATAACGCAAAGAAAAATTACCTGCATGCCTGAGCAGGTTCATCACAAAGAAGACACATGCAACCCAACTTTCGGATGTTTCTCTCAGTCTTGCTCTTATTTTATTGAGTTCGTACCCGTTTTTACCTTGTCCAAATTTTCCTTCTATCCGGTTGCGCTCTGCTGCTTCCTTTCTTTTCTTATTCCGATAATAATAGCTCTGTGCTTCTTTTGCCCTGGGTCTTCCCAGCGCAGGAGCTGTTAACCGGATCCCCCGCTCTAAGAGCCACGCCCGATTCTCCCTGTTGGCATAGATGCGGTCGGCCTGAACCAGTTCCGGGTAATAACCATGGATCTTTTTATAAGTCTCCACCTGATCTTTTAAATCCCCGCCCTCATTGTAAGCATCCCAGCTGAAGGTATCAATCCGGGCATACCCCTGATCCAGACTTACTCCTAACCTGGATCCAAACTCGGTCTTGGCCCTGGCTTTCCCCCTGGGGATGGGCCTGACATGTGGCTGGTGAAGATTTACAATCCGGTCAGAACAACTGTTGCTGTTTTCCCAGTACATCTGTCGCTGCTGATCCAGTACGGTACGTATTACCCACATGAGTTTCTGCTCTCTTTTGTTCAACGGAAACTTTTTCCCTTTTCTTTCAACCTGGTCCAGTAAACAGTCAATATGTTGGATATCCCGCCAAACAGCTTCCAGTAATTTGCGTTTGATCTTGCGGATAACTTCCTTGCTTTTATTGTTTTTCTTGCTGTAGCTCAAAAAATTTTTGCGCATCTTACGCCGGTAGGTCCGGGGTTTGATCCCTTCCTTTCCATTTACCGCATAAAGTTTGTCAATCATCTTTTCACAATTCTCCCGGCATTCATTTAATAGCCCCGGATCGGTCGGGTAACTGATATACTGGTCAGCCACCGTGGCATCAATTTGAAGGCGTCCTTTATTCTTTGGCTCCTTTTCCTGGTGCTTCTTCTTCCCTTTCCCCGTATGCTCTTTATCTTCTTTTTTCGAAAAGCTTTCAATCAGGTCCCTGTTCAGTTCATCGAACTGACGGTGGCCGATCCGCTTGCGGATTTCAACAAACAACGAGGGATCAAATACCGGATCGGGATTAAACTCTTCCAAACCAAGAAAATACTGCATGTACGGGTTTTCCTAAATCATGGCGATCGTACCACGGTCATCCAGTTTCTCCAGATGCTTGATAATCAGGGATCCCAATACAATCCGGGGAGAAATCCCCGGACGACCCATCTCTTTATCCATCGCTGACAAGTAGATGCTCGCAAACCGGTCCCATGGCACCACGCTGCTTAACTTAACCCAACGGTTATCGGGCAAAAGGGACTTCAAGAAGGGTGTGCGGAACTCTTCTATTTTTAACTGTTGTGGGGACTCGTATTTGATCATGATGTGCAAACTTTTTGTCTTTAAGTTACTCTTTTTCTTGCACTTTTCATCGTTCTTTTCAGTAAAACTTGATCATAAGTTATTGACAATCAATTGTTAATAACGTTTTTCGGCAAAGGCCAATGTAGCTATCAAACGAAAGCATTTTGATTTTATTAATGAAGGAGGAATATCAGTAGTGTACAGCTACGATACAGAGCACAAGACTTTTATATTTAAGGATGTAAAATAGGGTTAAGAAAGCCCGGCACTGCCGGGCTTTCTTAACACCTTTTCTTTTTTGGCTACTTTTTTCTTTTGTTAACATCTCTCTTTTTTGTTTCTTTCAATCAGACTAAACCATATTTTTTGCGGGTAATCTTTAAAACGTTTTTTGGACACGAAAGTGTCAAGGAACAGAATCAGATCCTGGTCTGATCAGCGTTTCCATTTCTTCGAGCGTTTTTCCTTTCGTTTCCGGGACCATTTTCCAGACAAAGATCAGCGATAACACACTCATTGCTCCATAGAAGCAATAGGTAAGTCCGCCGCTGAACTCCATCATGGCGGGATAGGTCGAGGAGATGAAATAGTTGGCGGCCCACTGTGCGGCAACGGCGATTGCGACAGCCTTCCCTCTGATCTTGTTCGGAAAGATCTCAGAAATCAGGACCCAGGTCACCGGTCCCCACGACATCATAAATGAGGCGGTATAGATAATGATGAACACCAGGGTGCTGATCCCGATCACTTTCATGAAGGCCAGTCCGCCGATGGCGAACATCCCGATGGCCATTCCTACGGAGCCAAGCATGAGCAGGGGTTTCCGGCCCCATTTATCGACTGTCACAATGGCGACCACCGTAAAGATGACATTCACCAGTCCCATCACCACGGTCTGAAGCATGGAAGCACTCTTTTCGGCGCCCATGCTCTCAAAGATACGCGGCGCATAATACAGCGCCACGTTGATCCCGACAAACTGCTGGAACACGGAAAGAAGAATCCCGATGAAGATGATTGTTTTGCCGAAGGAGAAGATCCTGGCCGACGAATGTTCAACGGTGTTTTTTATTTCATGAAGGATCATCTGCGCCTTATCCCGCCCGTTGATGCGGGTCAGAATACGCAGTGCCTTATCGTCCTGGTGGCTTAAAGCCAGGTAGCGGGGGGTTTCCGGCACAAAGAACAACAACACCCCAAACAGGGCTGCGGGAATTGCTTCCGAAAGAAACATGTATCTCCATCCCGTATCGTTGATCCATTCAAGCGTTTTCCCTGCGGCAATCCCCCAGTTTACAAAATAGACCACGAGCATACCGAATATGATGGCGAACTGATTGAAAGAGACCAGGCGGCCACGGATCTCGGCAGGCGCAATTTCGCCGATGTACATCGGGCAAATGGCTGAAGCCAGACCTACGCCGATACCTCCGATGACGCGGTAAAAGTTGAACATGTAAAGCAGTCCCATGCTTGGTTCGCCCTGCTTAAAAAACAGGAACTCCGGGTACGCTGACCCGAGGGCGGAGGCAAAAAACAAAACCGCAGCGGCGATCAGTGATTTTTTCCTTCCAAGCCGGGAGGCCAGCAAACCTGATAAGGCTCCCCCGATGATACATCCGATCAGCGCACTGGAGATAGTTGCGCCGTGAGCGAGCGATCCGAGGCCGAGTCCCCGGATCAGGTACGCCTGTATAGATTTTTCCGCTCCGGAAATTACCGCCGTGTCGTAACCGAAAAGTAATCCTCCCAGGGTCGCCACCAGCGTGATGGCAAGGATATAGAGTGAATTTTTATCTTTCATACGAATGGTCATTCGATGAGACTGCAAATCAAATATAGCTGTTGATCAGTTGTTCCAGCATTTCCTGCTTTCCGCTGACTTGCCGGGGTTCGCCGGCTGCTTTGGCAATATTATACAAATCTTCGAGTTGCAGTTTCCCTGATTCAAACTCCGCACCCTTTGACGAGTCGAACGAAGCGTAACGTTCCTTTCTTAATTTCAGATAGTCTGATTCGGTCAGGATTTTATCGGCGATGAGCAATGCCCGGGCAAAGGTGTCCATCCCGCTGATATGGGCAATGAAAAGATCTTCAGGATCAGTTGAATTGCGCCTTGTTTTCGCGTCAAAATTGGTTCCTCCGTTTTTGAAGCCTCCGGCCTGAAGAATTTCCAGCATTGCTTCCGTGACTTCGGTGATGTTTGAGGGAAACTCGTCGGTATCCCACCCATTCTGATAATCTCCTTTATTGGCATCGATCGATCCAAGCAAGCCGGCATCGGCGGCAACCCGCAATTCGTGCGCAAATGTATGCCCGGCAAGTGTGGCATGGTTCACTTCAATGTTGATTTTGAAATCTTTATCAAGGCCGTGCTGCCGAAGGAAGCCGACGACTGTTGCAGAATCATAGTCATACTGGTGCTTGGTCGGTTCCATCGGTTTGGGTTCGATCAGGAAAGTTCCGGTAAAGCCCTGTTTCCGGGCATAATCGCGCGCCATGGAGAGAAATCTTCCCATGTGTTCGAGTTCGCGTTTCATATTGGTGTTGTGCAGGCTCATATAACCTTCGCGACCTCCCCAGAACACATAGTTGGAACCTCCCAGGGCAATGGTGGCATCGATCGCGTTTTTGATCTGAACTGCCGCATTGGTTACCACCTGAAAATCGGGGTTCGTCGACGCGCCATTCATATAGCGCAGGTTGCTGAAAACGTTGGCAGTGCCCCACAGAAGCTTTATTCCTGTCGCTTGTTGCCGCTCCCGCGCAAAGTCGATCATCCCGGCCAGCCGCTTTTCAATTTCAAAGACGGAACCGTCGCCCACCACATCCGTATCATGAAAGCAGTAAAAAGGGACATTGATTTTGCTGATGAATTCGAAAGCGGCGTCCATTTTGGCCCTTGCTGCATCCATGGGGTCGCTGATCCCGCTCCATGGGAAGGTCTTGGTTCCGGGACCGAAGGGGTCGGAACCTTCAGCACAAAAGGAATGCCAGTAGGCCACGGCGAAACGCAGGTGGTCTTTCATGGTCTTTCCTCCAACTAAGCGATTCTCATCGTACCACCTGAACGCAAGCGGATTTTTTGATTCCGGACCTTCGTAGCGGATTTGACCGATTCCCGGAAAATACTCCTTGTTTCCTTTAAAAATTGTCATTCGTCAAAATTGTTATAAATATCAAACTGTCGAATTGTGAAATTGCTACGGGAGTCCAGCAGGTGGGCGGCATCTG
>JBFXKJ010000289.1:0-5039 GCA_050173895.1 Mangrovibacterium sp. | reverse complement strand
GTGGTAACCGGCAAAGACGGACAGCCGATTCCCGGTGTTTCGGTGGTAGTAAAAGGAACGGCAGTAGGAACGATTACTTCTCCTGACGGTAAGTTTAGCTTAAAAGTACCACAGGATGCCAGTACGCTGGTAGCGTCTTATATCGGGATGCGCACGCAGGAACTGCCGATGGGGAGTCAGGGCTCTTTCCGGATTGTCATGGAGGATGATGTGATCGGCGTCGATGAAGTTGTTGTGGTGGGATACGGTTCGCAGCAGAAGAAGACGCTCACCGGAGCTGTATCAACTGTCGATGAATCAGAGTTACGGGCCGTTCCTGCAGCCAGTGCGGCGGCAAAGCTTCAGGGACGGGTAGCCGGGGTTACCGTCATGAACGATAATACGCCGGGAGGCGAATCAACAGTGCGCGTAAGGGGAATTGGTTCAGTGAACAACAACGATCCGCTGTACATCATCGACGGCGTTCCGACAACAGGCGGTTTAAGTAAAATGAACCCCAATGATATTGAATCGATGTCGGTACTGAAAGACGCATCTTCTTCGGCCATTTACGGAGTACGGGCGGCAAACGGAGTGATCATTGTCACGACCAAAAGAGGCAAAGCGGGAAACCCCCGTATCAGTTTTGATGCTCGTTACGGATTGCAGCGTACCACCAATGAGCTTGATTTGCTGAACACACGCGAATATGGCGAATTGTTATGGCTTGAGGCAAAAAATATCCACCTTAAACCGGGAAAAAACGGATGGGGAAATTCCCAGTATGGTTACGGAGAAACTCCTGTTATTCCGGATTACATTATCCCGGAAGGAAAAATGGAGGGCGAAGTCGATGAAAGTACTTACAGCTACCCAAATCCCTATAACGGTATAACAAAAGCCAATAAGGAAGGGACAAACTGGTATGATGAAATCTTTGATCATGCCGCCATTCAGGAATATAACCTTTCTGTGACCGGGGGAACTGAAAAGGGCAGTTATGCATTTTCAGGCGGCTACATGAATCAGGAAGGGGTCGTGATCCATACTGGTTTTGAACGTTTCTCGCTGCGGTCGAACGCCGATGCAAAAATCAGCAAATGGCTTGAAATCGGCGAAAGTCTTGGCGTTTCCTATACCGACCGTACCGATATGGGTAGCAACAATGACGAAGGAAATGCCGTTTCTCAGGCTTACCGGATGCAACCGATTATCCCGGTGTATGATATCAAAGGCAATTTTGCAGGCACACAGGCAAAAACCACAGGAAACGGGGCAAACCCCGTTGCTGTTCTTTATCGGAACAAAGACGACTATTCACGGGATCTTCGTGTATTGGCAAATGCATATCTCCAGCTGAACCTGTTACCGGAGCTAAAATTAAAGACCCTGGTGGGAGCTGATTACACGAGTACCAGGCGAATGGACCGAACCCTGACTAATCCCGAGTTTTCGGAGGCGATACCGGCTGATATTTTAAACCAGTATCATTACGGAACCCTCCAGTATAACTGGATCAATACGCTGATTTATAACAAAACGTTCAATGACGTCCATCACTTTACAGCGCTGTTTGGTACGGAAGCTGTAAAGTGGCAGTACGACTGGATCCAGGGGAGCCGTTCAACATACTCTTATACTGATCTGGACTATATGATCCTCAACGCAGGTGAAAAGGATCAGGTGGCCAACGGCGCATTCGATGAATGGTCTACTTTCTCTTACTTTGGCCGCTTAAATTATGATTATGCAGGAAAATACCTCCTTGAAGCTGTACTTCGCCGCGACGGTTCGTCCCGCTTTTCGGAAGACAACCGCTGGGGTACTTTCCCTGCCTTTTCCGCGGGATGGCGTGTCTCGGAGGAAGACTTTATGTCGGGGACAGAGTGGATTGATAACCTGAAACTCCGCTTCGGGTGGGGAAAGAACGGAAATGATAATGTGGGCTATTACAACTCATACAGTACCTTCCGTGCAAAAAACGGCGAATCGTTTTACAGTCTCTCCGGTTCAAATTCATCTTCAGAGGCCGGTTTTCATCAATATAAACTGGGAAATCCTGATGGCAAATGGGAAGCCAGCGTGACCACTAATATTGGCCTCGATGCTGCATTATTCAACAACAGTTTCGAGATTAACCTGGATGTGTACAAAAGGAAAACGACCGATATGCTCTATCCGCAGAATCTCCCCGATACTTATGGAAATTTGCTGTTGCCATCGGTGAATATCGGTGAAATGGAAAATAAAGGTTTTGATCTGATGCTTACTTATTACGGAAAAGTGAACGATGATTTCAACTTCAATATCCGGGCAAATGTTTCACATTATAAGAACGAGATTGTCAAACTGAATGATAATCCGAACGAGATTTTGTGGGGATCACAGCTCCGGCAAAATATCTATACCGCCAGTATGACCGGTGAGCCGATCTCTTCGTTTTACGGCTTTGTCGTCGATGGCTATTTTACGCCCGATATGTTTAATGTTACTTATCAAAATGACGGGGACGGTGATCCGATGCCCAAGTATACGTTGAAAGATGAGATACATGCTCCATACAACACAACGAATCCGGCAGAGGATACCTATAGCCGGCCGGGAGTTTTTATGTATCGGGACCTGAACGATGACGGAAAGATCGATTCGGAGGACCGTACAATTATCGGGAATCCTCACCCCGATTTTACCTATGGGATCAACCTGAACATGGAGTATAAAAACTGGGATGTGAGTATGTTTTTCCAGGGATCACAGGGGAATGATCTTATCAACTATGTGAATCGCTGGATCATGTTCAATAATTTCTCAGGAAACCGCGGAAAGGAACGCCTGTATGAATCGTGGAGTGAGGAGCGCTACGCTAATGGTAGCAAAATTACACAACCCATTGCCATTCGCGATGATTCAAACATGCAAAAGAGCTCGACCTACTTTGTGGAAGATGGTTCCTATTTCCGAATGAAAGATCTGCAGATCGGATATACCCTGCCGTCGTCCTGGTTAGGTAAATCGGGGATCAGCCGCTTGCGGCTTTATTTACAGGCAACGAACCTGTTTACAATTACCGGCTACAGCGGGTTGGACCCGGAACTGGTCAACCCTGATTCTACCCCCGACCGTAACATGGGTGTTGATGAAGGGATTTACCCTACCTCGCAGATGTTTTTGTTTGGGATTAATCTGGGTTTGTAATTGGCAAATTGAAAATATAAATGGATATGAACAAAATATTATTATTTACAATCATTAGTCTGGCGGGATTGCTTAGTTCCTGCTCAGACAGCTGGTTTGAAGCCAAACCCAAGGGAGAAGCTTCGTCAGAAAAGTTTAACAATAAAGATGGGGTCAGTAAATTACTGACCGGTGCCTATGCCGTTGTTGACGGAACTCATTTGGGTACTGACGGGATGGTATGGGCAAGCGCCGTTTCGAACTGGGTATGGGGCAGTGTCGCCTCTGACGATGCATATAAAGGATCGGATTACGGCGATCAGGCCACAATTAATCCAATCGAAGGTTTCTTTGCTGATGCCGATAACGGTTATGTGGATAACCACTGGGAGCCGTTGTATGACGGCGTTGTTCGTACGAACGATGTATTAAAGGCGCTCGCTCTGGCGGAAGACATGACGGAAGCTGAGAAAAAAGTGGCCGAGGCCGAGGCCAAATTTTTACGCGCTCATTTTTATGTGGAACTCACCATGGTACATGGCAAAGTACCCTATATCGATGAAACGACTGATGAACCCAAAACAGTACCCAATGATCACCTGGTTTGGCCCGAAATCGAGAGCGACATGAAGTTCGCAGCAGAGAATCTTCCCGACAACTGGGGCGCAGACGTGGGGCGTGCCAGCAGTTGGGCTGCGAAGACCTATCTGGGACGGATTTACCTGCTTCAGGGGAAATACGCGGAAGCCAAACCGCTGCTCGATGATGTGTATACAAACGGTCCCTTCGAGCTGATGGAAAGCTATGAACAAAATTATATGATTGCCTTTAACAATAATCAGGAATCGATCTTTGAAATTCAGTATGCCACCAACGATGGAGCCGATGGTTCTCCAAACGGCGGCTGGGGCGATGCCCTGAATTTTCCCCACGGGGTGGCCGGTATGGGAACCTGCTGCGGATTTTTCCAGCCCACCCACAGCCTGGTCAGTGCCTACCGGGTAGGCAGCAATGGTCTGCCCCTGCTGGACGATACCTATTCGGCTGATGATATCCTGCCCTTCGATCCAAACACCACCGACGCAACCCCTGTGACTTATACCGGCCCGGTCGACCCGCGCCTGGACCACACGGTGGGCCGTCCGGGTATTCCTTTCCTGGATTGGGGAATTCATAAGGGGTATGGCTGGATCAGGGATCCAAGTAACGGAGGTCCTTACCTGTACAAGAAAAACATGTTTAAGCAGTCAGAAAAATCGCTTGCCACTTCCACCGGCTGGGCTACGGGAGTTAATCCCAATAATTTCCGTAAGTTCCGCCTTGGCCATGTGATCCTCTGGCTGGCCGAATGCGAAGCGCAGGTTGGCTCATTGGCCCGGGCAACCGCGCTGGTAAATGAGATCCGCACACGCGCAAAAAACTCCAATGTGGTAACCTTCGATGATGGTACGCCCGCTGCAAATTATAAGGTTGAGCCTTATTCTTCGACCTTCGCCTCAAAGGAAACTGCCATGAAAGCCATTCAGCAAGAAATCCGACTGGAATTTGCCATGGAAGGCCTGCGCTTTTTCGACCTTGTACGTTGGGGAATTGCGGCTCCTGTCATGAACAACTACCTTGCTGTGGAAGGAACCAGGATGGCCCATCTCCAGGGAAAAACCTTTGTCGCCGGAAAACATGAACTTTGGCCTGTACCTCAGGCACAAAGAGACCTTTCGGTGAATACGTCCGGAGAAAGCGTGCTGACGCAAAATCCGAATTATTGAGTTTGTTCAGGCGCTGTGCCTTCGGGCATAGCGCCTTTTCCCAATTAACATGAAGCAAACGATTCTTTATACCCTGATCGTGCTTTTGTCCGGGCTAAGCCATCCTTCCTGTTCCAGAAG
>JBFXKJ010000288.1:0-5071 GCA_050173895.1 Mangrovibacterium sp. | reverse complement strand
CCGAACAGACTGGTTCAGCGTGTTCCGGCCGGTTCCGTGCCGGTTGCTGCTTCGGTGCCTCAGCCTGAAGCTCCTGCGGTCGCGCAGGCTCCTGCTGTTGTGCCTTCGCCCGAAGCTGAAGATACCTACAAGCCCCAAAACCTCTTTTTTAACGAAACCTATTTCGTTGACTTGGTAAATGAAGCGGGGAATGTGAAGAAGCTTCTGATCATAAACGGAAAGATTCTTGGGTACAGCAAACTTCAGAATATTGCCACCCTCACGCCGGCCGATGTTCCGGGGATGTTTACAGCCGAGTGGATAACGCCCAAAGGTGAGACCCTCCGCGGAGTGGCCAAGCTTGCGGAAGATAAGCTGACGGTTTCACTCTCCTCCGATGGCAAGCCGTTTGTGATCACGCTGATGAAACAATAAAATTTTAAAAAAGGGCTCCCTCTTCATTTAGCTGATCGCTTCCTGCTTTCTTTTTTATATTTTTGGGACGAACCAAAAAGAAAAGAAATGCGGCTATTGCGAACCATCCTATTCCTGGTCCTGTTTTCTCAGGCTGGTTTTTCTTCCCGTGCCCAACAAGCTGTAACGACGGCTCCAAAGCTGGTTGTCGTGATCAACATCGAGCAAATGCGTACGGATTATCTTCAACGGTATGCGGGGAAGTTTCAGAAAGACGGATTTTTAAAACTCATGCAGGAAGGAGCGGTGTGTTCGAATGCATCGATGAACCTCCATGTGATGAAATGCCTGACCGGCGTCCCGACCCTGTTTACCGGAGTTTACCCTGACCGCCATGGGATCATCAACGCAAACTGGTTTGACCGGTTGAAGGGGAAGGAAATCAATGCCCTTTACGATAGCTACAGCATAACCGTTGGAAGTGATTCGCGCGAAGGACAACGTTCCGCGGCGCACTTGCTGAGTCCCACACTGGGCGACGGGCTCAAACTGCTTACCAGGGGCAAAGCCAAAGTATTTTCAGTGGCACCGAACGACTACAGTGCTGTTTTCTCGGCCGGTCATGCTGCCGACGGTGCATACTGGATGGATAATCAAACCGGAAACATGATCTCAAGCTCTTCCTATGTCAGTCAGTTTCCAGGTTGGGCCTTGTCGTTCAACAACAGAAAGCTGGCCGCCTATTACAGCAAGCAGGAGTGGAATACGCTGTTGCTGCCCTCGAATTATGAGGAAAGCTGGGCTGACGATTACCCGCTCGAAAAAGGATTCTTTTCCCAGTGGAAGACCTTCCCGTATAAAATGAGTGAGTTAATAAAGGAAACGGGCAATTTAAAAATTCTGAAGACGACCCCTTTCGGGAACGCCATTGTGAATGAATTTGCCATGGCATTGGTTAACGCCGAGCAACTGGGAAAAGACGATATTCCTGATCTGCTCACTGTCAGCTTTTCATCGATGGATTATGAAAATGCTTCATTTGGGCCGCTTTCGGTCGAAATGGAGGATACCTACCTGCGGCTTGACAAGGAAATTTCATTACTGGTCAATGCCATTGAGAAGGAAGTGGGGACTGACCAGACCTTATTTGTTCTGACCTCAGCCTGCTCGTCGTCTTACCCGGCCGATTACCTGAAGAAAGAATTCAATATGCCTGTTGGCTATGTGGCACCTGAAAGCATGGTGGCCCTACTGAAATCGTTCCTGAATATTACCTATGGACAAGGTAATTGGGTGCTGTATACGAGCGATCAGCAGATCTATCTGGACCGGGAGCTAATCGATAAGCAAAAGCTGAAACTGGAGGAGGTCCAGACCAGGGCGGCGAATTTTATTAACCAGTTTGAAGGGGTTAAATTATCCCTTCCGGCGTCTGACTTTGAAAACGGCGATTACGTGAAGAGCCTGCTCACAACGGTCTCGCGAAGCTTCAACCTGAAGCGTTCGGGCGACGTGCTGTATGTGCTTGAAGACGGCTGGCAGCCTCAGTATAAGTTTCAGCGGCCCGATTACACCGACCATACACAGATCCCGATGATCTGGAGGGGTAAAGGCATCCGGAAAGGCAAGAACCGGACTGCTGTCGATGCCATCGACATGGTTCCCACCGTCTTTGAGATCCTGGGCCTCGATCAGCCCTATCCTACGGGAGGGAGGATTATCGGGGAGATTCTTGAATAATACAGCTCATTGGGTGAGGAAGCCTGCAATGCGGGCGAATACTTCCCTGAATTTTTCATCGACCAGGGATCTGTTTTTTTCGGTGGAAGGAAAGGGGACCACATGATTGTAGTTAAACGGGAAATCATAAATTCCAACGGGAATGGGGATGTGTGCAGCCTCATGCTGATGGCCACGTTGGTGAGCGACGATCCCTCAATGTTTGGGAATAGCTGCTTCCTTTTTTCACTAAGCAGGAACATTTTCCGTTTGTCGCTCCAGACCGACAAGGTCCGGTTCATATGAAAGGCAATCGGAAAAAGGATTACTGCGCATCCGGTTTGCGTGGCCAGGTATTGAGCCCAGGGATAATACTTGTCCCAGCTTTTTTCGTTAAACCCGTGGAACAGAAAAACAGCCTGGTCGGCCCGGGTTTTGAATGAAGGCATAAATATCCTGTAACTAAAATCCCTGTTTTCCTTTATTTCACTGTCATGGATGTGGATCAGATCTCCAAATTGCCCAATCGTATTCATAAAGTTTTCGCCTGCCGGGAATACCTGGTTATGTTCGCGGCAGTTATAAAGAAGATTTCCCGGCAACAATTCATGTGCAACTGAATGAAACTGCTGCAGGTGAATGTCAAGACCCTCATCATGCACCAGGGGTGAGTCTTCTTTCAGGAGATCTTTTAACCGTAGATAGGAATCCAGATACTGCATGATTTTGCGATTGATAAAACAAATTTAGGACCTGGAAAAGCAAAGTCAGGCAGCAAAAGGTGCGTTTTTAAAAATCACCGGATAAGCGCAGCAGCCTGCTTGTCCAGAAAGAAAGCCAGTTTTCCCGAATGCGGCCGGATGTGCCGGGCAGGCAGGCTTACCGCTTTTTCACCGTTGTTGACGATTTGCCCCACCGGTTCTGATTTCGCCCCCCCCGTAGCCAGGAAAACCACCCGGCCGGCGTTGTTCAGTACCGGCAGCGTGAGCGTGACACGTTTTTGGCCCGTCAGCGGGTGACTGGCCACTCCGCAAATGCTGCCGGCAAGAAAGATGTTCATCTGATCCGGGAAAATGGACGCCGTATGTCCGTCGTCGCCGATGCCAAGCATGATCAGGTCGAATTCAGGCAGATGCCCGTTCTTCTTTACTTTTGCCATGATCTCCGCCGAATAGCGTGAGGCAGCATCGTGCGGGCCCAACTCCCCCGCGATGCGGTGAATCTGCCCCTCCTTAACAGGGACCTTGCTGAAAAGGTGAGCGGCCGTCATCTTGTAATTGCTTTCTGGATCGGTGGGCGGAACACAGCGTTCATCTCCCCACCAGAAGTGGATCTTCTTCCAGGGCATCTTTGACTGGTATTCCGCAGCCAACACGTCGAACAGCATCCGGGGAGTCGACCCTCCGGAAAGTGCCAGATGAAAATCTCCGGACCAGTTGCTTACAAGCGCAGACAATTCCCGGGCAAAGGCACGGGCTACATCTTCGGGGCTGTTGAATATGTTTATTTCAGTTGACATAGATAAAAGATATAAGGACCAGGAATCAAGGACCAGGAATCAAGATGCAACGCAGTTGTTATAGTTCACAATAGGTGCCATCGTTCGACAGGTTTTTGCAGGGATACCGCCAGGTAGCGTCTTCGATCAGCTCGTCGGCAACATTGGGTCCCCATGTTCCTGCCGGGTACCCGTATACCGGTATATCGGGATTTTTTTCCCAGGCATTCAGTATTGGCTGCACATATTCCCAGGCCTTTTCAACGGCGTCACCCCTTGAATAGAGCGTGGCATCGCCCTGCATGCAGTCAAGCAACAAGCGTTCATAGGCTGAGGGAAGATGCACATCGGCCAGATCGGCATAATGAAAGTTCATGTTGACCGTTTGTACATTGAATCCGGCCCCGGGTACCTTCATGCCGATCTTAAGCAGAATGCCCTCGTCGGGCTGAATGCGGATCACCAGCTGGTTGTTGGTTTGTTCGTTCTCCGGACTGAAGTTGAAAAGATGATGAGGCGTTTTTTTAAAATGGATCACGATCTCTGTTACCCGTGTGGGAAGCTTTTTCCCTGTCCGGATATAGAACGGGACGCCGCTCCATCGCCAGTTGTCAATGAAGAATTTCATGGCAAAGAAGGTCTCGGTACGGCTTGCCGGATCGACCCCGTTTTCCTGCCGGTAACCCCTGACCAGCTGATTGCGGATGTGCGACTCGATGTATTGGCCGCGGATCACGTTCTTCAACACATCATCTTCGCTGATGGGGCGGAGCGACTGGAATACTTTCAACACTTCGTTGCGGATGGCGTTGGCCTCGATCACTACGGGCGGCTCCATGGCCACCATTCCGACCATCTGCATAAGGTGGTTCTGAACCATATCGCGCATGGCTCCCGAATGATCATAATACCCGCCGCGTTCTTCCACCCCCAGGCTTTCGGCCGAGGTGATTTCCACATGATGGATGAAATTATGGTTCCAGATGGGTTCAAAGATGCCGTTGGCAAAGCGTGTTACCAACATGTTCTGAACCGATTCCTTTCCAAGGTAATGATCAATCCGGTATATCTGTTCTTCCCCGAAATAATGAAGCAACTGTTTGTTAAGCAGCCGGGCTGTCTCCAGGTTGGTCCCGAACGGCTTTTCCACGATCAGCCTCCTGAACCCCTCGTCCGTCCTGTTTAAGTCAACCGACGCCAGGTTCGCCGGAATGATCCCGTAAAGCTGCGGCGGGGTGGAGAGGTAGAATATGTAATTTCCCTCGATCCCGTATTGTTTAGCCAGAGTGGCAAGCCGGTCTCTCAGGATCGGGTACTCGTAGGCATCGTCTGTGACCAGTGGCTGATAAAACAGCTTTTGGGAAAACTCCCGGATCAGGATCTGGCTTTTTTCGTCCGACGGCAGAAAACGCCCGGCTTTTATCCTGAAATTCTCATCGGTCAGTTCGGTCCGGCTGACCC
>JBFXKJ010000287.1:0-5102 GCA_050173895.1 Mangrovibacterium sp. | reverse complement strand
TGGTTGAAATTCTGGGAACGCTGGCGGGCCTGACTTTCGCCCTGCAAAACACAATGCTGGTCGCCCTGGCCGGAATTATAGCAGGAATTGCCGGCGCATTGTCTATGTCATCGTCCGAATACCTGTCTGCACGATCGGAAGGAAAGGCTGAGGGCGCAATGAAATCGGCCATCTTTACAGGAATTGCTTATCTTGTTGCCGTCATATTCCTGGTCGCACCTTATCTGCTGTTTACATCTCCGTTCACTGCTCTGATCGTGGCAGTTCTCGACTCGGTGCTGGTAGTGTTCGTTTACAGTTATTATATTTCTGTAGCCAATGATCAGCCGTTCAAAAGGCGCTTCATGGAAATGGTTATTCTGAGTACCGTCGTGGGATTGATTTCATTTGGATTGGGGTATCTGGTCAGGGTACTGTTTGGCATTGATGTTTAGCAACTGAGCCTGTTAGATTTCACTTTTCGGTCTTTTAAACTTTTCATCAACAACACCAACTGTTTCCGGGACAACTTTCATTTCATCCGATGCGGCAAACTTGAGATGTCGGTCCTGATAAACAAAAAACCAGATTCCGGCTGCCACGGTAATCAGAATGCCCAAAAAATATCCTGTATTTTTAGGAAGTGCAAGACCTTCCGGGGCAACCAGGATATACGAAGAAACCACCGCGGTCATGAAAAGCGCCGGTATCAATGTAATCCATGGTGTTTTGCCCTTCTTTACAAGGTAAACGGAAATGGTCCAGAGGAAAACCATTCCAAGGGTTTGGTTGGCCCAGGCAAAATAGCGCCAGATGATCGCGAAATTAACCTGGGTGAGGGCAAAGCCGACGGCAAACAGCGGTAAACTGACCATCAGCCGGTTTTTGATGGGTCCCTGTTTAAAATTCAAAAAGTCGGCCACGATCAGCCTGGCTCCCCGAAAGGCGGTGTCGCCGGTCGTGATTGGTGCCGCCACCACCCCTAATAAAGCGAGGATACCGCCAAAGCCACCCAGGAGCTTGTGACAGATATCGCTGACAATGACAGCCGTGTTTCCGTTTTGCAGGGCCATTGTCTCGTTTAACTGCCGAATCCCCCCATACACGGTCATTCCCACCGACGCCCAAATGATCGCGACGACCGCTTCTGTGATCATCGCTCCGTAAAACACCCGGCGGCTGAGCATTTCATTGGTGATGCAGCGGGCCATCAGGGGCGACTGCGTGGAATGGAAACCGGATATCGCCCCACAGGCGATGGTGATAAATAACATGGGAAAAATGGGGAATTTCTCCGGGTTTGTATGAAAATTTTTTATACTGGCAAATGTCAGTTCCGGGATGTCGTAATTATTGACAAACATGGAAATGAGCAACCCTACAGCCATAAACAGCAGCGTAAAACCAAAGAGGGGATATATTTTCCCGATGATCTTGTCGATGGGCAACATTGTTGCCAGGATATAGTAAATAAAAACCAGGCTGACCCAGAACATGGACCCTCCGAAACCGCCGGTCATGTTACGCAGAATGTCGGCAGGTCCCGTAATAAATACCGCGCCGACCAGAACCATCAGGATAACGGTAAAGCCGCGCATGATCTGCTTGGCTCCCGTCCCCAGGTAAATGCCGATAATTTCGGTCACGCTCAACCCCCTGTGATTAAGAGAGAGAACGCCGGAAAAATAGTCATGGGTCGCGCCTGCAAAAACGGCTCCGAGCACGATCCACAGGTAAGCCACCGGCCCCCACATGGCGCCGGCCAGTGCCCCGAAAATCGGGCCAAGTCCTGCGATATTCAGAAACTGGATCAGGAATATCCGCCACCTGGGCATCGGAATATAATCGACTCCGTCCTGCATGGAATTGGCCGGAGTGATCAGTTTTTCATCCACATCGGCATACCGTTCCACAAAACGGGAATAAAATAGATACCCCAGAAGAAGGGCCGTCAGGCTAATAATCAATGTAAGCATGAGTTCGTCTTTTTTTCACGAAGTCAAAGGTAACCATTTATTCCAAACTTAAGACCTGCCCTTTTTCTTTCAGTACCTGCGCCAGCAACTCATACGGAACATCCTGGACGGCCGCGTTCTTTTCAACCGCAAGTACGGCAGCAGCCGCGGCACTTTGCCCAAGGATCATGAATACCGGTTCCATCCGGATGGAGCCATACGCAATGTGGGAGGACGAAACGCAGACAGGGACGAGCAGGTTGCTGCATGTTCCGGCTTTGGGCACAATCGAACCATAGGAAATCTGATAGGGGCTGTGGGGATGAACGCCGATGTCGCCTTCGTTCTGCACAAAACCTTCTTCGGTCACATACCGCTGTACATTGTGTGAATCCATTGTATACGAGCCCATGCCAACCGGAGAAGGCACCACGCGTTTGCCCAGCAAATCTTTTTCGGTAGTCACATATTCTCCGGTCATTCGCCGGGCCTCCCGGATGTATAACTGATGTGGCCAGTTCCCGTTATCGGTGAACTCGTCTTTGGCTAAGCCCCAGTTCTTCATCTCCTCTCTGACTTCTTCGGGTATCCGTTTATCGTTCGCAACAAAATACAACAGTCCTTTTTGATACCTCTCATGGGCTCTGATGATCTCTTTTCTTCGTTCATAGGAAGCTTCGGGATAGTCGTAGTTCATTCCGATATAATCGCTGCTGAAAGGCCCGTGATTGTTCGTATCGGTTTTACGGTTCGGGATCATATCGAATTTATTGAACCACTCTCTCCATCCCGAATCGAATACGCGTACAAGCAGTTCATACTGCAGCGAATCATATCCTTCAGGTTTTGGGAAGGGCACCCGGTTAGCGGGATGATTACTCATACACAACCGGAAGCAGTAGGCCTGGATTTTATGGTCACCACTGCAGTTGGGCCCCGGCTTTTCAGAAGAAATATTGGGGAGCAGACCGCTTGCAGGATCACCCTGGACGACATACGGATCGATGTTGTCTTTAAAATAGTGCCCATGGTGGAAAACGCCCGCCTGCACCCCGTTCCATTGTTCGCCATACACGGAGCAGGCTTCCCTTCCCAGATGATAACTCACCCCCGCAGCAGCCATCAGGTCGCCTTCATAGGTAGCATCAATAAACATTTTGCCTTCGAATGTCTTCCCCGATAAAGTGGTCATTGTTTTGATTTTCCCGTCCGTCATGGCCACGCCCGATTCGCGGTTAAGCCATTCGTCCCGGTAAACCGTGATCTTATTTTCAGCGATGAAATCCTCAAAGACCTGTTCGGCCACGTGGGGCTCAAAGATCCACATGGTTCTGTTTTCTCCGTCAATGGCGGGCGTTCCCTGTCCTTTATTGCCGTATTCGGCATGTTTTTGCCATTTCCACGCCGTTGAATCGTTGTAATGCTGCCATATCCGGTGGTAAAACTCCCGGGAAAGGCCACCGATCGTCTGTTTGTTTCCTGTATCCGTGAATCCCAGTCCGCCGGAAGTCAGCCCCCCAAGGTGCGTATCGGGTGAGACGATGATCACTGTTTTTCCGGAGCGGACAACTTCAACGGCTGCGGTAACGGCAGCCGAAGTCCCCCCATAAATAATCACGTCGGCCTTTTGAGTGGCCGGGTTTTCCTGGCTGCAGGAAAACAAAACTGCCGTCAGTAACAGGACAGCCTGGCGTTTTAAGTATTGCATGGTTTGATTTAGTTGGTTTTAACTTCAAGTACTTGTTTTTCAGCGGTCAGCTTTTCCCTGAGCCTTGGATAGCTGATCTCCTGAACCGTCTTCTTTTCATCAATGGCCTGACAGGCTGCGGCAGCCGCCGACTGTCCCAACACCATAAACACGGGTTCCATACGAATGGAGCCAAAAGCAATGTGGGTGGCGCTCAGGCAAACCGGCACGAGCAGGTTGACGCATTCCTCCTTTTTGGGGACAATTGACCTAAAGCTGACGGGGAAGGGATATTTTACGTGAGCCTCCACATTGCCCTCGTTCTTAACGAATCCCTCCGAATTGACATAACGCTTCACGTGATGGGAGTCCATTCCGTAGGCCGCCATGCCCACAGGGTCATCGACCACCTCGATCCGTTCGCAATTTTTCTGGGTCATCACATAGCCGCTGACCATCCTTCTGGCTTCCCTGATGTATAGTTGTTCCTGCCATCCGTTTCCCTCCTCAAACTCATCTTTGCACATTCCCCAGCGGGAAACTTCGTCCCTGACCTGTTTTGGCATCCTGGGGTGATAGGCCAGGGTCCACATCAAACCCCGCTGGTATTTCCGGTGGGCTTCCACGATTTTTTCCCTTTCAGTGTAGCTCGCCTCCGGATAGGCATAGTTCTGTCCGATATAATCGGTCGAGAATCCAAGCCGGTTGTTCGTATCGGTTTTGCGGTTGGGCATGGACGAATTGATCCAGGGAACCTGCTTTTCGCCGGCCTCGTAATTACGCAGCAGCAGTTCATAATCCGGTTCATGGTAACCTTCCGGTTTGGCAAAAGGGATCCGGTTATCGGGATGGTCGGTCAGGCACATCCGAAAACAGTAGGCCTGGATCCCCTTGTCGGCTGCGCCCTCTTCGCCCGGGCCGATGGCTGAAATGAAGGGCAGCAGTCCGCTGGCGGGATTGCCCTTTTCCACATAGGGGTCTACTCCGTCCACGAAATTGTGGTTAATGGAATTCCGGGAGTGGCCTCCGGTGATTGTTTTGGCTTCCAGGTCAAACTGGATGCCGTTCAGGTTTTCTCCGTACTGGCTGTTGGCCTCCCTGCCAATGGTAAATTTCACCCCGGCGGCAGCCATCAGGTCGCCTTCGTAAGTGGCGTCGATAAACATTTTACCTTCGTACACTTCACCGCTTTCCATTTCTATCGATCTGATCCTGCCAGCCTTCATCCTGACGCCGGTTTCGCGGTTCAGCCTCTGATGGTAAACCAGTTCTACATTCTCATTTTTAAGCATTTCGTGAAACACGGTCAACGCGGCGGAGGGTTCAAAGGTCCACATGGTGGGTTCATGTTCTTCGGTGCGGGTTTGCCCGCTGTCTTTATATTCAGATGGTTTTTGCCACTTCCAGTTTTCCGGTTTGTTATAGTAAAGACGGATATTTTGGTAAAACTCGCGGGCAATTCCGCCAATCGCTTCTTTTTT
>JBFXKJ010000286.1:0-5154 GCA_050173895.1 Mangrovibacterium sp. | reverse complement strand
GGTCGGATCTCCAAAATCTGTGATCCCGGCGGCTTTTAAATCGGTCACGTAAACTTTCCCGTTTGCATCCGGAGACAATAAGCAGGACTTGTCCGGAGCATCGATCAGCTTCCAGTTTTTCAGTTCCCGGCTTCCGGTAAAAACGGGCTCTTCACCTTCAACAGCTTTGTATATGACCGGAAAACGAACTGTTCCCGAATCTTCCGCAGTGAAGAAAACAGGACCGCTTAGCAGGTAGGTTCCCCCTTTCACATTTACCACCACCTGGGCGGAGGGCCTCACGCTCAATTGCTCTCTGACAGCTTGCTTCACCCTTTCGAAACTCTGAAACGGATCGGCCTCTGTGCCGGGATTCTGATCATTCCCTACGGGCGACACATAGAACTCAACCGGGCTGGTGCAGGAGGCCATCCAAAACAAAAGAATGGCAGATAAGCCGGATAACAGTTGTTTCATTGTTTTTGGTTTATTCGATTACCAGAACAGCATGGATTTCAAGCTTTGGGACGGTCACTTCGAGCAGGTTATCCTTCCACCTGAAGTTCAGCTTCTCATTTTCAGGCTGAAGGGAAACGTTCGACGGACGCTTGTCTGCCCTGATCGTCAGTGTCAGCGGTCCTGCCGCCGGGATTTCGTCATAGCGGGCCACTTTTTCATTGGCATGTTCTCCTGCCAGATTGATCAGATTCACGGTGAGCTGATCATTCAGGCGGTTAACCGTGACGGCCACGTTTTCAGAGCCTGAGACAGACACAACTGGTTGCGGAAATAATTGGCGGACAATTGACCCTATAAAATCGCGGTAAACCGGGTTCGCCCACGACAGATAGTTCTTTCCGATGTTAAAATACACACCGGCAATCTTCCCTTTTCCGTAAGAAGTGACCGTAGCCGCCGGTTTCGACCCAAACCGAAAATCAGGAACGTCATAGCGGTTTCCGCACACTTCAGCCTCCGGACCTGGAACAATCGCCTGGAAAACCGAACTGAGGGCTGCCATCTGAGTCCCCGAAGCGATGCTTTGCACGGCAGCAAAAACCGTATCTTTCAGTTCAATGCCAAGCTCCTCCCGGAACATCGCAGTGGCATCGGTTCCGGTTACCAGCAGATTTCCGCCCTCCCGGACATATGCTTTCAATTCATTCTTAAATTCCTCATCAAGATACCTGCTTTCGGGAATGACGATCAGGGGGTAGTCGCCCATCCTGCCTTTTAGATGATGCTCCATGAGTATTTCCACGGCATTTTGCCCGTTCAACAGGATGTTCAGCATTCCTTTGAGGGGATCGTTGAAGCCTGAGCTTTGGTAAAGCCTGCCGGAGTTTTTCTTATAATCGGCAGTGGAATAGAGCAGGGCAATTTGCGGAACAGGCACTGCCTTGTGGCACCAGGCCTGGCGTTCCCGGCAAAACTCAGCGACTTCCTTCATGAGCCCGAACTGCCAGGGACGGGGTGAAGCATCGCGGTTTTGCTGAAAATAAACCTGGTACCCGCCACCCATCGACAAGACAGTCGCAGCAAGCTGCTTGAGCTGGGCTGCCGATTTGGTGACCATGGCCCCTGTTTTAAAGTCGTAGGCAAAACTCCATGACATCAGGTCCCAGGGTTTTCCCTGGGGAGCCATGCATCTGGATTCATACAGTCCGCTGTAAACGCTGTTCACATGGCTGAAATCGCCTGAAATAAAATCGACACTGACATCCACCGGCTCGGGCATAAGCGAAGAGAAGGCCCAGTTGCTGGTGATCTGAAACTCCGGATCATACCGGTGGAGCTCGTCAATATAATGGGCCAGGTATTCACGAAAAGCCTTTCTGTTATATTCGTAAAACTCGTAACCGCCCGGTTCCGCGAATGACTTCGGGATCGTTGTCAGTCCCGTCTCAGCGCGGAAACCATCTGTTATCTTTTTGCTGTAGTCAGGTCCCAGCGCCCAGCACTCGCCGTCCACCCAGCAGCCGTCGATGTCATAGTTGCTGATCAGCTCCTTAAATTGCGGGATCAGCAAACTGTCCACGTAGGGCCCTTTGACCGCCATCCGGCTGTCGCTTCGCCGCCCCTTTGCATCAATTGCCGTCCAGTCAGGATGTTTTAAGGCAGAAGCGCCGTCCCATACCCCAGAGTAGTGTACAAAAAGCGCTACGCCATGTTTCCGGGTCACTTCCCGCCAGATTTTCATCGGATCGTTCACAAAACCGGGGGCAGGATTTCCAACTTTAGTGGGGTAACTCGATATTCCCGGATGACCTTTACAGTCCACCTGGATGTAGTCAGGCTTCACCAACGCCAGCAGGCTGTCGGCCATTTCAGGCGTGAAGGTTTTGCCAATGAAACTGTCCGTTTCGGAAGCATGAAAGTCAAAATGGAGGCCAAAGAAACTGTCGCTTCGGCGGAGCGTCTGCCCCGGAACCTGACCGGCGGGAACAGGTTCTTTCGGAGAACAGGCTGATAAGACACAGCCTATTGCAAATAAACATGCATACAGATTTCGCTTCATTTTATGGTTTAGATTAAGTTTTTCATATCTTGACTCCTGCCTCTTGACTCCTGGTTCTTGATTCCTGATTCTTGATTCCTGGTTCTTGACTCTTGGTTCCTGGTTCTTGATTCTTCCTACTAATACCCCATGCTGTAGGTTCCGCTTTTCAGTTCCACCATGGTCGGTTCGCCTTCGTCCGGCGCGTACTCTTTTCCTTCCAGCGTATACTTTTTCACGCCTGCAGGAATGACCACCGCTGCTTCTGTTCCCACGGGGATATCCAGCCGGAGTTGCATTGTTTCTCCCTTCAGTTCCCAATTTACCGCCAACGTGCCGTAAGGTGTTTCCTGATAGGTTTTGGCCCAGGTGACTCCCTTCGGAACCTGGGGTTCAATCATCACTTTTCGGTAAGCTGTCGCATCCTCAGCCTGCCGGATTCCGCCAATTGCCTGATAAAACCAGGAGCCAATGCCGTTGTAGCAGTTATGGATGCGGCTCCGGTCACCATTCCAATGCTCCCAGGTGGTGGTGGCCCCATTTTCGATCATATAGAGATAGCCCGGATAATCTTTCTTTTTCAGCATCGAATACATCAGATCGGCCGCCTGATTTTCAACCACCCATTCCGTCAGCACCGGAATACCCACCAGGCCTGTCGCAAGATGACCGTTGCGGTTCACCTCCGTCTCGTGAATAAGACTTTGCGTAACGGCCTTTTTCAGGTCTTCCGGAACAACTCCCGCCAGCATGGGATAGGCCAGGTCAATCTGTGTACGGGTGCCATAGGTATTGTCAGAAGCATCAAAATAGGTCTGATGGATCAGTTTCTTCAATGCATTGCTTTTCGCGGAATAGTGTGCGGCATCGTCTGTTTTACCCAGCACCTGAGCGATCTTTGCCATATCATCATAGCAAACCGTGATAAAACAATTGTTAACCAGGGCTACAGAGGCTTCTGCTTTCTGATCCACGCCGGACGGTGTGGCCCAGTCGCCCAGGTACCAGCCCCGGTAGTCGGTATCCGGCCAGGGCGCCAGCAAGCCGTTTGCCGAATAATTCTCTACATACCCCAGCCACTTTTGCATCACCGGGTAGTATTTCTGAAGGATCAGTGAGTCACCATAATGGCGATAGGTATTCCAGGAGGCGGTGACGATAAAACCACACCAGTAAGGGCCACCTCCTGCGGGATACGGATTGGGTGCTGTATGCGGCATGCCGCCGTCCTCGCGGATACAATCGGCCCAGGCCTGCAACCAGTTGGCATATAAGGGGCCCAGGTTGAACATGGTCTGTGCGGTCACAGTCGATGCATTGCCGTCACCGCCATAACCCAACCGTTCGATCTGGGGGCAATCGACCAGGTCGCCGCCCACACTGAGGCAACGCAGGGTATAAAAGATCATGTCGTGGATCCTGTTCAGTTCCGGATCAGAGCACTCGAATCCCGAAGCCAGCTCATAGCCGGTATGGATCAGATAAGCTTTGACCGATTCTGCAGCAGGTTTCTCCGGCAAATTCGAGAGCCGGATAAACCGGTATCCGTGGTAATTAAATTTATTCTTAAAAATTTCCGGGCCTTTACCTGCTGCAATATACCGGTCTATTTGCTTTTGATTTACAAACTTTCCGTTTTCATCCAGGTGATCGGAATATTCAATAGTCACCTCCTGCCCCTGCTGCAAGCCGGAAAAATGAATTTCCGTCCAGCCGGTCAGGCTCTTGCCCATGTCGATCAAAAAGGTATCTTTCGCCAATTCCCTGATTGCTGCAGGCCGGATCGTTTCCGTAATGCGGTTCAACTCAACCAGCTGCGGACTTACCGCATGATCAGGGACAGAAACGACGGCCACCGGGTTCCAGGCGCCTTCGTCCGGTCTCAGGTCTTTTTGTGCCAGCAAACCATTTACCGTCTCTCCGCCAAACTGATGAGGCCGCCAGTTACCATGCCGGGTATAACTGCTTTTCCTTCCCAGCCAGGTTGAATCGGTTACCAGTACCACTTCCCTGCGCCTTTTCGCGCTTTTTTCCAGCTGCGCCTTCACCAGCGGACCGTTATGGACTACGCCGGGTAATCCTTCCGTATACCAGCCGCTGCCCAGCCAGAGCATCAGATCATTTTTACCCTTCTTAACCAAAGAGCTTACATCATAAGTAATGACCTGCGAACGCTTATTAAACTGTGAAACTGCAGGTGACAGTACACCTTCTCCCACTTTTACGCCGTTGACATATACCTCATGATACCCGAGTGAATTGACATATAATAACATTTTAGCGCCCGGATCATCCAGATTGAATGATTTCATCAACTGCGGACACTCTGTATAACCCGCTTCGGAAGAAAAGCCGATGTAAGAAGCATGCCAATCATCGGGCGACAACAATCCGACACTAAATCCGGCAACCGCACTCCAGTCCGAAACAGCACCTGCTTCGTCCCATATTCTCACTTTCCAACAGGCTACCGACCCGGCCGGCAATTGTTCGCCCCCGTAAGGCACCAACACCTGTGAAGCAGAATTGATTTTTCCGGAATCCCAAAGGTCAGCCTTCCCTTCAGCAAGCAACGACGGATCACTGGCTACAAGCAGTTGCCAGGCTTTTTGTTCCGTTCCGTTCTTTCCGCTCGTCACCTTCCAGCTAAAACGAGGGGCAGACGATCCGATGCCCAG
>JBFXKJ010000285.1:0-5161 GCA_050173895.1 Mangrovibacterium sp. | reverse complement strand
GATCTGGAATCTGTTGTCACGGAGGCTTCATCGAAAGTACTCCAAAAAGAAGGCAGGTCATCGATGCAAAATACAAATAAAACTAAGCCAACCTGTTGGGATGCCTCCGATAGCTGGAGGAAATTCCTTGCCGGCGACCGGGAAGCGCTGGGACGTATTTTCAGAGGATGTTTCTCTGATCTGCTTGCTTACGGAACGAAAATTACCGGATCTGATGAGCTGGTAAAAGATCAGATCCAGGACCTGTTTGTCAGGTTGTGGGAAAGGCGTTCTGCGTTGGGCGAGGTAAGAAATGTGAGGGTTTATCTGCTCATCAGTTTAAAAAATGACTTGTGGCAGTCGGCGAAGGAAAAAGGTAAATCTCCGGTATGGAACGACCAAATGAAACCATTTGCCATTTCTTCAGAAGATTTTATGATTGAGCGGGAGCAGGAAAAGGAATTGGCGGAGAAGATAGCAGCCTACCTGGAGCGGCTGACGGCCCGGCAACGCGAGGTGATTTATCTTCGATTTTACATGAACCTGGATTTTCCTCAGTTGGCAGAGGTGCTTGACATGAATATCCAGTCGGTTCGGAATCTGTTGTTCCGCACGTTGGAAAAGATCAGAAAGGAAATCGATGACAACGACACCCGGCAATCGGGCAATATCGAGTTGATTTTAGTTGCTCTGTTCGGCCGTTCTAACATGGGTAATTAGTACGCGAAGAAAAATTTTTCCTGCCATCCTTCAAAAAGTCACGAATAACTGAGTATAAAAGTTCCCGGTTTTTCATCTCTTCTGCAGAAAAGAAAAAAATGGATCGCTTTAAACGCAGTGTATACGAGCAATTACTTGCCGATGAACGTTTCATCCTGTGGGCTTCAGGGAAAAATGAAACCGATCGTGCCTATTGGGTGCAATGGCAAAAGGATCATGCCGGTTCGTCCGAATCGTTCAATGAGGCTTGCCGCACCGTTAACCTGTTTCGCTTCAGAACCCCTGACATCTCTTCCAAAGAGGTAAACGATCGATGGCTCTTGTGCGGGAAGAAAATGAAACGCAATAAGCTTCTTGTTTTTACGCCCGATACGCTGAACCGGTACCGGCGTTTGGCGGGGATCCTGATCTTCCCTTTGCTCCTGCTGTCGGTTTGGTTTTTTTTCAGCCAGCAGCGATTGAGGTCTGAATTCAGTCAGTTCGACCATTATCAACTGAAAAAATCGATCCGGGTTGTTGCTCCGCACGGTGGACAGATACAGGTAGATCTTCCGGACGGCTCCAAAGCGTGGCTGAATTCAGGATCGGAAATGAGTTATCCTCCGCTTTTTTCGGATGGAAAGCGGGAAGTAGAAATAACTGGTGAGGTATATTTTGAAATATCGAAGGACAATGAAACGTTTATTGTGAAAACTTCGGGTCCGACAATCAGCGTGTACGGGACCGAGTTCAATGTCCATGCCTATTCGGACGAGAATGAAATAACGGTAGCGCTGGCAAAGGGAAAAATTGCCCTGGAACAAAGCGGAAAAGAAACGGTCATGGTACCCGGTGAAGTGGCGGTATGGAATAAGTCGGACAACCGGCTGACAAAAAAGCGGACAGATGTTTACTTATACACATCCTGGCGTGAAGGAAAATATATTTTCAGAAATGCTCCGTTGGAAACGATCCTGAAGACACTGGAGAGAAATTACAATGTAGCCATTGATCTGGAAGATCCGTCCATGGGGCAACACCGGTATGATGCAACCATCACGGGAGAGCCGCTGGAACAGATCCTGGAACTGTTAACTTTTTCGGCGCCGCTGACATACGAATACAAAAGGCAGCAGTTGCAGCCTGATGGCAGCTATTCGAAAGCGAGGGTAAAACTTAAAAAAGATACAAAAAAAGTGTTTAACTTAAAATAAAGATGCCTATGAAGCAAATCAAAAGATGCGGTCAATGCTGCAAACATTCCCGCATCTGATTTTTGAATCAATTAATTAGTGTGTAATTAATCAAGACAAATTTATGAAAAAAAATAACATGGCATGTCCGGTTGTGCGGCCGGATATGCATAAGATTATCAGAGTCATGAAATTAACAGTCTTCTTAGCCTTGACCTGTGTGATTCAGACATTTGCAGGAAAAAGTTTTTCGCAAAACAAGAACCTGACCCTGGAGCTGAAAAATGCTACGATCGAAAATGTCCTTTTGAATATTGAAGAACAAAGCCGGTATGTGTTCCTCTATAATAAGGATTTGATTGATGTAAAAAGAAGGGTGGACGTTCAGATCAAAGAGGCAGACATTGAAGCGGTGCTCAATTCAATTTTCGGCGAGACAGGCGTAACCTACCGGATCCTCGACAACCAGGTTGCGCTTAGCCCGGATTACACGAAACTGGAGCAGAAAAACGGTATCAGCGGTAAAATTACTGATACATCGGGTGCTCCGCTTCCCGGGGTGACAGTCGTGGTAAAAGGGAGTACCCAGGGCACAATTACAGATGCCAACGGGAATTATACACTCCCGGCAGTCCCCGACAATGCCACCCTGGTTTTTTCGTTCGTGGGCATGCGTATACAGGAAGTTCCGGTTGGCAATCAGACAACGATCGATGTTCGAATGGAGGAGGAGACGGTTGGTCTGGAAGAGGTTGTCGCTGTCGGATATGGTGTTCAAAAGAAATCGGACATTACAGGCGCAATGGTCACGGTGGGTGCCAATGAAATACAATCGCGGCCGGTAGGCAACGCCATTCAGGCGATGCAGGGGAAGGCGGCAGGCGTTGATATTACATCAAACGAGCGTCCCGGTACTGTCGGGAATATTACCGTCCGGGGTGTACGCTCGCTCACCGCCTCCAATTCCCCGCTTTATGTTGTTGACGGTATTCCGTTGGTAACCGGCACCGTCGATGCCGGTGGCAATGACGATAATGAAGTGACCCTTGGCGGTATCGACAACCTGAACCCGAACGATATTGAGTCGATCGATATTTTAAAAGATGCATCGGCTACAGCTATTTACGGCTCGCGTGGCGCAAACGGCGTTGTCCTCATTACCACAAAAAAAGGAAAGGCCGGAAAATTCAGCCTGAATCTTGAGTCGTCGGTAACGCTTGAAAAAATGCATGAATATTCCACTTTGTTTGACGCAGGCGGATATGTCGAATATCGGCGCTGGGCAAAGTATAACAACGGCGAATCGGCTGTCAGGGGCGACGAGCCAACACCGGAAAATGATGCGTTAATTTTTACCGGTGATGAAACGGCCTGGAACAATATACTCAAGGGATGGGAGAGCGGCTCCTGGGACGGATCAAAACTGACTACGACCAATTGGACCGATTTTGTTACCCGCACCGGAGTGACCACGCAAAACACGCTCAGTGCAAGTGGCGGTACAGAGAAGATGAAAGCATACGGTTCCTTCGGATATACCGATAATAAAGGCGTGGTTAAAGGGCAAAGTTTCAAACGTTACAGCGCAAACGTGAGTGTCGATATTACTCCTGTCGACTGGTTTTCATTTGGCGCGAACCTGAACAGTTCCTACAGTATCCAGGAATATGGGCAATCGACTTCCGGAAATGTTGGCGTGTCGGCCCAGACCGGATTGTATCAGAGTGCCTATGGGATCTTTACTTATACCATGCCATTCGACGCGGAGGGTAACCGGATCGAGTATCCCGGCGGGGATATTGCCGTGAAGACAATTATTGATGAGGATAAATATTCCCAGGATCAACGCGTCAGCCTGCGGGCGTTTGGTAGCTTTTACGGACAGATCGATTTCGGAGCCTTCCTTCCTGAACTTGAAGGATTAAGATTCCGTACCAATTTTGGTCCGGACGTTGAAAACTGGCGGGACGGTATCTATATTGACGGCAAGTCAGTGATACGAAGTGGCTCCTCCTATGCATCGCTCGAGAAAAGACAACGCCTGTCTTACACGCTCGATAACCTGCTATATTATGACAGAATGTTTGGAAAACACAGTGTGGGATTAACATTATTGCAGAGTCAAACGGAATTTAAAACGGAGTCCAGCTTCATGTCAGCCGACAATATTCCTTTTTCAAATCAAAAATGGAATGCCTTAGATGCAGTCAGTTCACTGAAAAGCTGGAGTTCCGGTATCGTCAAACAGGCATTGCTTTCTTATATGGCGCGCTTAAATTACAGTTATGAGGATAAGTACCTGCTTACTGTATCCGGACGTTACGACGGAGCCTCTGTGCTGGCCGAGGGCAATAAATGGTCATTTTTCCCCAGCGCTGCTTTAGGCTGGCGTCTGGACCAGGAAGATTTTATGCTCAATGCAGACTGGATAAACCAGCTCAAGTTACGCTTTGGGGTGGGGGTCACCGGAAATGCAGCGATCGATCCTTATTCTACAAAGGGGAAACTGGAAGCTTTGTTTTATCCGTTTGGCAATACTTCTACAAGCGGCCAGCAGAATGTTTCAACCATGGCCAATCTGGATCTGGGATGGGAGAAAACGACGCAATACAATTTTGGTATTGACTTTTCCATATTGGAATCGAGGATCTTCGGGAGCCTGGATGTGTACAAATCACGAACCACCGATTTATTGCTGGAGAAATCAATCCCGACTGTCACAGGATTCCAGACTACCTATGCCAACATCGGAGAGACCAAATCAAAAGGTGTCGATCTGACTTTAAATACAGCGAATGTACGGACGCAGGATTTTGAATGGTCAACAACCTTGAATGCCTCCTTCCAGAATAATGAAATCATTTCTTTAGCGAACGGTAAAGAAGATGACCTGGCAAACGAATGGTTCATAGGTCGTTCGCAGGATATTATTTACGATTACGAGGCAGCCGGGATCTGGCAGGAATCGGACGCTGCGGAGATGGCTAAGTTCAATGCCAACGGCCATACTTTTACAGCCGGGAATGTCCGGCCTGTAGATCAGAACGGTGATTATATCATTGACGCGAACAACGACCGGGTTATTATTGGCAGTGAAATTCCGAAATATATTATCGGACTGACAAATACTTTTAGCTATAAGAACCTTGAGTTGTCCATCTTCCTGTATGGGCGCATGGGATATACCTACGACGCAGGGGGTGAAGGCCTGGTGGGGAGGTATCAGCAACGAAAAGTGGATTACTGGACCGACGTGGATCCTGAGTCGGATTATCAAAAACCCATCTACT
>JBFXKJ010000284.1:0-5161 GCA_050173895.1 Mangrovibacterium sp. | reverse complement strand
CGACCCTCCTTTCGGAACTGACAAATTTTTATCGGGGAACCAGCCGGGCCGATGATATTTACTATTACCACGGCAAAAGTTTTTTTGCTTTAAAGGATTACCTGATGGCCGGACACTGGTTCTGTACCCTGGCCAGGGAATTCCCCAAAAGCGAATATGTGGAGGAAGCGCAATATATGATCGGTTACTGTTTTTACATGGACTCGCCTAAGCCGAGGCTCGACCAGACCGTGTCACAGAAAGCCATTGATGCGCTTCAGTTGTATATCAACCTTTATCCCTCGAGCGATCGTGCGGTTGAGGCGAACCGGCTGATCATCGAACTGCGGGATAAACTGGTATATAAGTCGTTTCTTACCGGAAAGCTGTATTATGATCTGGGGAATTATCGTGCTGCCGTTGTCGCACTGAACAATTCACTGAAAGGTTTTCCTGATACAAAATACCGTGAAGACCTTAGTTTTATGCTGCTGGATGCCAAATACAATCTGGCCATCTACAGTACGGAGGATAAAAAAGAGCAGCGCTTAAGCGATGCGTTGGATGAATATTTTACTTTTGTAGATGAATTCCCCGACAGCAGGTATCGCCAGCAGGCTGAAAAGTTCCATCAGTCGACGGCTAAGTTGCTGAATTATGATGAAGATGTAAATTAAAGAGGTAAAACAAATATGGATTTCAAAAAAATTAAAGCAGAAGGCACAACTGTACCACGCGACCTGACCGACATGGAAGCTGACACCGGCAATGTATATGAAACAGTGATGATTCTTGCCAAGCGGTCAAATCAGATCGCCTCCGAGATGAAAGAAGAACTGAATCAGAAGTTGCAGGAATTTGCCTCCTATTCAGATAACCTGGAAGAAGTCTTCGAAAATCGCGAGCAGATCGAAATCTCTAAATATTATGAGCGGTTGCCAAAGCCAACGTTGATCGCTTATGAGGAATTCAAGCAGAGTCAGATCTATCATCGCAACCCTGCGAAGGAAAACCGTAAAGCAGCAATGTAAACGGTTTCGTTTGCTTTTTTATTTAACAGGTTACAGGTCATGTCGGGAGGAGTAAAATTACCTGATATGACTTTATTTTTTATTAAAGGTCCATGCTAAAAGGAAAACACATTATTCTGGGTGTGACGGGAAGCATAGCAGCCTACAAAGCGGCTTTCCTCCTGCGGCTGCTGGTGAAGCAAGGAGCTGAGGTTCAGGTTGTGATGACACCTGCGGCGAAAGAATTTATTACCCCGGTAACGATGAGCGCCTTATCCGGAAAGCCTGTTGCTTCCGAATTTTTTGCTGCCAACGACGGCAGCTGGCATTCTCATGTCGATATGGGACAGTGGGCCGACCTGATGCTGATTGCCCCGGCCACTGCCGCGACGCTGGCCAAAATGGCCACGGCTGTTTGCGACAACCTGCTGATCACCACCTATCTGTCGGCAAAGTGTCCGGTTTTGATCGCTCCGGCGATGGATCTGGACATGTTCGCCCATCCGGCCAATCAAAGGAACCTGGAAATCCTGCGTTCGTACGGGAACCGGATCCTGGAACCCGGAGAAGGAGAGCTTGCCAGCGGCCTGCATGGGAAGGGCCGGATGCAGGAGCCTGAGCAGATCATTGAAGAAGTGGTGCGGTTCTTCAACTCAAAAAAAAAACTGCTGAATAAACATTTTCTGGTTACTGCAGGACCCACCTATGAGAAGATCGATCCGGTCCGTTTCATCGGGAATTATTCGTCAGGAAAGATGGGTTTTGCGATTGCCGAAGAACTGGCCAACCAGGGAGCCAAAGTGACCCTGGTCTGCGGACCTGTCGTGTTGAACACCAGTAATCCCGGTATTTTGAGAATGGATGTCGAATCGGCACTGGAAATGAAAGAAGCCTGTCTGAAGGTGTTTCCGGCGACCGACGGAGCGGTGATGTGCGCTGCCGTGGCTGATTACAGGCCGAAGCACCCGGCCACACAGAAGATCAAGCGTCAGAACGACGAATTTTCAGTTGAACTGGTAGCCAATGACGATATTGCCGGCCTTCTTGGAAGCATGAAAAAATCAACTCAGCTGCTGGCTGGCTTTGCCCTGGAAACAGCTGATGCAATGAAGCACGCCCGGGGAAAACTGGAAAAGAAAAATCTCGATTTCATTGTTCTTAATTCACTTCAGGATCAGGGTGCCGGTTTTGGGGTCGACACAAACAAAATAACCATCATTACCAAAGACCATCAGGTTCGGGAATACGGACTGAAATCTAAAAAGGAGGTGGCGAAAGACATTGTCGATCTGTTGGCCCGGTCCTTTTAATTTCTTGTACCCCGGTACTTGATACTTGTATCTGTTTCTTTATTTTTGTCTGTACATCATTAAAAAATGCAATCGTGCTGCAGTCGCTACAGATCTCTAATTATGCGCTGATCGACCAGTTGTCGATCCGGTTTCATCCGGGCCTGAACATTATTACCGGAGAGACGGGTGCGGGGAAGTCAATCATCCTGGGCGCGCTTGGACTGATCCTGGGCGAACGTGCCGACATGACGATCCTTCAGAACAAGGAAAAAAAATGTGCGGTTGAAGGGATTTTTCATATTGACGGTTATCAGCTCGAAGGTTTTTTCCGGGAACGGGAACTTGACTATGATGATCAGACGATTATCAGGAGGGAAATTACGCCGGCGGGAAAATCGCGGGCCTTTATCAACGATACGCCTGTGAATCTGAAGGTGCTTCAGGATCTTAGTTTAAGGCTGATCGACATTCATTCCCAGCATCAGAGCCTGGAGCTTGGAAACCGGCTGTTTCAGATGAAGCTGATCGACCTGGTTGCAGGGAACGAGGCGTTTTTGAAGGCATACGAACTGTTGTATGCGAAAGCTCAGGAAGAAAAGGCGCGCCTGTCGGCACTGAAGGACGAGGCTGCGCGTTCAAAGGCTGACCTGGATTATTACGAATTCCAGTACCGGCAGCTTGACGACGCCCGGTTGCGTGAAGGGGAGCAGGAGGAGCTTGAAGCAGAGCAGGCAACGCTGGAACACGCTGAAGAGATCAAAATTTCATTTAGCCGGCTTTCTGAAGAAATTGAGCATGAGGAGCACGGTATTCTGGTAAAGCTGAAGGAACAGTTGGCTCAGTTGGGAAAGCTTACATCTGTTTCGACCGATGCAACGCAAATGAAGGAACGCCTCGATTCCTGTTATTATGAGCTGAAAGACATGGCTGCCGAAAGTGCAGCTGTTGCAGAGCATACGGAGCACGATCCGCAGCGGATCGGCTTTGTTGCCGAACGGCTCGATACGATCTATTCACTCCAGCAGAAATTCCGCCTGGGGAGTATCGGTGAACTGATCGCCCTGCGGGAAGAGCTGGAGCATAAGATCAGGCATATCGCATCCTTTGACGGGGAAATTGAAGCGGCGGCACACAGGGTTGAAGAACTGGCGCAACGTGTATGGGCTGCAGCTGAAGAGCTTCGTATGCGCAGGAGGGAAGCGGCAGAGCCGATCGCTACCTCCGTTACCGAAGTCTTACGGAAACTGGGAATGGCGCATGCTACTTTTGAGGTCCGGCTTGAATCCCTGGAGCAGCCGGGAGCGCGTGGAATGGACGACGTTCAGTTCCTGTTTTCGTCCGGACGGAATGCTGCGCCACAGGATATTGCCCGGATTGCATCCGGAGGTGAAATATCGCGGGTGATGCTGGCGCTGAAAACACTGATCACCGACAGCAAGTCTCTGCCCACTATTGTTTTTGATGAGATTGATACCGGTATTTCCGGTGAAATCGCGGTTAAGATGGGTTCCATCCTGAAAGAGATGGCCGGGCATATGCAGGTCATCAATATTACACACCTGCCACAGATTGCCGGAAAGGGGCAACATCATTTTAAAGTGTATAAGTACGAAACCGAACAGAGAACCCTGACATCCATCCGGGAACTCAGTGCGGAAGAACGGATCGATGAGCTTGCCCAGATGCTTGGCGGGGAAAAAGCCTCCGACACCGCCAGAGAAACAGCTCGGGAACTGCTTGACTAGCTATTCGCCTGCAGCGCAGCCTCGATTTGCGAATGCTGATTCCGGAACAAGACAAGAAAGGGCTGTTTCAAAAGAGACGGCTTTTATTCCGCGAAATGGCAGAAAAATCGCCATTGTGATCGCTTTTACTGTCGTACGCGTTTAAAACAGCCCTGAAATTTGTGTCTTTGTCGCTACAGCCTGTCTTCCAGGATAAGCCTGATCTCTTCCGGACCGATGTCTGCCTTTTCCCCGAATTTGCTCCCGCGCTGGCGGGTTCTGTCCATGATTTTGACGATGGTTTCAACCGGAACCTCGTAGTCGGGAAGTTTTGTCGGAATGCCTACGGATTCGAAAAAGCCGATCGTTTTTTGGATGGTCCGGTCAATCCGTTCATCGACCGTTCCGGAAGTGATATTCCAGATCCGTTCGCCGTACTGGAGAAGCTTGTCCTGCTTTTCTTTTCTGCGGATGTGCATGATGCCCGGCAAGACAATGGCCAGGGTGCGGGCATGGTCAATGCCGTGATAGGCGGTAAGCTCGTGTCCGATCATATGGGTGGCCCAATCCTGCGGAACGCCCATTCCGATCAGGCCGTTCAGAGCCAGAGTGGCACACCACATGAAATTGGCGGCCGCATCATAGTCTGTGCGGTTGGCCATTATCTTCGGGCCTTCTTCGATGAGCGTTTTCATGATGGCTTCCGCAAACCGGTCCTGCAGGGGTGCGTTGACAGGGAAAGTCAGGTATTGTTCAATCACATGAATGAAGGCGTCAACAATGCCATTGGCAACCTGCCTGTCGGGGAGTGAGAAGATAGCTTCCGGATCGAGTATCGAGAAGCGGGGATAAACAGCCAGCGAGTAAAAGCTGATCTTTTCCTGCGTGGCTTTTTTCGAGATCACTGCGGTCCCGTTCATCTCAGAGCCGGTTGCCGGGAGGGTGAGAACCGCGCCGATCGGTAAGGCCCTGGTAACCGAGATACGGTCTTTCTTTGCCATAATATCCCAGGGGTCGGTGCCTTCATACAGGACTGCCGCAGCGATGAACTTGGTGCCGTCAATAACGGAGCCGCCCCCTACCGGAAGCAGGAAGTCTATTTTTTCCTTTTTGCAGATCTCCACAGCCTGCATCAGCGTTTCATAGGCGGGATTTG
>JBFXKJ010000283.1:0-5165 GCA_050173895.1 Mangrovibacterium sp. | reverse complement strand
TGATGTTTTAACTGTAATATATTAAGCTTCATACGTAAATTGCACCCGGTTGAGTTGAAAAAATTTACGGATGAAAAATTGCGCAAAATTACAAAAATATCACCACAATTTACCGGTTTTGGGGGAAAGAAAATTTGCTTGCCCTATCTTCCGGAGCGCTCAGGGCAAGACTGCCCTGAACCGCAGATGATCAGCTGCAAGTCCGTCCCCTTCGTTCGCTCATTCGCCCTCTGCCGATACCGTTAACTGGTAATTTGAGTAATTGTACAGGGGATTTCGCTTCGGATGATACAGCTTCTCATCATACCTTGGATTATCAGCCTGTGTATACACCCACAACCGGTTCGGATCCCAGACTACGATTTCATCACGGCAGTCGCCGGTAATATCGAGTGTGGCGAAACACATGTCCGGGTGCCCGTCGTCCGGAAAGCGAAGCACTCTTCTTCCGCGTCCGTCCCAGGCCCCTCCTTCGTCAGGATTGGCATTGAGGATGAAGAATTCTTCGCTTTTGCCCGTCCAGTTCAGGGGAAGGCAGGGACTTCCGTACTGGTTCGGCTCAAAGGTATGGTATAACTGGCCGTCTTTGTCAAAAAAGTGAACGATTCCCTGATTTCCCCAGAAATTCACGGAGATCGTTTCGAGCCCCGGCAGATCATCCCTGAAATTTGCCACCACCGGATTCTGTACATGCCCGATGTAGTGATGTTTTTTGATCTTTCCGTTCAAACCGGCGAAAAAGATTCCCTCATCGCTTGCAGCGCATATGATGCCCGGTTCGCCGTTCTCTTCGCTGCGTACAATGGCGACTCCGTCGGCATGGTCGGCCAGCTCATTGTCCAGGCTCCACAGGATGGTGCCTGTGTCGTCCAGAAGCGTATAACCGGTCAGCAGTTCGTCTTTTCCATCCTGGTCGGTATCGAAGGCATAAGGATAATGCCCGGTGCGGCATTGATTTTTCCATAACAGCTTCAGGTCGGAATCGAAAGCCCACAGGTACTGATACCGGTCTTTCAGTATAAAATCACTGTCATATCCTTTCCCCTGCAGGTCCAGGAAAAGGATACAGTCGCCCAGAATACGGGGAAAGCTGTTATGTCCTGACTCCATTGGCTTTCCACCCGGGGTGAGTGGCGTCGGGCTCCTTTTGATGATCTTGCCGGTAGCCCCTTCCGCAATCAGGATTTCCTGGTTCATACAGTAGATCACTTCATTTTTCCCATCCTGGTTGAGATCATGGATCTGAAACGCCACGTCGTTGGTGGCCATGGCTTTCCAGGGATCGGCTTTACCTGTTTGCCAGAGGATCTGGCCGTCAAGCGTAATTGCAGTCAGGCAACTGAGCTCGCTGTTCCGGTCTTTGGGACCGTGATGGACAATCTGTCCCAGAAGGATGTCCGTTTCTCCGTCTCCGTCCAGATCGCCGAAGCGCACATTTCTCCCTGCTCCGAATTCGCCCAGGTAAATTTTTTTGTAGACTTCCATCTCCGGGTTCTGAGCGGCCAGGCTGTCTTCTTCCTGTCTGAATGTCCGTTCCTGCCGCTGGGCCTCCTCTTCTTCCGCTTTGGTTGCCGTGACTTTTACCGAATAAAACTCAGCCGGCCCGTCCGCCAGAAGCCCTATTTTACCCGATCGAAAGGTAGTGTCCACGACCGTCCAGCTTTCTTCATCAGGCAGCATCACTGTGAGCACCGAGTCCTGTGCAGTGACTTTCATCCTCAGATGCTCGTCTGAAAAAATCTGCCACGAGCTTTTGGAAAGAATCGTTTCATCTGGCTGCCTGAATCCAAGTTCGTCGTTCACCCTGATCAGCGCGACTGATTCATTGTCAATACCCAGAAAATAATAACTTCTGTCGTTTTGACAACGAAAAGTAATCCCGCTCCGGGTACGCATGTTTTCCGGTCTGAACGCGACTTCTACGGTATAATTTTTCCAAAACGCTGATCCGGTGGTGACGATCGGATGCCAGTGTGCATTGTGATTGATCTTTGATTGCACCATTACTTTCCTTCCGTCCCGTTCCCTGATTTCCCACGACGGCGGCAGGTTATACCGGTAGGTTGATACGATCCAGTTTGACCGGGGCCTTGCTTCCGGTAAATAATGAAATTCCGCGTAAGCACCGGGATCCGTTAAAAGCGGACCGTTAAACTGTCCGCTGAAATCCTCATCCAAAAGGGTGACTGACTTTCCTTTTGGATCACAGGCTGTCATGGCTGGCAGCAAACAGACAATAAATGCACGCAGGATCATGAGCTTGAAACAGGCTGGCTTCATAAGGCAATCATTTAGCACAAGGTTATGCTAAAATTACAACTCTTTAATCAGGGAAGAAAATTTTCGATCCGGAAATTGTTCGGATTATTTGCTGTTTATCTTCTTCCCGACCTGCTTTTAGCCTGTTCTGATTTTTTACTGCTTTGGTGTTTGGTCTCTTTGGATGTATGCGTCACTGATTGCCGCCTGGAAGATGACTCAGTCCGGACCGACGGGGCTGCAGTGCTTTTTTGATTCCCGTTGGCAGGACGGCTTCTTTGTACGGATGATGAACCTGATCTTCTGTTTGACTGCGGACTTGCCGGACTGACACGCTGTCCCTTTTCCCGTTCGGAATTCTGCATTGTTTCCCCCGGGGTTCTTTGTCTTTCAGGAGAGATCCTCCTGTTTTCCGACGGCGTCGTTCGTTCTTCAGAAGGAGATCTCTTTACTCCCGGCGATGCCGGTCTCTCTCTCAGGGGAGCTTCGTCTTTGCGCGGGCTGGTTTCCCTGTTTACCGGCAAAGCAGATCTTCGTGGTGACGGACCGGTCTGCGAATCCCGTGCAGGTTGGTCGCCCGGTCGCCGGATCTCCTGGCTGCGGCGACGCGCATCAGGGATATCCGACCTTCTGTTGTTTAAGTCTTCTTTGTTTTGGAAACCCTGATTTCTGTGGATGAATGAATGCTCAGGGCGCCTGGCACCGTAATCATTCCTCCTTGAATGACCGGGTACGCTGATCCGTCGTTCTCCTGAGTAATGAAAGGAGCTCGGTGCATAGTGATGCCTGTGAATATGCTCGTGATACCGGTATACCGGCCAGGGTCTCCTGTATGCGTACCAGGAAGGATAATAACCCCAATGATAGGGTGAATGCCAGCTTTCGTAGCGCGGACCCCAAAAGAACTCAATGATCAGCGGGCGGTGGACATATGCCGGTACAAACACGTAATCAGGTCCGTAAAGGTAGTCGTCGCCGGAAACCTCCACGATGGGCATGCCCCGCGAGTCCCTTCCGATCGATATGGTAGCGACATCCTGATAGCTGTTTCGTCCCAGGACGGCCTGGATCACAACGAGGTAATTGCCCCGCCAGGAGGCATCCTCCACACGGAGGTAATCGATATAGCCATCGCGGTTGAGATCCAGATTGGAAATTCCCAGTTCCGGATCGTTCAGCCGGTACTCAAAGTCCCTCAGATCTTCCGATTCCCCAAAGAGGTACGCGATTGCCTCCAGATCCAGATTGTCACTGATGTCATATCTGCCCCTGCCGGTCATGTATTGGGAGGATGTGCAGGAAATAAAGAGAACAAACAGCACGAAGTAAATAGCAGCTCGTTTCATAATGCGTTTCTTTTTCTCCTTTTCATCAATTTACGTACCAAATTATTTTTTTCTATGTAACCAGCTTTTAATCTTTGTTTTATAATTTTAAGGGGAACTGTAAAAATTCTTGTTTTAAGAAGAACCTTGAATAAAAAAACCGTTCCGGGAAGCCCGGAACGGTTTTATAACAATTTACGGCAATAAGTTTATCTAAACCACATAGGTTGAAGAAGCGGTTTCGCCGCCGCGGCCGGTCCAGTTGGTATGGAAAAACTGTCCGCGTGGTTTATCGATCCGTTCGTAGGTATGTGCTCCAAAGTAGTCACGCTGGGCCTGAAGCAGGTTTGCCGGCAGGCGTTCGCTGCGGAAGCCGTCGAAATAGCAGAGTGCGGAGGTGAGGGCAGGAGCGGGGATGCCATTTGCCAGGGCGGTGGCACACACGCGGCGCCAGCCTGCCTGTGCAGCTTCCACTTTTCCCTTAAAGAAGGGGTCCAGCAACAGATTCGGCAGGGCCGGATTCTTCTCAAATGCTTTCTTGATATCGCCCAGGAACGCTGAACGGATGATACATCCGCCTCTCCACATCAGGGCGATACCTCCGTAGTTGAGATTCCATTTATATTCCTTTGCCGCTTCCATCATCAGGTTATAACCTTGTGCATATGAAATAATTTTGGCTCCGTACAGGGCCATTTTCAGGTCTTCAATAAACTGAGCCTTATCTCCCCTGAACTCCTCCTGTGGTCCTTTGATGACCTTCGATGCCTCAACGCGCAGGTCTTTTTGGGCCGACAGGCACCGGGCAAATACCGACTCTCCGATCAGCGTGAGAGGGATGCCCATATCGAGGGCGGTTACAGCCGTCCACTTACCGGTTCCCTTCTGTCCGGCCGTATCGAGGATCTTTTCGACCATCGGCTCTCCGTCTTCATCTTTAAAGCCGAGAATATCACGGGTGATCTCAATCAGATAGGAATCCAGTTCCTCTGTATTCCACTTTTTGAAAACTTCATGCATTTCGCCGGCACTCATGCCGAGCAGCTCTTTCATCATGTGATAAGCTTCGTTGATAATTTGCATGTCGCCATACTCAATCCCATTGTGCACCATCTTTACGAAGTGACCGGCGCCCCCTTCACCTACCCATTCGCAACAAGGAGATCCGTCCTCCACTTTAGCCGCCACAGCCTGAAAGATCTCTTTCACGTGCGGCCAGGCAGCGGGCGATCCGCCAGGCATCATGGACGGGCCCAGCAAAGCACCTTCTTCACCCCCCGAAACACCTGTTCCGATATAAAGCAGGCCTTTGCTTTCCACGTACTTGGCCCTGCGGATCGTATCCGGAAAATGAGAGTTCCCGCCGTCGATGATAATGTCGCCCGGCTCCAGATGCGGAATAAGCTGCTCAATAAAATCATCGACCGGCTGACCTGCCTTCACCAGCATCATCACCTTTCTGGGTTTTTTCAGGGAGGCGATCAACTCCTCAATGGAATGAGCGCCGATAAAATTCTTGCCTGCGCCCCGGCCGTTGACAAACTTGTCTACCTTATCAACGGTGCGGTTATAAACGGTCAC
>JBFXKJ010000282.1:0-5179 GCA_050173895.1 Mangrovibacterium sp. | reverse complement strand
TAGAAAAGAACGGCTCCCTCATCTGGTATGCCGGAGACGGGAACCTCAGGGAAATTGCCGGCCGTCTGCGTCCCGACATCGGGAACCTGCCTTACCGGGAGCATGAAGCCATCGTTGAAGATGGCGTTACCTACCTGTGTTACGAAGACCGCAAGATCCGGCTCCGGGTGTTCGGCGACCATAACCTCCAAAATATTGCCGGAGCCAGGCTGGTTTGCCGCCAGATCGGGGTAACCGATCAACAGTTCTATCAGTCCATCGGCAGTTTCCGGGGAGCTGCCCGCCGCCTTGAAGTTCTCTCCGAAAACGAACGGTGTACCGTATTTTATGATTTTGCCCACTCACCATCGAAATTGCAGGCAACAACCGCTGCCGTAAAAAAACAGTTCCCGCAGCGCCGCCTGGTGGCCGTGATGGAACTGCATACCTTCAGCTCGCTTAAAAAAGAATTCCTTCCTCAGTATGCGGGAACCATGGAACAGGCCGACGAGGCTTTCGTGTTTTTCAACCCTGAAGTAATCGAACACAAAAGGCTCGAGCCGGTTTCGAAGGAAGATGTGGAACAGGCTTTTGCCAGGGCGGACCTGCGCGTATTTACCGATCCAACCGAATTATTCAGTTTACTGCTTGGAGAAAACTGGGTTGACCGGAACCTGCTGATCATGACTTCGGGCAACTTTTCGGGGATGGATCTCAGGGAAACGGCAAAAAAGATCACGGGGAATCCGGTCCGCTTTCAGAGTCCGCGCTGGAATTCGAATGCTTCCCATCCGATGAATTAAGTCAGCCGGAAGGGCAGGAAAAATCCTTTGCCGGGACATCTTTCGAAAGCTTTATTAACTTTGCATGTTTTGCCTAAACATTGATCGTTGTTCCCGTGAGACCCGAAAAACTGACATACCGGTTCTTGTTCCTCTTTGGTTTTCTCATGACCTCTCTGCTACCGTATGCGGCACCGGCATCCTATGCCCTTCTTTCCGATAGCATTCGAACGGTCGTCAGGCTGAAAGCGCATCTGCTTGTCAGCATCAGCGATTTCGGCCAGACAGAACGCGACAGCCTCCTGCTTTTGAAAGTCCCCCTCGCGCTGTACGAAAAAGACATCATCCCGGAAAATGAAAAATGGCTCAAAAAACTGGCCTTGCAGCAAAATCTGATCCCTGTATACGGAACAGGGTCATCGATCAAAACTCAGCAGGACCAGCTTGTACCGATCCACGAAAGCGAGGCCGACCGGGTGCAGTTACCGGCTGCAGGCGCTGACAGCCTGTTTGCCGATTCGCTTTTCAGCTTCCGGGAACTATTGCTGGCCGATCCCGGCGCATCGGCAGGTTCCTGCGACTCACTCTTTTTCGCCCTTTGGTCGCAATCGGGGAAACTCCCCGGTCTGATCCCCGGAACTCCAGCCAATTACAGGCGAATTGCCCCTTTAGTTATGCGGTTAAACGCAACACAAAAAATTTTTGGGGCCGTTCGCTCCGGCGATAAGCTGCTTGGCGGAGTATCCTGGAAAGGCTATCCCCATGCACGGACCAACGGCTATTTTTGTTTTCCTCTCATTCAGGGCAAATCGCTTCCTTTTGTCCCCTACAAAGCCGGGTACCGGTTTTCGCCCGACATTATTTACGATTCTCCCGACAACCGGGGCTACCTTAAAGAATTTAAAGCCCTGGCGCTGACCAGTGACTTTGAACTCACCGATCATTTCATTTCTGACAACCGGATCAGCAACCTTGTCAGGAAAAATGACCGGGAGATCATTAGCACCGGAGTAAAACTAATCCGGGATCCCGATCGCGGTGAGTGCGCCTGGTTCGAAGGCCGCGCTTACCTGGATGCCGGAACGCAAAGCCGGGAGGCCCTGAGACCCAATTTCACCATCACCGCCTGGATCAAACCGGCCAAACTGGACAACAACAACAGCATCCTGGGAAAGGGCACCCATTTCGTCCTTAAGCTGCATAACGGCATGCTCACTTATACCATGCAGGGGATCAAGGACTATATCTCCATGCATTCACCGATCCCTGTCAATCAGTGGTCGTTCATTTCGCTGGTGCACTCCTCCTATGAAAACCGGATCCGCTTTTATGTAAACGGAAAACTCACCGAACAGGTCAACCTGATCTCTCCCTATACCGAATCGGACAACACACTCCTGATTGGCAGTAACCTGTGGGAAGAATTCTTTGTGGGGGCGATCGGTGAAATTAAGATCTGGCAGAGAGAATTGAATGAGGAGGAGATCTTCCGACAGTATTCCGGCACTCCTGAGAAAACGAAAGGAAGCCGGACAGCCATCCTCTCTGTTGTCCTGGCATTCCTGTTGCTGGGAGCATCTCTCTTATTAAAAAGAATGGTATTCCGAAAAGAGAAACCGGTTATCCATCCGGCCCCGACCGATCATGAACACATCGTTGCAGCCGCCTGTGAAAAAATTATCTGCTTTGGCGGATTGCACCTCATCAATCAGGAAGGTGCCGACATCAGCCGGAAACTTTCCCCTAAGCTGAAACAATTGTTTATCCTGATTTTTCTGCACAGTCAAAACGGACAGAAAGGGATTGACACGCAAAAGCTGTCCGAAATTCTTTGGCCGGGGATGAGTTCCCAAAACGCCAAAAACACACGGGGAACCAACATCCAGAACCTGAAATCAGTCCTGGCATCCTGTTCATCCATCCGGCTGGTGTTCAAGGACAAGCTGTGGACAATAGCCGTGGATCAGTCGTGTTATTGCGATTACACAGATGCCTTACGCCTGATTGAAAAGCTGGAAAATTTACCACCAAAGGCCCCTGTCCCTGTCGAAAAGCTGAAAATCCTGATTAAAATCGCGAATGGCGGCGTTCTCTTCTCCGGGATGAACGAATCCTGGCTCGACCCCTCTATCAGTAAGACGAGTGACCGCATTGTTGAAACAGGACTGACCTGGCTGGAGAGAACCGGTGAACTTAAATATGCTTCCCTGGCATATGAACTGGCCGACATGATCAGTCTTCACGACCCGCTCAACGAACCGGCACTCAACCGGAAACTGGAACTGCTCACCCGGCAGGGCAAGCTTGGTCTGGCCAGGATTGTTTATGATCAGTTCGCCAAACTCTACCGGGAACTTTACCAGGAACCTTATCCCCACGCCTTCAGAAGCACCACTTCGGGAGCTGAGTCGTAACCGTTCCTCTTCCCTGTCTTATATCTTGAATCTTCCTGTCTCCTTGTCTTTTGTCCTGGTTCTTGAATCCTGGTTCCTGGTTCCTGAATCTTCTTGTCTTGTGCCTTGTGTCTTGATACTTTTTCCTCCGTTACCCCTTTTATTACCCCTCACATTATACATATCCGCCTTTCTTTGTATAAGAGAATTCTATAAATTGGTACGATAACTAAATCATTAAAATTTCCATGAGTGAAAAAATAAACAACCGGCGCGATTTTCTGAAGAAATCGCTGGCCGCGGCGGCCGGAATAACCATTATTCCGAGGCACGTATTGGGAGGCCAGGGCTTTCTTGCCCCAAGCGATCAGTTAACCAAGGCCATAATCGGGGTCGGCGGAATGGGCCAGGGGCATATCACCTACGAGGGGACCCGGCTGCTGGCCATTTGTGATGTGGATAAAAACCACCTGAACTCAACCCTGCAAAAGGTAGGTTCAGAAGTAAAAGGCTATTCCGACTTCAGGGAACTGTTGCTCCGTACCGACATCGATATTGTTCATATTGCCACTCCTCCGCACTGGCATGGCATCATGTCGGTCATGGCTGCGCAGGCAGGCAAAGACGTCTGGTGTGAAAAACCGATGACCCGTACCATCGGCGAGGGCAAACGCGTCGTGGAAGCGATCAATGCCACGGGCCGCATGTTCCGGCTCAATACGTGGTTCCGGTTCAAAGACAACATCTACGGACTGAATACAACGGTCAAGACGCTGAAAAAATCTGTTCAAAGCGGCGCGCTGGGATGGCCCCACAAATTCACCATCATCGGAGTAACCGGCTTTAACTGGAAATTCTACTGGGTTGGGAAGACCAACCTGCAACCTCAACCGGTTCCTGCCGAACTTGACTACAACATGTGGCTCGGCCCGGCGCCCGACAAGCCGTACAATGTGCACCGTGTCCACCAGACCTTCCGTGGTTACTGGGATTATGACGGCGGCGGACTGGGCGATATGGGACAGCATTACATCGACCCCGTTCAGTACATCCTCGATAAAGACAATACCAGCCCCGTGAAGGTTGAAGTTGATGCACCGCAGCAGCACTACGACGCAATCGGTACCTGGCGCAAAATCACGTATACCTACGCCGACGGGTGCCAGATCATCCTTGACGGTGAAAACAAGGATCAGAATGCCGCCTACATTGAAGGTCCGAAAGGAAAGATCTTCAAGGGATTCAAGTCGGATATCCCGGGGCTGAATGAACTGATCGACTCGCTGCCCGATCCGGAGCCAAGAATCACGACTTTCAGCGAATCGGTCCGCACCCGCAAAAAATTCGCCTTAAATGAAGAGAACGGGCATCGTTCGGCAACGATCGTCAACATGGGCGTCGTTGCCCTTCGTCTGGGCCGTAACCTGGAGTTCGACCCTGACAAGCAGGAGTTCATCAACGACGATGAAGCCAACAAGCTGATCAATCAGCCCATGCGCGGTGAGTGGAAAATATAGAACAGTATCAAGACACAAGTATCAAGACACAAGAATAAAATGAAACGACAAATACAATCTGTTTTTTGCATTCTCCTGGCGATGATCCTGACAATTCCGGGCTTCGCACAGGACAGACGAACACTCGATACAAAAGTGGCCGATATCCTGGCCCAGTTCCCCGCTCCCGGCTTCGGGCATGCCGACCGTCTTGCCGGTGAAATGGCTGCCCTCGGACAGGAAGGCCTGGCGAAATTTTTCGCCCTGATCGTTCCCGCCGGAACCGGCGACGACACGCAGGCACGTTACGCCCTGTCATCGCTGTCGCGTTACGCCGGCGCACCCGGGCATGAAAATCTTCGCGGCCTGACGGAAAAGTCGTTCCTGACCGCTCTGGGGCAAGCCTCCGACCAGGAAGTGAAAGCTTACTACATCCGGGAGCTGGCATTCTGCGGCCAATCGCCCACGATAGCCGCACTGGAACCCTACCTGGAAACAAAAGGATTGTCTTCTCCGGCAGTGGCGACCC
>JBFXKJ010000281.1:0-5196 GCA_050173895.1 Mangrovibacterium sp. | reverse complement strand
TGATGTTCCTATCCGGATGATATTCAATGATCTTAACTTTTCTTTAATCTCCCGTGTTTTGAAGTCAATATTGACCAATGCGTCCAACTCATTCAGTACAATGTCAATGTTGTCGGTTCCAATCCCCGTTGATACCACTGTTACCGGTTGCCCTTGACAGCGGCCTGTGACGGAGGCAAATTCCCTGTTCTGTGTTTTCGCTTCCTTTTTTTCAAGATGCTCCGCAACCAGATCAACCCGTCCCGGGTCACCAACGAGAATAACCGTGTCGGCAACCTGCTCCGGCTTTAAGTGTAAGTGGAATACGCTTCCGTCAGGATTAATGATGAGTTCGGATGATCCAATCATGATAAAGTTATTTTGAACTGATTCAAATCTAGTTAAAAAAACGTGTTTTTACAATCTCTTTGAAACCGAAACTTCAGGGAGAATTTAAAAATCTTAACGTTTAACCGGTGACTTTGTTATAAGAAGGATGGCTTATGTTCCGATTCTGACAAAAAACTTCAGTAAAAAGAGGTAATGGCTTGTCTCTATTCAGCCTTATCAGCCGATTGAGCCGGCCTCGGTGCAGTGAGTTTTCCTGAGCCCGGAATGACCTCTTTTCCTTTGCCGGCTTTTTCTTCTGCTGCGGTTTTCTGTTCATTCACTGCCGGTACTTCCCGGGCTTCAGGAACCGTAATATGAAGCGTGTCGGTTGCCATCTTTGGGTTTGGCTCGATCGTATTGGTCATTTTTAAACCCAAAATGAAGAAAATGGAAGATGTCAGAATCAGGTGCCTCATTTGATTAGGATAAAAATTTGCCTAAAAATAGGTGTTTTTGATGAATAAACGGGGAAAGCCCGGTTTTTTTATAACTCAGGATGATCATGTTTGGAATAAATTACACCTGCATCCTTTCTAACCTGGTCGAGGACTTCCATTAAATGAAGTGAAAAGGACAGGGGCATCAGGTCGCTCTCCGTTTTTCCCGCTTTGAGGCAATCCATCACATGAGCGGCTTCCAGGTTGTATCCCAGTCCTTCAAAGGGCTGAGGTGAGAGAATCTGTTCGCCTTCTTCTCCTTCTTTCCAGACCACCACCTGTGTCCGCGCATGCCAGCGTTTATTGAGCCGGACGTATCCTTTTTGGCACCAGAACTCCGTTTGAACGGAGGAGTAGGAGGCAAAACTGGAAGACAGCGAAGCCATCTCTCCTCCGGGATATTTAAAACTCATCAGGATCGTTTCCTCTATTCCGGTGGGACTAAAGCCTGCCATTGTTTTGATCGCGGAAGGTTTGCCGAGGGTGAAAAGAGCGGCAAAGACGGGATAAATGCCGATATCGAGCAAAGAGCCACCTCCAAGATCCATGTTGTATAACCTTTTCAGGGGGTCTTTGGGGCTGTTGAAGGCAAAATCAGACCGGACCATCATCAGCTTCCCCAGCTCTCCGGAACGGATCACTTCCACTGCCTTTTGGAATGCAGGTTGAAACCGGGTCCAGAAGGCTTCCATGAGGAATGTCCCGTTTTTCTGCGCACAGGCGATCATGTCACGAACCTCGCTGCTGTTGATAGCGAATGCTTTTTCACAAAGTACAGCCTTGCCGTGATTCATACACAGCATTGCATGTTCCCGGTGAAACGAATGAGGCGTGGCGATATAGACGATGTCGACCAGCGGATCGGCCACCATTTCCTCATAACTGCCGTAGGCTTTCTGAAAGCCGAATTCTTCGGCGAATTCCCGGGCCCGGGACAAATCTCTTGAGGCAGTGGCATACAGGCATGCCTGAGGCAGTAACTTCAGGTCACTGCTGAATTTCCTGGCTATCTTCCCGCAGCCCAGGACAGCCCAGTGATAGATTTTGTTCATGAATTTTCTCGGTCTTGTGTGAGCAGGCAAGATAGAAAAAAATCGGCTTTAAAGAACTATGAAAACCGTCGTTTTCCTAAGGATTACCTGCTTTTTTCACTTCGGACGGGCTTGCCAGCCTGGCACTGTTCAGAATTTCGACCACACCGTTTACCCGCTCGGTCCGCATCGCACGGAGATCCTTCAGGATGGTCCATCCCTGGCTGAGAAGGTCTTCTACAGGAAGCGTGCCTTTGGGAACAGAATAGACCTGGTCCCGGCAAGATGCCCATGCTTCGGCAATGGCCCGGGTGTAGCCCGCTATATTATTCTTTTTTTCCAACGGTTCTGACAGTGCGTGTGCTTTGTAGTAGCGATTTAACTTTCGAAAAATACGAACCGAATTTTTCGCCCGCATGTCAGCCATCAACTGATACAAAACCTGATCGGTCAATGCCCGGGTGGTATTGTAATCCCTCAATGCCTGTAAGCTTTGTTGCGGAGAAGCGGCCGATAAGGCCTGCAGGAGAAAATCTTCTGATTGGTACTTGATCCTGATCAGCCCCGAAACCAGGCCGGTGTTAACTTCCTTTTGAGCGTGGACAGACAGGCTGAAGCAAAAAAGAACAGGAACAATACAAACGATAACGATTCTTTTCATAAACTCCGGTTTTATCATCCTAAGATAACATAAAACCGGAATAAAAACAAAGCAAAAAAGTATGGATTTCCTCTTTTTAAATCCGGCTTACGCGCAGTGAATTATTTGACCGGTTCCACCTTCAGCGCCACCGGACCTTTGGGACCCGCCCCCAACTCATACTGAACGAGATTACCTTCGGCTATTTGCCCTGATACATTGTTGATATGGACGAATATACTGGCCTTGCTTTCATGATCCCGTATAAAACCAAATCCTTTCGATTCGTTGAAGAAAGTGACGGTTCCTCTTCTGGTGAGGTCTCTTTTCTGATCGTCCTGCTTCGGCACGGCAATGCGGATGTCTTCGAGCTTGACTTCATTTTTTTTCGCCGGATCCGGAATCTCGGCGGTGATCATCCCGTTTTCATCGACATAGGCGATCATGTCCTGGAAATCGCCTCTTTTACCGGCATCTTTTCTTTCCAGTCTTTTCTTTTCTTTTTCTTTCCGTTTTTTCTCTTTTTTGTTTCTTACTTCTTTTTTGTTAAATGTTTCCTGTGATTTGGACATAATTTGTCTGTTTTTCTCGTTATTTATTATCGAATTCAGATAATCCGGCAAGAAAATGCCGGGATCTGAATAATTTAAGAAGGTACGGGCGGATGATTAACAACAGGATGAAGCCGGTGCTGCAATTTCCCGAACTTTGACAAAGATAGCTTTTTATTTCCGTTTTCTTATTCAATTTGGTACGCCACGACCTGATTATCTGAAAATGTGGGCACCAGCAGTAAATTCAGGGCACGGGCGAAGGAAATATCGGCGGTATTAATTTTCTCGGCCGTGCTGTCGGCTATTTTCGTCATCTTCCCGTTTTCAAAAAGGTAAATACGTCCCGCCCAATTGGAGAACACAAACCGGTTTCCCTTTTCTTTATCCAGTCCGTCAATACCACCGCATCCTTCCTGGATGGTTTCCACGGCCTTCGTGTTCAGGTCAATCTGCAGGAGTTTGTCCGAGCCGGTGTAAAGCTTGTTCCCCTCCACATAAAGTCCATTCACATTCGGGATGTTCGTTTCCGGGAGCCATTCAGAGATGCTGCCGTCCTGCAGCATGTGGATCTTTCCGGTTCTGGTGTCTGAAACGAAAATCCGGCCATCGGGGGCAGCCGCGACATCATTCAGAAAAACAGCATCTTTCACCGGATAGCGGTTCGTGATCGCTGCTTTCTTTGAATCGATCTCTACCAGCTCGTCGATGTCGGCGACATAGAGCTTATCTCCGGAAAAAGCCATCCCTTTCGGTGCGTTCAGCCCTGAAACCCATTCCTGATTTTTTATCTGACCGTCGGGACTCAGCTGTGAGATAAATCCTTTGCCGTCCTTTTTGTTTGACTCTCCGTCGATGTTCGAGACAAAAATGACGCCCAAACGAGGATTGTATAAAACCGATTCAGGGGTTTTCATCACAGGACCCGTTCTCCAAAGCTCTACCAGTTTCTGTCCGTTCACTGCGAGGGCGGGGAGAATAATGAGAAAAAGAAGAAATGTTTTTTTCATTTGCATGGTTATTTTAAAAATGTTGTTAATTTACAGTGTCTAACAAGGCAACTGCCCGTCTTGTTCTGATCTTCATGATGATTTAACGGGCGCAGTTTACTTTCGGCGATGGAAAATTACAATAAACTTAATTAAATCAGGTATGAAGCGAGCGGTCATTTACAAAACCATCTTCCTGCTGACAGTGGTTCTCTTTTTTTCGTGCAGGCCGGAGAAGCAATATTTGCTATACGTGGGAACCTACACCGATCAGGGCAGCGAAGGAATTTACTGTTATCAATACAATCCCGGAAGCGGTGATCTCGTGCTGAAACATGTCACACCCAACAAAGAGAATCCTTCTTTTCTGGCTATCCATCCCGGGGGGCATTATCTCTATGCGGTGAGTGAAGTGAGCGGGCCGGGAACAACCGACAGCGGGTCGGTGACAGCTTACCGGATACTGAAAGACGGGAAACTGGAAAAGATCAACAAGGAGAGCACAGGAGGGAATCATCCCTGTCATATCGAAATTTCACCCGATGGCATGACCGCAGTGGCTTCCAATTATACAAGCGGAAGTATTTCCATTTTTGAAGTTCGTGATGACGGCAGCCTTAGTGGATTAAAACAACTCATTCAGCATACCGGATCGGGACCTGACAGTACCCGTCAGAAGGAACCGCACGCGCATTCCGCTCTCTTTACCAGCGACGGGAAACTTCTCGTAACGGCTGATCTGGGTACCGATAAAGTTAATTTCTATGCCTTTTCACCTGACAGCCTGTCCTGGCAACCTGCCTCTATGGAAGCTGTTTCCATGACTCCGGGATTTGGACCCCGGCATTTCGATTTTTCACCCGACGGGCAATTTATTTACGTGATGAACGAAATGGGTTCGGCGGTGAGTGTGTTGCAAATGAGGAACCAACAGTGTGAAATGACCGAGACTGTTTCGAGCCTTCCTCCCGGCTACTCAGCAGCGAGCTATGGTGCCGATATCCATCTGGGCGCTGATGGCCGGTTTGTCTATTGCTCGAACAGAGGGCTGAATTCAATAGCGGTATTTTCGCGCGATACGGCATCAGGAAGGATCTCGCTCATCGGTAATGAACCGGTTCAGGGCGACTGGCCCCGGAATTTTGCGATCGATCCAACAGGAAGCAAAATTCCGGGGCC
>JBFXKJ010000280.1:0-5229 GCA_050173895.1 Mangrovibacterium sp. | reverse complement strand
TCGAACTACTTTATGGAGATTGCCGGGCTGCGTGCCGGAAGGTTGTTGTGGGCTGAAATCGTGAATGCTTATCAGCCTGAATTCGATTGTGGAAAGAAAATGCTGGTTCACGCAGAAACAGGCCGTTGGAATAAAACAGTTTATGATCCCTATGTGAATATGCTTCGCAGCCAGACCGAGACCATGAGTGCGGTGTTGGGAGGAGCTCACTCGATTACCGTCCTTCCCTTTGATGCAGTTTATGAGAATCCGACGGTCTTTTCTGAAAGGATCGCCCGAAATCAGCAGTTGTTGCTGAAGGAAGAAGCTCATTTTGATAAGATTGCAGACCCGGCTGCGGGCTCATACTATATTGAGGAACTGACTGCCCTGATTGCTGATCAGGCATGGAAACTGTTCCTCGAAATCCAGGACAAAGGCGGATTTATCGCAGCAGCCAAAGCCGGTTTTATTCAGGCTGGTATCCGGGGAATGGCAGCGAAAAGGGAGATGAATATAGCTACCCGTCGCGAAAATTTGCTGGGAACAAACCAGTTCCCGAATTTCACGGAAAAGATCGGTGCGGCAACCGATGATTTGGTTTTTGAGAAAGAAGATCGCAGGGCCGCTGATGCCGAGATTGAAACGCTCGTTTTGTACCGGGGTTCGCAGGCTTTTGAGAAGCTGCGTGCAGCGACCGACCGCTATGCTGAAACAGGGAAACGCCCGCTGGCCTTCATGCTGACGATGGGAAACCTGGCAATGCGGAAGGCACGCGCCCAGTTTGCCTGCAACTTCTTTGCCGTTGCCGGTTACCAGGTACAGGACAATAACGGTTTTGCCACGGTGGAAGAAGGTATTGCCGCTGCACGCAGCGCAGATGCCGATATCGTCGTGCTCTGCTCTTCCGATGAGGAATATGCAGACCTGGCTCCCGCAGCCTTCAGTCTTTTGGCTAAGGATGCCATCTTTGCAGTGGCCGGCGCCCCTGAATGCATGGAGGAACTGAAAGCCAAAGGTATCAGCAACTTCATTCACGTGAAGAGCAATCTGCTGGAAGAACTAAAGGGATATCAGACTCAATTGAAGATTGTTTAAACACAAAGTCACTAAGACACAAAGTATGATTTCAAAGGCTGTATATGAAGGAATCGGGCAGAAAATTGTTCATGCATCTTATGTGGTGCATAAAGAACTTGGTCCCGGGTTACTTGAATCAGTCTATGAAATTTGCCTTGCTGAAGAATTAAAAACACTTGACCTTTACGTTCAACGACAGGTGAATTTACCAATTATTTACAAAGGGAAAGTGCTCGATAAAGAGTACTTTATTGATATGTTGGTTGAAAATTCAGTTGCAATTGAATTAAAAGCAGTGGAAATCATATTGCCAGTTCATGAAGTTCAATTATTAACGTATATGAAATTAGCAGGTTTGAAACTTGGATATCTGATCAATTTTAATGTACCTGTGATAAAACAAGGTATCAAACGCAAAATCAATGGTTTTCTTTAATCATTTTTGGCGTCTTTGTGTCTTCGTGTTAAAAAATAAAAGAAAATATGACACCGAATTTTAAAAACATAAACATCAAAGCGACTGCGGGGCGGCCTGATGGTGCGGCCTGGCAGGCACAGAACAAAATTGAGAAGAACTGGCTTACCCCGGAACAGATACCGGTGAAACCAGTCTACACCAAAGAAGATCTTGAAGACATGGAGCATCTCGGCTATGCTGCCGGTCTTCCCCCTTTCCTTCGTGGTCCTTATTCGGGCATGTATGCCATGCTTCCCTGGACGATCAGGCAATACGCGGGTTTCTCGACAGCCGAGGAATCGAATGCCTTTTACCGCCGCAACCTGGCTGCAGGTCAAAAAGGGCTTTCAGTGGCTTTCGACCTGGCCACACACCGCGGGTACGACTCCGACCATCCCCGTGTGGTGGGTGATGTGGGTAAAGCCGGTGTGGCTATCGATTCGATCCTGGACATGAAGATCCTCTTCGACCAGATCCCCCTGAATAAGATGTCGGTTTCGATGACCATGAACGGCGCCGTGCTCCCCGTGCTGGCGTTTTACATTGTGACGGCTCTGGAACAGGGCGCCAAACTGGAAGAACTGGCGGGAACCATCCAAAATGATATTCTGAAGGAATTCATGGTTCGGAATACCTACATTTATCCGCCTGAATTCTCGATGAAGATCATCGCCGATATTTTTGAGTTCACCTCGCAGAAGATGCCGAAATTCAATTCCATTTCCATTTCGGGCTATCATATGCAGGAAGCAGGCGCCACTGCCGACATCGAGATGGCTTACACGCTTGCAGACGGTCTGGATTACCTTCGAACGGGAATCAAAGCCGGCCTGGACGTGGATGCATTTGCTCCCCGCCTGTCGTTTTTCTGGGCGATCGGAATGAATCACTTTATGGAAATTGCCAAGATGCGGGCGGCCCGCATGATATGGGCCAAGCTGGTCAAACAGTTTAATCCGAAAAACCCAAAGTCGATGGCATTACGCACACATTGCCAGACATCGGGCTGGTCGCTCACCGAGCAGGATCCGTTCAACAATGTAGGGCGTACGGCAATAGAGGCCATGGCTGCTGCGCTGGGACATACCCAGTCGCTGCACACCAATGCGCTGGATGAGGCAATCGCGTTGCCGACCGACTTCTCTGCCCGCATTGCCCGTAACACCCAGCTTTACATCCAACAGGAAACGGAGATTTGCCGGAGTGTGGATCCCTGGGCCGGTTCGTACTATGTGGAATCGCTGACCCACGAGTTGGCGCAGAAGGCCTGGAACCTGATCCAGGAAGTCGAAAAGTTGGGAGGAATGGCAAAAGCCATCGAAACAGGCATCCCGAAGATGCGTATTGAAGAGGCTGCTGCCCGGGCTCAGGGACGGATCGACAGCGGTGTTCAGACCATTGTGGGTGTCAATAAATACAGGCTTGACAAAGAAGATCCGATCGACATTCTGGAAATAGACAACACCGCAGTTCGCCAGGCGCAGATCGAACGGCTGAGGAAGCTTCGGACCGAACGGAACGAGAGCGAAGTCAGGGAGGCTTTGGCCGCTATTACCAAATGCGTGGAAACAGGTGAAGGAAACCTGCTCGATCTCTCCATCAAAGCGGCGCAGAAGCGCGCCTCACTGGGTGAAATTTCAGATGCCTGCGAGAAAGTCGTGGGCCGGTATAAAGCAGTAATCAGAACGATTTCAGGAGTGTATTCATCAGAAAGCAAACAGGACAAGACCTTCCTGGAAGCACAGGAACTGGCAAAGAAATTTGCAGAACTGGAAGGTCGTCAGCCCCGGATTATGATCGCCAAAATGGGACAGGATGGTCATGACCGCGGCGCGAAAGTAGTGGCAACTGGTTATGCCGATCTCGGCTTTGACGTCGACATGGGCCCTCTGTTCCAGACTCCCGAAGAGTCGGCACGCCAGGCCGTTGAAAACGACGTGCATGTGTTGGGTGTTTCTTCGCTTGCCGCCGGACACAAAACATTGATCCCCGCAGTTATTGAGGAACTGAAGAAGCTGGGGCGCGAAGACATCATGGTTATTGCGGGTGGTGTCATCCCTCCGCAGGATTACCAGTTCCTTTACGACGCAGGGGTGGTTGCCGTGTTTGGCCCCGGAACGAGCGTTGCTGCCGCCGGGAAGAAAATCCTGGAGATCCTGCTTGCTGCGCATGAGGAATAACATTGTCAAACAATACACGTGACAGAATGATGCAGCGGGTGCCCCTGGGTTTACCCGCTGTTTTTTTGTCCGAAAACGTTTGCGATAGCAATATTTTGCTAATTTTGAAGCTACTCAACCTAAAGTATAACACTATTAAACCAATTGTGCATGTTTAAGAAAACGGGAAAGTTCCTGCGAAAGAAAGTTCTTCTTATCCTTTTTATCGGATTTACGGTGGGTGTTTTGTTCATGATCAGTGCGAACAAGGTGGTGGAAGAGACTTCAACTGACGAGTTTTGTGAAGTGTGCCACGTTCACCCGCATGTAACCGAATCCTGGAAATTATCATCTCATTATGACAATAAAAGCGGCATCCGTGTGCATTGTGTGGAATGCCATTTGCCTCCTGAAGGGCATGGCTATATGAAAGAAAAAACGAGACTGGCCATCCATGACGTGTACGGATACCTGTTTAAGGATTCAACCGAATTTAACTGGGAAGCCAAGTCGACTGTTGAAGAGGCCCGGCATTTTGTCTTCAACCAGTCTTGTCTGAACTGCCATGCCAATCTCTTCCCGGTTAGCCTGAGCAAGGAAGGAATGGATGCGCATCTGTACTATACGCAGAATGAGAAAGAGAAAGACTTGCAGTGTATTAACTGCCATTTGAATGTAGGGCATTATGATCCCAACGCGATCCATGCCAGTAACACCGAATTTGGTAAGCTGATGGCGGAAAACACGCAGATTTATACTGAACCGGCAAAAGTTGACAGCTTTGCAAATTTTACCGAATATATTCCCACCTCGACTGTTTCATTCAATATGATAGCCATTCCGGGAGGAAAATTCCGTATGGGCAGCCCCGAAAAAGAGTCGATGAGACAGGAAGACGAGGGACCGGTGAAGGAAGTGGAGCTAAGTCCGTTCTTCATGTCGGAAATCGAAGTCTCCTGGGATGAGTTCCTGGCTTTCTATGCACAGGCAGGTGGTGAAGGACGCAGTTCGGATACGGAAGGAGCCCGTACACAAGGTAACGTGGACGCCATTACCGGCCCCACACCCCCTTATGGCCAGCCCGACCAGAACTGGGGACTTGGAAAGCGGCCTGCCATCACCATGCGCTACCATGCGGCTGAAACATATTGCCGGTGGTTATCGCAGCAGACCGGCAAAACGTACCGGCTGCCCACCGAAGCAGAGTGGGAATATGCCAGCAGGGGAGGTAAGGAAGGGCCCTATTTCTTCGAGGGTGAAGCGAAGGATTATGACAACAGCCGATTGTGGAACCGGATTTTTGGTGCCGATGATGAGCTGATTTCCAACTATGTGATCTATGATGGCAACAGCCAGGGGAAAACTCACTTGCCTGACGCAGTGGAGGCCAATCCCTATGGCTTGAAGAACATGCTGGGAAATGTGGCCGAGTTCTGCTCCGACTGGTATGCTCCTGATGCCTACCAGCAGCTTTCAGACGGTGTTCGTGACCCACGGGGGCCTGCTTCAGGAACAGAACGGGTAATCCGGGGCGGTTCATTCAAGAGCCCGGCT
>JBFXKJ010000279.1:0-5241 GCA_050173895.1 Mangrovibacterium sp. | reverse complement strand
ATGGACCATCGTGGTAATATTTTCGGCCAGCACCTTCTGCAATTCCCGCAGGTGAGGCGATTCCCGGTGCCGTCTTACCAGATCATCGACTTCAGCCTTTGATAACAGGGTGAAGATTTTGACATACCGTTCGGCGTCTTCGTCGGAGGTGTTCAACCAAAATTGATAAAATTTATACGGTGAGGTCAACGCCGGATCGAGCCATACATTTCCTGATTCGGTCTTCCCGAATTTAGTACCGTCGGCTTTGGTGATCAGCGGACAGGTCATGGCAAAAGCCGCCCCTCCTTCCTTTCTCCGGATCAGTTCCGTACCTGTGGTAATGTTTCCCCACTGATCCGATCCGCCCATCTGTAATTTACAATTTTTCTCCCGGTATAAATGTAAAAAATCGGTACCTTGTACCAATTGGTAGGAAAATTCCGTGAAAGACATTCCTGCACTGCCTTCTTCCCCGATTCGTTTCTTCACGCTGTCTTTCGACATCATGTAGCTGACTGTGATGTGCTTTCCAATGTCGCGGATAAATTCCAGAAAACTGAAATCTTTCATCCAGTCGTAGTTATTAACCATTTCTGCCGCGTTGGGAATATCCGATTCAAAATCAAGAAAACGCGCGAGCTGCTTTTTTATGCACTCCTGGTTGTGCCGGAGTGTCGGCTCATCAAGCAGGTTCCGTTCCTGCGATTTTCCCGAAGGATCGCCGATCATTCCGGTTGCCCCGCCAATGAGCGCAATTGGCTTGTGGCCGCAAAGCTGGAGATGCTTCAGCATCATCACGCCAACCAGATGCCCGATGTGCAGAGAGTCGGCAGTCGGGTCAATTCCCACATAAGCTGTCGTCATTTCCTTCTCCAGCTGTTCCCTGGTGCCGGGCATCATATCATGAATCATTCCTCTCCAGGTCAGTTCATCAACAAAATTCATTTGAGTCGTATTACAATTATTACCGGTTCCCGCGCAGCAGCATGCCGCTGCTGACCAGGTCCGCGCAAAGATACAAAAATGGAACTTTCTAAACGATATTTTCAGGCAGGTATGTCTTGCATGGCTTCCACCGGAAGTTTTTTCTTTCTAAACCACTTTTTGTCCATTTTCCTCAGGTTTATCCTGCATCCTTTCTTCTTCCCAAAAATTCAGGAACGGGAAGACAGAGGGTACAAAATCCCTCAGCGGTTCATAGGTTCTCGAAGCTGCTTTATCCTCGTCCGGGATGAAATCGTGCTGCCTGTCGAAACGATCCAGCAGCACTAAAAGGATACTGAGGATAAAAGCCGCTTTTACAATCCCAAAAAACAGGCCGGCAGTATGGTTCAGGAAACCAAGCGAGACGGCGTCCACTATTTTGCTCAGCACCGCCCCGAGCAAATGGATCAGAACAACGATAACCAGCAGAATGATCAGAAAAGAAAGCAGCTGGAGATAAGAGGGATTCCATGAAAAAGTATGCCTGATGAGGTCAGTCAGGGAATGGGAAAAATGAATTCCCCCCCATACGCCGAGAATCAGAGCGGCAAGCGAGGCCACTTCATAAATGAAGCCTTTCATGAATCCCCGGACTGCAGCAACCAAAAGCAACAGCCCAAGAATAATGTCGATGTAGTTCATCCTTTAACGCGGGTATTTGACATGTAAAAATAAAAATTTCTTCATTCGTTTTAACAATCTTCAAAAAGTATTGAAGCCCGACATAGAAAACAACCGAAATATATTCATCTTTCGGGCGAAAAAGGTAACTTCGTTCAGCACAGATAAGGGAAAATATATGCCAATATTAAATTCAATTGTCAATTGGATAAATTTCAAACGATTATATGAAATCGATTTATTTAAGGAGCATCCAGTTGAAACGCAAAGAGAGGTTCTCTTCGACCTCTTGCATGAAGCACGGAATACGGTTTTTGGTGATCAGTACGATTTCGGGTCGATCAGCACGGAAAAAGAATTCAAGGAAAGAGTTCCGCTCCAGTGTTATGAAGACATTGCCCCCCGAATTGAACAATTGATGAGGGGAGAGAAAAACCTGCTCTGGCCAGGTGATATTAAATGGTTTGCCAAATCGTCAGGTACGACCAATGATAAAAGCAAATTCATCCCTGTCAGCAAACAGTCGCTGGAAGGGGTTCATTACCGGGGAGTGAAGGATGTTTTTGCCCTTTATCTCAGGAATAATCCGGAATCAAAAGTGTTGACAGGGAAAACCCTGATTTTGGGCGGAAGCCACCGGGTAAACCAATACAATAACAATTCTTACTACGGCGATCTGTCTGCTATTTTGCTTGAAAACACTCCTTTCTGGACCGATTTTTACCGCACTCCGCCCACAGAGGTTGCCCTGATCGAGGAATTTGAGGAAAAAGTGGAAAAAATCATTGAACAGTCTCTTCATGAAAATGTGACGGCACTTTCGGGTGTTCCGTCCTGGTATCTGGTCCTGCTGCGAAGAGTTCTTGAAACCACCGGAAAAAACAATATTCTTGAAGTATGGCCCAATCTGGAAGTATTCATTCACGGCGGAATCAAATTCGATCCTTACAGGGAACAATATAAAAAGATGATTCCTTCCGGCTCGATGAAATACATGGAAACCTATAATGCATCGGAAGGCTTTTTTGCCATCCAGGATGATCCTTCCGGCAGCGACATGTTGCTGATGCTCGATTATGGCATTTATTATGAGTTTGTCCCGATGGAGCGGTTTCATGAAGAGAACCCGCCGGCTCTTTCTTTGGACGAAGTCGTCACCGGTGAGAATTATGCGATGGTGATCAGCACCAACGGGGGTTTGTGGCGTTATGTGATTGGCGACACCATCCGGTTCACATCAAAGCATCCGTTTAAGATCAGGATCACCGGACGAACGAAGCATTTTATCAATGCTTTTGGCGAGGAACTGATCGTCGACAACGCTGAAGAAGCATTGAAAAAGGCTTGCGCCCGGACCCATGCCAGCATCCTGGAATACACAGCCGGTCCTGTTTTTATGTCTGAGAACAACAAGGGAGCCCACCAATGGATCATCGAATTTGACCAGGAGCCCGACGATATCGATCATTTTGTATCGGTTTTGGACGTCACCTTAAAAACGCTCAATTCAGATTATGAGGCCAAACGGCATAAAAATCTCACCCTGGAGAGGCCGCATCTGGTTATCGCACCCAGAGGTCTTTTCTACGAATGGATGAAAAGCAGGGGGAAAATGGGCGGGCAAAACAAAATCCCGCGGCTGGCAAACGACCGGAAGTATCTTGATGAACTGCAGCAGCTTATGCAAAAGTCGTTTTAAAGCGCTGCTAAATCGTATGCCTCCGGCCTTTGCAGTCATTATTTTCCATTGAACGGGTGAGGGGAAACCTGGCAGCACTGAATTAATATCTAAAATAATTGTGCAAATTTGCTCATCTAAATCTACCAAAATGTACATTGCCGTTGCGGGAAACATTGGAGCAGGAAAAACAACGCTTACAGAATTGTTATCCAGACATTACGGCTGGACAGCGCATTATGAATCGGCAGATGACAATCCTTATCTGAACGATTTCTATGAAGATATGCAACGCTGGTCATTCAACCTGCAGATCTACTTTCTGAACAGTCGTTTCAGCCAAATCCTGAACATCCTGAAGTCGGGTCAAACGGTCATTCAGGACCGGACAATCTATGAGGATGCCGAAATATTTGCACCGAACCTGCATGCCATGGGGCTCATGTCGACCCGGGATTTTCAGAATTACAAAAGTTTGTTTGATCTGATGAGCCGGCTGATCAAGGCCCCCGATCTGATGATCTACCTCCGTGCAAGCGTTCCCACGCTGGTGAACCAAATACAGCAAAGGGGCCGGGAATATGAGAATTCCATCCGGCTCGATTACCTGAAACAACTTAATGAACGGTATGAAGCATGGATCAATCGTTACAAGGAAGGGAAAGTACTGGTTGTTAATGTCGATAAAACCAACTTTATTAAAAATCCGGAGGACCTGAGCAGTGTCATCGATAAGATCGATGCACAGATCCATGGTTTGTTTTAGAAAAACACAAGCCGGCTGTTCAGATATGCAGACAATCTGAGAATCTAAAAATCCGGGGATCTCCGTGTTCCGTTTTCTGTTATGCTTTTTCTCTTAACCGCTCCGCTTCCATCAGGATCTCAGCCCAGCTTTCATCAGGGATTCTGGCACCCAGTACCTGAATGACCTTGCTCGCCAGGAGCGATCCCAGCCTGCCGCAGTTTTGCAGGCTGAAGTCATTGGCAAGACCATATAAAAACCCGGCGGCATAGACATCACCGGCACCGGTGGTATCCACACTGTATACCTGGGGCGTACCTACTTTGGCAAACGACTCTCCGCTGCAAATCAGAGAGCCTTCCCGGCCGATCTTGACTACGGCAATTTTGCACTCTTGTGAAATATGCCGTACCGCATCGACAGGGTCTAGTCCGGTGTATGCCCGGGCTTCCTCTTCATTGGCAAAAACAATATCCACATATTCGCCGACGAGTTTCTTCAGAAAATCCAGGTTAGCCTCTACCACATTAAAACTCGCCAGGTCGAGCGAGATCTGAAGACCTGCATTTTTTGCAAGTTTCAGCACGCCTTCGATCAGATGATGATTAAAGATCAGATAGCCTTCGATGTGCAGATAGTCAAATCCTTCAAAAACAGCGGGAGTGAGCTCATCTGCCGTCATTTCACTGGCTGCCCCCAGATAAGTCCCGAATGTACGTTCTGAATCAGGTGAAATCAGTGCCACGGCTTTTCCAGTGGCAGTGGGGCTGTACAGCAGGTGACTGGTAACCGCCAGACGCCCGAATTCAGACCGGAAAAACCGCCCCTCCCCGTCATCACAGATTTTACCTATAAATCCCGCCTTTCCATTTAGGCAGGCCACCGCACGGATGGTGTTGGCTGCCGACCCCCCCGTTTCCATTGTCTGCTTCAGTCCGGCTGTACGTTCAAGCATCAGGCGCGAGAGATGCTCATCGACCAGTGTCATACTTCCCTTTGGAAGTCCGAAGATATCCAGCAGACGGTCGTCCTCGAGCCGGACCAGGATATCAACAAGCGCATTCCCAATGCCCGTGATTGATTTTTGGTTCAAACTATTTGCCATAGGCAGCAAAAATAATAAAAAAAGGCTGCCCCGGAGGACAGCCTGCATATGCTTTCCCGAAAAAAGTCAGTTGTCTGTGAATGCAGCCTTAATCACCACCGGCAAATGATCGGAAGGAAACTTCTG
>JBFXKJ010000278.1:0-5257 GCA_050173895.1 Mangrovibacterium sp. | reverse complement strand
TGCCATGGCTTTATACCTGTATCAGAACGAGATGCACGACTTTGAGAATACTGTGCTTACAGTCAGAAAAGTATCAAGAACCTATTCTCCCTGGAGTTCAAAAATTTACACGTTAAGGAAAAATCCACGCTAATAAACGAAAATCATGAAAAAATTTAAGTTCAAAATAAACGGCAATCAGTACGACACCGAGATTGTCAATATTGAAGACAATGTCATTGAGATCGAGGTGAACGGAACCTCCTATCAGGTTGAAGTTGAAAAAGAGATCAAAACCACGAAAACGCCGAAGCTTGTCCGGCCCAAAGCGGTGCCTTCAACTGATATTCATCCGGCCTCGGCGAAAACCGCGAGCCCATCAGCACCGAAGGGTGCCGGGAACATCAAATCTCCGCTTCCGGGAGTCATTCTCGAAGTATTTGTGCGGGAAGGAGATGTGGTACAACGCGGACAAAAGGTGCTGATGCTTGAAGCCATGAAGATGGAAAACAACATTGAGGCAGACAAGGCCGGAAAGGTTGTTTCCATTTTGAAAGGGAAAGGCGATGCAGTGATGGAAGGCGATGTGTTAATGATAATAGGAGAATAACGTATGGGCAGTTTCGCAGATTTTATTATTGATCATTTAGCTCAGTTTGCGAGCTTCACAGCCTTTGCAAACCTGACCGTGGGACACCTGATCATGATTGCAATCGGTCTTGCTTTCATTTACCTGGCCATTGCAAAAGAATTTGAACCCATGCTGCTGATCCCGATCGGCTTTGGGATCCTGGTGGGCAACATTGCATTTGCCCCGGGATATAAGATTGGCGTTTATGAATCCGGCAGTGTGCTGAATTATCTCTATTTTGGGGTCATACAGGGGGTTTATCCTCCGCTGATCTTCCTGGGTATTGGTGCGATGACTGATTTCTCGGCCCTCATATCCAACCCGAAACTGATTTTGATCGGAGCTGCCGCCCAGCTCGGCATTTTCGGGGCATACTGTATTGCCCTGGCCCTGGGTTTCAGTCCCACCGAAGCCGGTGCGATCGGGATTATCGGTGGCGCCGACGGACCGACAGCCATCTTCCTGTCGTCGAAACTGGCGCCTGATTTAATGGGAGCGATTGCCATTTCCGCATATTCTTATATGGCGCTGGTTCCCGTTATTCAGCCACCTATCATGAAGTTGCTGACCACTAACAAAGAACGCCTGATCCGGATGAAGCCGCCCCGTGTCGTTTCGAAGACCGAGAAGGTTTTGTTCTCCATCACAGGAATGCTCCTGACCACCTTTATCGTTCCCAGTGGTCTTCCCTTGCTGGGCATGCTGTTTTTCGGCAACCTGCTCAAGGAAAGCGGTGTAACAAAACGTCTGGCCGACACTGCGAAAGGCCCGATGATCGATATCGTGACCATTTTGATCGGGCTTACCGTAGGCGCTTCGACTCAGGCAACGACCTTCCTGACCATGAAATCGGTCGGTATTTTCGTCCTTGGAGCGGTTTCCTTTGTCATTGCCACAGCCGGCGGAGTATCCTTTGTCAAGATCATCAACCTGTTCCTGAAGGAAGGTAAAAAAATCAATCCGCTTATCGGAAACTCCGGTGTGTCTGCCGTTCCCGACAGTGCGCGCGTATCGCAGGTCGTCGGACTGCAGTACGACAAGACCAATCACCTGCTGATGCATGCGATGGGACCCAATGTTGCCGGAGTGATCGGTTCTGCTGTAGCCGCCGGTATTCTCCTGAGCTTTCTCGCATAAGAGCAGCTTACCAATAAAATAAAAAAGCTTCCCTCGGGAAGCTTTTTTATTTTATCTCATCCTTTTCGTCTGTTAAAAATCGAAGCGTCTCTGCGTCTCCTGAGCATACAAAGTGTGATACTCCTCCACCAACTGATCAATCTGAATCAGACATTTTCCGCAACTCGTCCCTGCTCTGGTTGCCATTTGAACGCCGGCAGTGTCCTCTGCCCCTTTTTTCAATGCATTCAGGATTTCCTTTTCCGAAACCATATTGCAAATACAGACTAACCGGTTACTCATGCTCAACTCCCCTTTTGCTCCACGAATTTATTCTCAATGAAGAGCCTGATCTGCCGGTAAACATTGATCACGTCATCTCGTTTGGGCATTGAATCGTAGATCTTTGTAATCAACTGCTTCTGGTTCAGAATTTGGAAGCTCGCCTTAAAATTCAGATCATAGACCATCGCCATCAGGAAAATCTTAAAATCATTTACCGACTGAAGGTCCTTCTTGGAGACGGGCTTTCCTGACAGGATTCCCTTTATAACGGCTTCACTGACGCCCTGGGCCTTAGGCAAATTAAAACTGATGGAGGGTAGCCCAAAGCTTCCGTCCCTTTTCAGATAAGAAACGGCCACTTCCCAAATATCCAGTTTATCGGCATCACGCAGAATCTGGCTGAACAAGATAACAGGCTTGTCCTTAGAGGAAATTGCGAGTTTATTATGACCCTCAATTACCTGGATCACAATTTGCTGTTCCGGTTCCGACAATTCCTTAAAGAAATCGGCTTCCTTTAAAATCTCCGTACCGAGGGTCGCGTGGTCTTCTGTTTTCAGATCATCAAAACTCTGATATTTCTCAAACTGAGGAAACCGGCCAAGATCATGCACTAAGCCAATCAATTCTGCTAACCGGCACTCCTGCTCGTCAAGCCCCAGCTTGTCGGCGATGTGGGCTGCAAGCTTTGCGACACGCAATGAATGCTCTTTCTTAACCTGCAAATTGTCGGAAATGTAAAAATCCCGGGACTTTGTTGATTTTTTCGAATAATCTTCAAAAAACAGCCTGCTTTTTTCCAGTATAGTCTCTGTCATCGTAAATGTTTCCATATAGGACAAAAATAATGTATTTCAACCTTCCATCTCTACTCCTGTCACAAGAATTATCAACAATACAGAACAAACAAATCTTTGTCCAAGTTTTTACTTTTTTTGAATAGTATAAGAAATGTTTTACTATTTTTGCAGCGCCTTTGGCCCCATAGTTCAATGGATAGAATTTCAGATTCCGGTTCTGACGATTTGGGTTCGAATCCCGATGGGGTCACCAAAGCGGGGATTTTATCAAGTTTGATAGAATCCCCTTTTTTTTTTCATATGTTTTCAATATCTTCCCCTTTTCCATTTAAAAGAGAAGCCTGATGGTAGCTGCCATTTTGGATTGGTGCTAATCCCGATAAAAATATTGATGCAGGAAAATTCTATTATTCAATAAATTTATTGAATAATAGAATTAAGCTATTATATTTGCAAAATCAAATTAAAATAACAACGGGAATGAAAGGACGGGAATTTAAAGATGCCATGTACGACGGGCTTTCCAAACTGATGAAAGCGCTTGCCAACCCGGCACGCCTCGAAATCATCGAAATGCTCTCACAAGGCAAAAAAAGCGTGGAAGGGATTGTTGAAACAACCAATCTTACCGTCGCCAACGCCTCGCAGCACCTGCAGGTTTTAAAAAACAACAACATCGTAAAATCACGAAAGGAAGGGCATTACGTTTACTATTCCCTTGTCAACGATGAATTTCTGTCCTTGCACCAGCACATTACAAAATATGCCGTTCGCGAAATTGCCGAGCTGGAGAGAATCCTGAACCGGCAACGCAAAGATAATCATGCGCTAAACTCCGTAACCCTTGATGAACTGGAGTCGATGATAAACGACAAAAATGTATTGCTGATGGATGTCCGTCCTCCGGTTGAGTTTGGATTGGGGCATATTACCGGGGCAATATCGGTGCCGATGGATGAATTACTGTGCTGTTTAAAAGATTTCTCTAAAGATAAAGAAATTATTGCGTATTGCCGCGGCCCGTTTTGTGTTTTGGCTGATGAAGCCGTTAAAATCCTTTCGGAAAACGGGTTTAAAGTCAGAAGGCTTGATGAAGGGTATCCCGAGTGGAAAATAAAACAGTTGGAAAGAATTAATCAACCTGAATAAGATGAAAACAATTGTGATTCTTGGAGGCGGAGTAGGTGGCATTGTAACCGCAAATGAATTGAGTAGAAATTTAAACCCGGGGTACAAAATTGTCCTGATTGAGAAGAACAAAGAACACACCTTTGCACCTTCGTATTTATGGATGATGACCGGTGACCGCTATAAATCACAGGTAAGTGTCCCGCTCAAATTGCTTTTGAAAAAGAGTGTTGATGTAGTCAATGCGGTTGTCAGTGAAATTATTCCGGCTGAGAATAAAGTAATAGCAGGTGAAAAGGCGTATCATTATGATTTTCTCGTCATCGCGTTAGGCGCGGATTTGGCGCCGGAAAAAATTACTGGCTGGGGCGACAGCATCCATAACTTTTATACTTATGGGGGCGCTGAAAAACTACATGAAACGCTGAAAAATTTCCCGGGAGGTAAAGTAGCCGTTGTGGTTTCATCGATGCCTTATAAATGCCCGGGCGCACCCTATGAAGGAACGATGCTTATTGAAGATTTTTTCTCCGCCAAAAGCATTCGGGCTCACGTTGAAATAGACCTGTTTACCCCGGAGCCACAGCCGCTGCCTGTTGCCGGGCCGGAACTTGGAAATGCAGTTCAAAGCATTCTCGAAAAGAAAAAAATCCGGTTTCATCCAAAGATGCAACTTGATTCCGTCGATACAAAATCTAAACAGTTGTTTTTTAACGGGAAAGAGTCTTTTGAATATGATTTGCTGGTTATTATTCCTCCACATCAGGTACCGGAAGTTATCAGAAAAACTGACTTGGCTGACGCAAATGGCTGGATAAACGTGAATGCCGCATCTTTGCAAACAAAATACGAGAATGTTTTTGCCATCGGGGATATTGCATCCATTCCGTTACCCGGGAGATGGGACCCGGATAAACCGATGATGCTTCCTAAAGCGGGTGTTTTTGCCCATTTACAGGCCGATGTGGTGGCAAAAAATATTGCCAACAAAATTAACGGTGTTGAGACAGACGAAACATTTTGTGCCGACGGTTACTGCATGCTTGAAGCCGGCGAAAATTTGGCAGGCTTCGCTTATGGTAATTTCTTCGGCGAACCTCATCCGCAAGTTCATTTAAAACAGATTGGCAAGAAATGGCATATCGGGAAAATACTTTTTGAAAAATGGTGGCTGAGCCCGGTTGGTATGAAAAAGGCTTTTTATAAAAACCTGCTCCAAATGGGCGGTAAATTATCCGGTGTACCGGTTAAACTGTAATGACAGCACCAATTTATCTTGATTATAATGCCACAACTCCCATCGCCATGGAGGTGGTCC
>JBFXKJ010000277.1:0-5281 GCA_050173895.1 Mangrovibacterium sp. | reverse complement strand
CTTCAATGACAAAATCAGGCGTCTTAAAATCCATATCCGCCACCCAAAGCGGGAGAACATCTTCCCTGCCGAAAACATCCTTTCGAAAGTCATACTTGATGCAGTTGCTTCCCTCCCTCCGAATTAGTTCATCAAAATTATAGCCCATCTGTGTTCGTTTGATATCTTCTTTCAACAAAAATTTTCTGAGCCGCGCTCTCCGGCTTTCGTTCTCCGGTTTTGCCGGCTTCGTTTTCCGGCTTCGTTTTTCCGGCCTGCTGCCTTCGTTTTCCCTTATTAAATATCGATCTTTCTTAAATAGTTTCTCCGGCTTTCCTTTTCAACCTTTAATACAAAATTAAAACGGTCAAGATCCATGCAAAGGTTAAAATCGGTGAACGGAGCCCATTCCTGTTTTTCGGGCGAAAAGAACCGTGCTCCCGAGCTTGTCCTGATCTTCTCCACCATTCCGTCAAAGTCAACTTCCTTTTCCTCCAGCCGGGCTTTGACGTACTCGGCAAGAAAGGTATCTTCTTCGGTCTGATAAGTCCCTGCATAGCCCATGCACACCAGAGAAAGAACCTCCGGCTGCCTCTCCCTGACATAACGCACAATTGCACCGGCATTGACAAAGGCGCCCGTGATGATTTCGCCCGCCTGCAGCGCGTTGGCAATGCCCATGGTTCCCGAACTGGTGGTATGCACCATGGTCTTCCCATACAGATCGGCATCCAAAAGCTGGCTGGGTGAATTTCCGTAGTCAAAGCCCGGAGGTTTTTTTTCGTTCCTTTCTCCAATCAATACATATTCCGGATTCTCACCCTTTAACCGGTACGCTTCTGTAATATCTCCCACCGGATAAATTCGCTCCACACCCTTTCCGTATGCATAGCAACTTACAGAAAAAGCCCTGAAAACATCGATAATTACGGTCAGTCCTTTCGCCTGACGAGCACCGTTCAACAACTGCAAGATGTTGATTTTCATATGTTTATCGTTTCAAATTAACTGTGCATAATTTGCGTACTAAACTTCATCACTTTTTTAAAGGACATCGACGTATGGAACTCGCGTGTAAACATCAACTCGGGCGAATGCCGCGGCTTCCATGGCTCGTTTCATATGTTTATCGTTTCAATTTAACCGTGCATAATTTGCGTACTAAACTTCGTCACTTTTCTAAAGAACATCGACGTATGGAACTCTCATGTTGCCGTAAATTATTATCATAAACTCGGGCGTTACAGCGCAACATGCTCGTTTCATTTTATCATTTCAATTTAACTGTCTATAATTTAATCCAAAATGATTGTGCTAAACTACCAATAGTACGGCATTTCCTGCGTTTCCCGCGCTGTTTTTTTCTCCATATGTTGCACAACATAAATTTAACTTACCATTAACGTATGTTTTACAGCATATGTTGTAAAACATACTACTTTTGTTTCAAAGAACATCCGAAAACGGATTATCGAAAACCAAAATTAAAAACAAAGTCATGAAACGAGCATGATCATGCCAGGCACAAACAGGAATGGAAACCCTGGCTATGCGAGTTCCATACGACAATTAAAAAACAAATTATTTACGGATGAAAACGATCTCTACATTAGCAATGACGGCAGCAATTGCTTTAAGTGCGAATGTTGCCCTGGCCACCGGGAACCTGCGGGTGGATATTCTGCCCCTGAATGCCGAACGCGCAGTGGTTGCGATCTCTAACGGTGCAGAAAGCACCTTTGAAATCAGTATTGAAAATTCGGCCGGCGAAATTGTTTATTACAAGGAAACCGAAGGCAAGATGGCTGATTACCGGAAGGTGTACGACTTTTCAAAGCTGGAAGACGGGAAGTACACGCTTGCTGTGAATATCGACGGTGCTACCAGCAAACGTGATTTCAATATTGACAGCAGGAGCATTGAAGTGGGAAGCCTGAAAAATCTGGTCCGTCCTTACTTTGCTTTTACGGACGATGTACTTCGCTTGGCTTACCTGAATTATCCCGGCGAGCAGATGGATCTGCTTATTTACAACGGAAATGATCTCATCTACAACAAAGCATTGGAAAATACTTTTTCTGTAAATGAAGGATTAAATCTGTCCAGGCTTAAGGCAGGCACCTATCAGGTTGTATTGGCAACCGGCGATCAGGTTTATGATTACACAGTTGATGTGAAGTAATTTTTACTTCACGTTTTTCCAGTGCGGTATCACCATACCGCATTTTTTTTTCTGTCTCTGCAGAAGATGGCTTTTTTTCAGGACCTTCTTCTGCAAAGACAGTACCTGGTTTGAGGAAAAAGCCTCAGGCTTTTTTCCATTGTTCATGGATCAGCTTCACGGCAGCGGGCAGAGTGACTTTCTTATCTCCCTCAGAACCACATTCAAAACTGAGATAATCCTGATAACCAATGTCTTTCAACCCGCGGAAGCCATCGACATAATTATCGGCCTGCCCGTCTTCTCCGGGCATTTTTCGTCTTTCCCGGCTGGCAATATGCACGTGATGCAGGTAATCGCCTGCGGAAATAAACGCGCCGCGGTCGCTGGTTTCCTCCCATGTCATATGCCAAAAGTCGCCCATTACAGCTGCACCGGCACTATCCACATCGCGAACGATTGCTGCTCCGTCTGCCACCTGCCGGCAGAAATAGCACTCCCGGCGATTCAGTGGTTCCAGCAAAATGCGGGTCTTATGCTGAAGCGCAAATTCGCCCAGCTCTTTCATTTCATCGATCAGCAAGGCACGTGCATCTTTATGTGGCAGTGATGCCTGTCTGTTAAAGGCCGGCACGAAGATCAGCCCGGTTGATCCCAGGGCCCCTGCTGCTTCGAGGATCGATTTCATTGAATCGATGCATTGCTTCCGGATCGCCGGATCTTCAGCAATGAGCCACCCATCGAATCCCGCGCAAATTGCACTCACCTTGATATTCCTCCCCTGCAGCGCCTTTTGGATTTCATCCACCCGTTTCCCCAGGTCGTGGCCCCCGGGCTCGAGACCGACAATACCAAGCGATTCAATGAAGTCCAGCTTCTCTGTCAGCGTTGCTCCCGGAGCGACCCCTTCCTGGCAGGAAATCTTCAGACTGGCTGTCTTCCTGGCTGCTTCCCCCGAAGTACCCGAAGAAAATGACGAAAACAGTCCTCCCGAAACAGCCAAAGCTGCTCCTGTGGCAGCCATCTCCATAAATGATCGGCGTGATTGTTTCATTTTCCTAGCTATTAGCTCTTAGTTATCAGCTCTTAGCTCTTTTCGCTAAAGCTAATAACTTCGATGTAATTATTTGTCTTAAAAACCATATACTATCCAGCCATTAGACCATATAACCCATTCAATTCACTCTTCACTGACAGCTATTGGCTCATGGCTCATAGCTTCCTAAGCTTCACCCGGAACCGGTATTTTTGCATTTTCAACAATACCCACCGGCCCCATCACATAAGTTGCGGGACCTAATTTCATATCTGAGTTCATCATTTCATCCCAGGTCACTTCTTTACCGGTATATGCAGAAACACGGCCCATGATGGCAACCATGTTCGAAATGGCTGTCTGCTCTGCTTCGTTTACAGCGATATTCTGGCGAATACAGGTTACCAGGTCAATATGTTCCTGCACATACGGACTGATCTTCACGTTCTTCATTTTCTCTCCTTTTTCATCGAGGGGATAATCATAGGTGAAAATCTCCGTACCCTTGGCATCATAAATCGCGTTCCTGCAATTGGTAGACCCCTTTGTTCCCATGATAAATTCAGAAACGTTGTTGACACATCCGTTGATCTGCCGGCACATGCTGTGCAGGTGCATGCCATTGTCGTACACGAAATCAACACTGAAATTATCATACTGATCTCCGGTCACCCGGCGTTGCCTGGAACCGAAGCCGACTGCCTTTGTGGGATGTGTGCCGGTGAACCAGGTAATCACATCCAGGTTATGAACGTGCTGCTCAACAATATGGTCGCCCGAGAGCCACAGCCAGTTCACCCAGTCACGGATCATGTATTCCATCTCATTCCATTCGGGATTGGGGTTCCTGTACCAGAGTTGTGACTGATTCCAGTAACAATTGGCCGAAGCGATCTCGCCGATGGCACCGCTTTTGACCTGCTTGTACACTTCGATATAGTCACGCTGATGCCGCCGTTGTGTTCCGGTAACGATTTTCAGGTTCAGGGATTCCGCTTTTTTTGCCGTTGCCATTACCGAACGGATTCCTGCGGTATCAACAGCAATAGGCTTCTCCATAAATACATGTTTGCGGGCCTGTACCGCGGCTTCAAAATGGGCCGGGCGGAAATGGGGAGGCGTCGCCAGGATCACCATGTCAACTCCGGAGTTCAGGACCTTTTCATAGGCATCAAATCCAACGAAGATATTCTCATCAGGAACGTCAACATTCTTTTGCTTTTTCAATTTTGCCCGGCATTCATCGATCCGGTCCTGAAGCACGTCGCCCATGGCGTGGATCACCAGGTTGGGACCCGCACTCAGGAAGTCGAGCGCTGCGCCTGATCCGCGGCCGCCGCAACCAATCAGTCCCGCCTTAATAGGCGCACCATCGGGCGCTGCATCCAGCAGCGGAGGTATGTTCAGATCTTCAGCCTGCTTTTTCTCGGCACAGGATGATAACACTTTCACTCCAAGGGCTCCAACCGCACTTACGGCAGCCACATTGGTCAAAAACCTTCTTCTTGAAAAATTCGATTCACTCATGGCCAGTATAATTTAGTAATTTATTTGCTTCCGGTCACCGCCTGTCGTCAACTGGTTTGTTCCAAACTAACTGACCACATTGTCCGGGAACCGTAAAATGATTTCGCAATTCAGTTTCATTTTTTTCCGGTAGCTTCATCATATTCGCAAACGACGCGGAATCCCACCATATTGCAGTCAGAGTACCACCAGATACTCTTTGGCATCTGCGGGTCCGTTTTCATCCAGGCTTCGTCCTGTGTCTGATCGCGCGATGCACAACGCACGTCTGAAGCCGGGCTCTTGAATGAACCGCCCCGGATTACCCGTTCTGTTCCTGAAGCAGGCCCCCGGGGGTCACGAACACCGTCTGAAAGCTGCTGGTAGGCATCAGGAGCATACCAGTCGGAGCAGAACTCGGCTACATTCCCCAGCATGTTCTTTAAGCCATAGGGATTGGCCTCCACCGCATCAGGCAACTGAGTTTTCCCCAGGCTGTTGCCAACATATATCACAAAGTTGGAAATCAGCTCATCATCGGCACCAAAAATCCGGTTCCACAAACGGCTGTTGTCATAATCCATAGCTTCACCATCAAA
>JBFXKJ010000276.1:0-5288 GCA_050173895.1 Mangrovibacterium sp. | reverse complement strand
CTGCTCATGCAGTTCCTGTGGAAGTACATTGATGATATGGTCGGGAAGGGCCTGGAATGGAACATTATCCTCGAACTGCTTTTTTATGCATCCATGGCCCTGGTCCCCATGGCTTTTCCGTTGGCCATGCTCCTGGCTTCCATCATGTCGTTCGGAAGCCTTGGAGAGAATTATGAGCTCGTTGCAATGAAGGCTTCCGGAATCTCTCTTTTTCGTGTCATGCGTCCTTTGATTATTGTGGCGGTGGGCTTGTGTATCTTTGCTTTTTACTTTTCCAACAATATCCTTCCTACAACGAACCTGAAGTTCAGTGCGTTGATGTTCAGCGTGAAGAAACAGAAGCCGGAAATGATCATCAAGGAAGGAGTCTTTACCAACGATATTGACGGATATAGTATTAAGGTGGAAAGGAAAAGCCGGAGTTCCAATATGCTTTACAGTATTTTGGTTTATGACCATACCGAAAATCAGGGGAATACATCAGTTACGGTAGCCGATTCAGGCTTTATGCGGATCTCTGAAGATAAGAAATCTCTGATCATGACTCTTTTTCACGGGCAGACATCAATGGAAATCAATCCAAATCAAAGGGGACGGGATAAAAGTTATCCTTTCAGAAGAACGCACTTTGATCAGCAAATCGTAAATGTTCCGCTCAGGGGTTTTGACTTTAAAAGAACAGACGAAAATATGCTGCGGAGCATTTACCGGATGATGAACCTGAAACAGCTCGAACATTCTGAAGATTCGCTGTATACCGATTATCAGTTCAGGGTAAGGAGGTTTGCGCTGAGCCTCCGGTACAATGATATTCTGAATAAATCGCTTGCCGGGCTCAGCCATCCGGCAGATTCCCTGCGCACTTACGAGTCGTTTGTCCCGGATAAAAAAGTCGATTTTGAAAAAATTTACGCCGGACTGGATCCGATGGACAGGAGCCAGATCTTTGCTTCTGCGGTCGAAATGGCCCGGTCTAACAAGCAATATATCGATCAGAACCTTTCCGAATTGTACAACCTGAAAAAGTATCTCAATAAATATTCGATGGAAAAACACCGGAAGTTTACCTGGTCAATAGCTTGCGTGATTTTTTTCTTTATAGGGGCTCCGTTAGGTGCAATCATCCGGAAAGGTGGCCTGGGGATGCCTGTTGTTGTTTCCATTCTGCTGTTTATTTCATATTACATGGTCTCCATTGTGGGCGAGAAATTTGCACGGGAAGATGTGTGGGGCATGTTCAACGGGATGTGGTTTTCAACTTTCCTGTTTTTACCGATCGGACTCTTTCTGACATATAAAGCCGTTAACGATTCGGGCTTGCTGAATATAGAAACCTACCAGCACAGGCTGAAACAGATTTTCAGCTTCCTGACTTCCTGGGGTAATAAATCTGAACTTACCGGAAATGAGAATTCTTCAATTGGCAAGTAAAGTCCCCTGGCCTCCAAAGGATGGTGAAGCAATCGCGATTTTAACCTTATCGAAGGGGTTTTTCCTTCACGGTCATCAGGTAACGGTTCTGGCAATGAATACGGATGATCATCATATTGAAAAGGAATATATTCCGGAACACCTTGCTGCGGAAATCGATTTTCATCTGGTGAATATTCCGGTGAAAAGATCAGTGGGAAGGATCCTGCGAAACCTGTTCTTTTCTGATTTACCCTTGCATGTAGAGCAGTGTATCAGCGACCGGTACGGTGAAGCGCTGGTAAAACTCCTCACGGGGAATGAATATGACGTGGTTCAGATCGAAGGCCTTTACCTTTGCCCCTATATTCCGCTGATCCGGAAACACAGTAAAGCGCTTGTTTCTTATCGAGCCCATAACATTGAACATGAAATCTGGGACTATTCCGACCGGATGGCAGGGATCTGGCGTTTTCTTTATCTTCGGAGGCTTGTCAGGAGGCTGAAAAAATTTGAATTGAGTTACCTCAATCAATATGATGTGCTGGTATCGATTACTGAACGTGACGGCATGATCCTGGACCGGCTGGGGAATAAAAAGCCCAGACATACTTCTCAGACAGGTATTCACCTGGCGTCTTTGGTTCCCACGGCAAAAAATCTGGAATACCCGTCTCTCTTTCATATTGGTGCGCTGGACTGGCCGCCAAGTCAGGAAGGCTTGCTCTGGTTTTTGAATAACTGCTGGCCGGCTATCCATAACAAGTATCCCAACCTTAAATTTTATATCGCCGGGCGCAACGTGCCGGTTTGGATCGAAGCGCGTTATAAAAGCGACCGCGTTATCTTTCTGGGCGAGGTCGAAGATGCATCCAGTTTTATGAATTCCAAGGCCATCATGGTGGTCCCCTTGCATTCCGGGACAGGGATGCGAATCAAGATTATCGAGGGAATGGCTCTGGGAAAGGCAATTGTCAGCACTTCGGTGGGTTGTGAAGGAATTCCTGCGATCGACCGGGAGAATATTCTCATTGCTGATGTTCCGGACGACTTCATTGCTGCAATCGATCATCTGCTCTCGGACAAAGCATTATTTTCCCGAATATGCAAGCAATCAGTCGATTTCATCCGTGCCCGATTTGACAATCTCGCCATCGTGGGTAAGCTTGTGGATTTTTACAGACAGCAGATTCCCCCGGAAAGGCGTGATTAGCCAGATATACCTTCGCGCAGGTGCACCTGCGCGAAGCAGTACGATAAGCTGTTTTGTGCGCAGCTTGAGGCAGGGGCACCGCTAATCAGAACATCGTTGTCATATCTGGGAATTTTTCTGTATTTTTGCACCGGTATTTGAAAAACCGGAAATTCTGATGACTGAATTTAAACTCAATACAATATCCGAAGCGGTTACCGCCATTAAGCGTGGTGATCTGGTGATTGTCGTCGACGATGAAGATCGCGAAAACGAGGGCGATTTTATAGCTGCAGCCGAGTTAATAACCCCTGAGAAGGTTAACTTTATGGCCACATACGGACGTGGACTGATCTGTGCGCCGCTGACCGAAAGCCGATGTGAGGAACTGGAACTGGACCTGATGGTCGGACAGAATACTTCGCTGCACCAAACCCCCTTCACCATCTCGGTCGATTTAATCGGACACGGTTGTACTACCGGAATTTCTGCCGCTGACAGGGCCAAGACCATTCGCGCCCTTGCCAATAAGGATACGAAACCGGACGACCTGGGCCGCCCGGGGCACATATTTCCGTTAAAGGCAAAGGAGCGTGGTGTTTTACGGCGTGCCGGACATACGGAAGCGGCCGTTGACCTGGCCCGAATGGCTGGCTTAAAAGCTGCCGGAGTGCTGGTTGAAGTGATGAATGAAGACGGAACCATGGCCCGGCTGCCGCAACTGATGGAAGTTGCCCAAAAATTTAACCTAAAAATCATTTCCATAAAAGATCTGATCGCATACCGGCTTCAGTCGGAAAGTCTCATCATTCAGGGAGAAGAAGTGCATCTTCCCACCCTTTACGGCGATTTCAGGATCGTACCTTTCCGTCAGAAATCGAACGGAGCTGAGCATGTAGCCCTGATCAAGGGAACATGGGAACACGACGAAGAAATTCTTGTCAGAATGCATTCTTCATGTATGACGGGCGATATTTTCGGGTCGATGCGCTGCGAGTGCGGCGATCAGTTGCACAAAGCACTCGGAATGATCGAAAAAGCCGGGAAAGGTGTGCTTGTTTATATTATGCAGGAAGGCAGAGGAATCGGGTTGATGAACAAGATCGCCGCTTACAAGTTGCAGGATTCCGGCCTGGATACGATCGATGCGAATCTTCACCTGGGATTTAAGGCTGATGAAAGGGATTACGGAGTGGGTGCTCAAATTCTAAGAAACCTCGGCGTGACCCGGATGAAGTTACTGACCAACAATCCGGTCAAAAGAGTGGGGATCGAAGGGTATGGACTTCAGGTAACCGAAATAATCCCCATTGAAATTGAACCGAACGAATATAACCAGCGGTATCTGAAGACCAAACGCGACCGGATGGGGCACTTTCTTCAGAAATTTAAATACGAATAACAGCCAATGGCCTATTTCGATGACCTCTTCCCTGGCCTGGACAGTGAATTTAAGGAAGGAACGGATTACTACCTGAGTAAGGAAGGTTACCGCATCATGACCGAAAGTTACCTGGTGAAGAGGGGATATTGCTGTGGCAACGGTTGCCGCCATTGTCCATACGATCCAACTGCGAGGAAGGGTAACCGGCAGCTCCGGTCTCCCTTTTCTTCCTTATCTTTGCCTGAAAAGGAATGATATGACCGGAAAAGACCTGAGAATTGTATTCATGGGCACCCCTGAATTTGCCGTGGTGAGCCTGAAGATGCTGGTGGATAACGGATACCAGGTAGTTGGTGTGGTTACTGCACCCGATAAACCGGGGGGACGCGGAATGAAGCTTCAGCAGCCGGAGGTGAAACGCTATGCCCTTGAGCAGCATTTGCCGGTGCTTCAGCCTGAAAAACTGAAAAATCCTGAGTTTATCCGGGACCTTCAATCGCTGAAGGCCGATCTCCAGGTGGTCGTAGCATTCAGAATGCTGCCGGAAGTGGTCTGGGCGATGCCGCTGTTGGGTACTTTCAACCTGCATGGTTCCCTGTTGCCGCAGTACCGCGGGGCCGCACCTCTGAACTGGGCGGTCATCAACGGTGAAGAGGAAACCGGAGTGACCACCTTTCTGCTCGATCACGAAATCGATACCGGTAAAATTCTGTTCAGAGAAAAAACACCCATTGGCAGGAACGAAACGGTCGGTGATATTCATGACCGGTTAGCTGTAATTGGGGCCGGGCTGGTATTGAAAACGGTCGATGCGCTTGCTGAAGGGAACTATACAACAATCAGACAGGAAGATGTCCTCCCGCAAAACCTCAAACATGCCCCGAAAATCTTTAAGGAGGACTGCCATATTGACTGGAGTCGCCCAGGCATGCAGATCAGGAACCTGATCCGCGGACTTTCTCCCTACCCGGCTGCCTGGACGGAGGTGAGAACAGAAGACGGGGAAAAGATGACCCTCAAGATATTTTCTGCTGCGTTCAAGGCAGAGACAGGACTCAAACCCGGCACGATCTTTAGCGATGGCCGGACACAGCTGAAGATCGCGGCCGCAGATGGCTGGCTGGAACTGACAGACCTGCAGCTTTCAGGTAAAAAACGGATGAAAACAGCCGACCTGCTCCGCGGGTTTCATGGAAAGCTTTTAGCTGTCAGCTCTTAGCTGAAAGAGGCCACTTCTGTTTGTTCCTTCCGGCTGATTGCTCCGGACAGATTTACTGACAGGAATGGTAAAGAGTTCAATGC
>JBFXKJ010000275.1:0-5298 GCA_050173895.1 Mangrovibacterium sp. | reverse complement strand
TGCTCGCTGTACAGGTATTCTTCAAGCCCAATGTCGAGTGCTTCTTCCGGAGTCCGGACCCGGTAAAAATCAAAATGATAAATTTTGAAAGGCCCCGCTGTGTCGTATTCGTTGACCAGTGCAAAAGTGGGACTGGTAATATTGTCGGCTGAGCCTAATACCCGGCACAAGGCTTTGATAAAAGTGGTTTTGCCGGCACCCATTTCCCCGTAAAATGCAAATAGCCGGTCGTAGGGGAAGGCCTTCAGAAATTCTGACGCTGCTCCTGCAAGCTCATCAGTTGAATCGATTGTGACTGAAAACATCATCGGCTTTAAATATGGCTGCAAAATAAGAAACTTCCTTCGAAATTTGAGCTGATTCCGCCTTAAAATTCAAGCGCTTCGGCTTCCGATATAAAAGATGTCCATTCCCGTTTAAAAAAATAGTATTACATTTGAGAAAAATACCAAAAACGCGGAGATAAAACGCAGTGCGTCCTGCAAATATTTCAAAAAGGCTTTGAATAATACCATCTTTTAAAAAATGATACACATATGAATCTGCCTGAAAATTTAAAGTACACAAAAGATCACGAATGGGTTCGTGTTGACGGCGATGTTGCTGTTGCCGGAATTACAGATTTCGCTCAGGGAGAATTGGGCGATATTGTGTTTGTTGAAATTGAGACAGTCGGAGAAACGCTTGAGGGGGGAGATACCTTCGGAACTGTGGAGGCGGTGAAAACGGTTTCTGACCTGTTTATGCCTGTCGGGGGCGAAGTGGTCGAGCTTAACTCAGCACTGGAAGATACGCCTGAACTGATCAACAAGGATCCATACGGAGAAGGATGGATGATCAAAATACGGATAACCGATCCGGACGAATTGGATCAACTGATGGATGCCACGGCATACCAGGCGATGCTTCAGGCTTAAGAAAAAAAAACCGGTGTTTCAGCAACACCGGTTTTTTTTATAATGTTTTTGCCACTTCCACTTCATGGAAGGCTTCTATCATGTCGCCAGGCTGAATATCATTATACCCGTCGATGTTCAGTCCGCATTCATAACCTTTCATAACTTCTTTCACATCATCCTTGAAGCGTTTCAGTGAACCCAGGACACCTGTGTAGATCACGATGCCGTCACGGATGATCCGGACTTTATGCGAGCGGACGATCTTGCCGTCACGGACAATACATCCGGCGACTGTGCCGACCTTGGTGATCCGGAATGCTTCCTGAACTTCGGCTGTTCCGGTGATTTCTTCCCTGATTTCAGGGGAAAGCATCCCTTCCATGGCCGAACGGATCTCATTGATGGCATCATAGATGATGGAATAGAGCCGGATGTCGACTTCTTCCTTTTCCGCGAGCTTCCGGGCCTGGAGAGTGGGACGTACCTGAAATCCGATGACAATTGCGTCTGACGCGGTTGCCAGGCTGATGTCTGATTCGGAGATGGCACCTACCGCCTTGTGGATCACGTTCACCTGAATTTCTTCGGTCGAAAGCTTGATGAGCGAATCGGAGAGCGCCTCGATCGAACCATCCACGTCACCTTTCACAATCAGGTTCAGTTCCTGGAAGTTTCCAATGGCGATACGGCGGCCGATTTCATCGAGCGTGATATGCTTCTGGGTACGCAGTCCCTGTTCGCGTGCCAGTTGTTCGCGCTTGTTGGCGATGGTACGGGCTTCCCGTTCATTCTCCATCACGTTGAATTTGTCACCTGCCTGCGGAGCGCCGTCCAGACCAAGGATGATGACAGGCTCTGCAGGGCCCGCTTCCTGGATCCGCTGGTTCCGTTCATTGAACATAGCCTTGACGTGTCCGTAATACTGGCCTGCCAGAAGCATATCGCCCTGGTGCAGCGTTCCGTTTTGCACGAGTAGGGTCGCCACATAGCCGCGGCCTTTATCCAGCGAAGATTCAATGATCGTTCCGCTGGCGCGTCTGTCCTTGTTGGCCTTCAGGTCGAGCATCTCTGCTTCCAGAAGTACTTTTTCAAGCAGTTCATGCACATTGGTCCCCTGCTTGGCAGAAATATCCTGGCTCTGGTATTTTCCTCCCCATTCCTCAATCAGCAAATTCATGTTGGCGAGGCCTTCCTTAATCCGGTCGGGATTCGCTCCGGGTTTGTCGATCTTATTAATGGCAAACACGATTGGTACCCCGGCGGCCTGCGCATGGTTAATCGCTTCGATGGTCTGCGGCATAATGCTGTCATCGGCGGCCACAATGATGATGGCGATGTCGGTGACCTGCGCCCCCCTCGCACGCATGGCGGTGAAGGCCTCATGGCCCGGAGTGTCGAGAAAGGTGATGTCCTGACCGTTTTTCAGGGTCACATGGTAAGCGCCGATGTGCTGGGTGATACCCCCTGCTTCGCCGGCGATGACATTCGTATTGCGGATATGGTCAAGCAACGATGTTTTCCCATGGTCAACATGCCCCATCACAGTGACAATCGGCGCACGCGAATGAACCTCATCGGGAAGTTCTTCTTCGTCTTCGATTGCCTGGAGAATCTGGGAACTGACAAACTCGACCTTATATCCGAATTCATCAGCGACCACCGACATGGTTTCCGCATCCAGCCTTTGGTTAATCGATACGAACAGTCCCAGGCTCATGCAGGTTGAGATAACCTGATTGACCCCAACGTTCATCATGGAGGCCAGTTCAGCCACCGAGACGAACTCTGTTACCTTGAGGATGTTCTTTTCAAGGCTTTGCTTTTCATATTCGGCAGCAGCACGCTCACTGGCCGCATGCCGTTTATCACGCCGGTATTTTGAACCTTTTGATTTCCCTTTGGTGGAGGTGAGACGGGCAAGCGTGTCCTTGATCTGCTTTTGCACGTCTTCTTCGCTGACCTCTTTTTTTATGATCCGCTTTTTGCTCTTTGTTCCGGCCACATTCTTCTGAGAGGCAAGATTTCCGCCTCCCGGCCCCTGCTTGGAAACATTCACGCGGGCATTCCCTTCTTTCGCGATCCTCCGCCGTTTCTTTCTCAGGTTTGCATCATCATGGGCCGGCTGAGCCTGCCGTTTATCGGGCAGCTCAATTTTTCCCACCACGGTGGGCCCTGCCACTTTATTCACGCGGGGTCTGAATTCCTGCGAAGCCGGCTGTTGTGTCTGCGCCTGCTGTTGTTGTGCTTGCGGACCTCCCTGTTGCTGAGGTGCCTGCCTGAATTGTTGTTCATTTTGTCCCTGTCGCCGTATCCGCTCCCGTTCCCGGCGCTCTTCTTCCTTCTGCTTCTTTGTCTTTTTTGCAGGACGGGTTCGCTGATTGATCGAAGAAAGGTCAATCCGGCCCACTACTTTCACTTCTTCAACCTTCGGAACGTTCGTGGGCATCTGTTCAGGTCTGGCGGGCATAGGCGGTTCCTGTACGGCTTCAGGCTCAACCTTTTCCGGAGCTTGTGTTTCCGGGGCAGCTACCGGTATTTCCGGTTTTTCAGCCTGCGGCTTTTCAGGGACCCTTTCAGGTTCAGCAAAGTCAGGTTTTTTCTTTTTTATGATCTGGATCTTTTCCCGGTTGTCAGCGGAAGGTTTTTCCGCTTCATGCTCCGGCTTCTTATGGAGATTGTCCAGGTCGATCTTTCCCAGGATCCGGGGCTTTTCGATCGGATGAGAGTAGGTCCTTTGCGAAGGTTCCGCCGGAATTTGCGGCTTTGGCTGTTTTGCCGGTTGAATATCGCTCTTCGAGCTGCTCAGATCGGTGATCCGGATCTCGTCGGCCGAAAAATCATCTTCGTCGGCTTCATCCTGCCCGGCCCCATCCTGTATGTCGTCCAGAGTTATGGTTTCTTTTTTTGTACGCTGGCTTTTCAGGTTAATTTTTTCCGATTCTTTTTTCAGTGAAATATCACTTTTGTATTCCTTTTCCAGCAGATGATATGCATCGTCTGAAATTTTTGTGTTTGGATTCGAATCCACGTCGAATCCTTTTTTATGCAGGAACTCCACGATCGTCTGTATACCGACGTTGAATTCCCGGGCTACCTTACTAAGTCGCGTATTCGTGTTGCCAATGCTCATATAACCAATCTGTTTTTTCTTCTATAAGCTTCCTTTTGAAAAGCTTTGCAATGTTACGCAATTATTTTAAATATATTCATTCGAATTCGGAACGAAGAATACGCAGAAGTTCATCTACAGTTTCTTCCTCCAGATCCGTTCTCTTTATCAGATCATTTCTGCTGAGGCTCAGCACATTCTTCGCCGTATCACATCCGATGGCCTTTAATTCATCCAGGATCCAGCCTTCGATTTCATCGGCAAATTCATCCAGGTTCACATCTTCTTCGTCCGGCTGCATTTCACGGTACACGTCGATTTCATATCCGGTGAGCTGGCTGGCAAGCTTAATGTTCAGACCACCTTTGCCAATGGCAAGCGACACCTCATCGGGCCGGAGATAAACATCCGCTCTTTTGGTGTTTTCGTGAATTTTAATCGACGATACCTTTGCGGGATTGAGCGCCCTTTGTATAAATAGCTGAACGTTATTCGAAAAGTTAATGACGTCGATGTTCTCATTCCGGAGCTCGCGCACGATCCCGTGTATCCTTGAGCCCTTCATACCGACACAGGCGCCCACCGGATCGATGCGTTCATCGTAGGATTCGACGGCCACTTTAGCCCGTTCACCCGGAACGCGGACAATCTTCTTGATCGTGATCAGCCCGTCAAAAATCTCGGGAACTTCCAGCTCAAAAAGTCTTTCCAGAAATACCGGTGAAGTCCGGGAGAGGATGATCAGCGGATTGTTGTTCCGAAGTTCTACCTTGTAAACGACCGCACGAAGCGCATCGCCTTTGCGGAAATAATCGGTCGGGATCTGCTCCTGCTTGGGCAGCAGCAATTCATTGCCCTCGTCGTCCAGCACCAGGATTTCTTTCTTCCATACCTGATAGACTTCGCCTGTGATAATGTCGCCGATCTTATTCTTATATTTATTGTAGATATGATCCTTTTCCAGTTCAAGGATCCGGCTGGCCAGGTTTTGACGCAGATTTAAAATAGCCCTGCGGCCAAAATCCTTCAGCTTCACTTCGTCGGTCACCTCTTCTCCGACTTCGTAATCCTCGTCAATCTTTTTGGCGTTACTCAGTGTAATTTGCGTATTGGGATCGGTGATTTCACTGTCTTCAACGACAATCCGGTTTCGCCAAATCTCAAAGTCCCCCTTGTCAATATTGATGATAATATCGAAATTTTCGTCTGTCCCGTATGTCTTTTGCAGCACGTTCCTGAAAACGTCCTCAAGAACGCTCATCATCGTGACCCGATCAATGTTTTTCAGGT
>JBFXKJ010000274.1:0-5316 GCA_050173895.1 Mangrovibacterium sp. | reverse complement strand
GATCTCGGCGCCTCCACACTTTTCATCTGGCTTGCAAAAACCCCGCTTTGCCAGCCTTCTCCGGGGGCCTCTTCCGAAAAACGGATCCTTTGACTTTTCACTTCCGAATCGGCGATGATGTCCTCCACCGCTGACGGCTCTGCCGAATACAACGGGGCATGCAGGATCCGGAGCAGGTCAGGATCCATCTTGATCACTTTCCGGTCATAGGTCATCAGCCCGTTTACCTCCCCTTCCACATCGGTTGTTTGCGTGTACACCGCGGCCGATAAGCCTTTGTGACGCATGGGCCCCAGGTTGTGGATGAGCTTCGCGTACTCGGTGATCAGTTCCGGCACGGAAGAATAGGTTCGGTAACCCCAATTGCGCATGTTCGGGTTCCATAAATGTTTCTCCACCGGAAGTCCCAGACCGCCGAATTCGCCAAGCACAACGACTCTTCCGGGATTTTGGACCGCCGGCTCCATCCCGGGACCGGGATATTGATGAACATCGATCATCTGGCCGCATTGGCGGTCGGTCCAGCCGCTCACTCCATCAATGATACGGGTGGGATCGTAAGCCATGCTCCAGTCTACCACCCGTTTGGTTTCATATTGTCCCCAGCCTTCGTTGAAGATGACCCACGTCACGATGCTCGGAAAAAACTTCAGCTGATCGATTTCCTCCTTCATCTCCGCCTCAAACTGGCGGGCTGATTCTTGCGGGCGCGCCCAGTCCTCCGCAGCGGACCAGTTGACATGTTGTTCCGACCGTTTCGCCGTTTCGAAACCCGAAACCATGTCCTGCCAGATCAGCAATCCCAATGAGTCAGCATAATAATAATAAAGTGACGGCTCCACCTTGATGTGTTTGCGGAGCATATTAAAGCCCATCGTTTTCAGCACTTCCAGGTCATAACGCATCGCTTCAGCTGAAGGCGGACTGAGCAGTCCGTCAGGCCACCACCCCTGATCCAGTGTCCCGTATTGAAAAATGGTTTCATTATTCAGTTGGATCCGCTGAAAACCCTGCTCGTCCTCCACCATGGAGATTTTCCGCATAGCAAAGTATGAGCTGGCCTGGTCGAGTAGTTTATTATTCCTGTAAAGTTCCAGTTCCAACTGATAAAGTTCGGGCGAATCGGGAGTCCAGAGTTGTGGAGAAGGGACATCCAGAACAACCGGCCCGGCTAAAGAGAAACTCTTTTCGGCCACCTGCTTTTTGTCCTTTAAAATACGCACCCGCAACTCCTCTCCCCCTTTGATGCCCGACACCTCCGGATGGAGGGCAATTTGTCCCTGATCGATGTCCGAAACAGGATAAACCGACCGGATCGCGGTTTTGCCCACCGGTTCCAGCCAGACGGTCTTCCAGATCCCCGTGACCGGCGTGTACCAGATCCCTTTGGGGTCCAGCACCTGCTTTCCGCGTGACTGGGCTCCGGTGTCGGTAGGATCCCAAACGGAAACAACCAGTTCCTGCTCTCCTTTTTTCAGATAAGGTGTGACATCGAACGAAAAGGCAGTCGAACCACCCTTGTGGGTCCCGGCAAGCTTCCCATTCACCCAGACGGTAGCTTCCCAGTCCACTGCTTCAAAATGCAGCAGCACATTCTGTCCGTTCCAGCCGGCAGGGACTGAGAAAGACCGTTTGTACCAGACTTTCTGCTCCGGCAACACCGGTTTTCCAACGCCCGAGAGGGACGACTCGACAGCAAAGGGAACCAGGATTTCTCCCTCAAATTTCTGCGGCCCGGCCGCCTCTTTTGAAACAATGGCGTACTTCCACAAGCCATTCAGATTCTGCCACTGACTGCGTTTCAACTGCGGACGGGGATATTCCCGCCAAACGTTATCAGGAGACACCCGTTCTCCCCACACGGTCATCATATCAGTTTCCCCCTTAACCGGGGAATGTTTCTGTCCAAAAACATTGAGTACACTCAATAAAATTGGCAACAAGAATAATCTCTTCATCACGTTCAATCGCTTTTTTAAATTCATATTTTTCCCTTCTTCACAAACTTCTTCATGAAGAGATCTCCCTCTTCTTTCCGATATAAAGAGGAAGCTTATGCAAAATTCCACTTCTTATTCCTTCGCCAGACTTTTCACAGTGAGGGTAACCTGATAATACAATGTATTTTCAATCCACTCGCCCGACGTGTTTTCGATCGTCCCTCTTTTGCCACTCAGGACTGAAGCGCAGATCAGCCCCTTTTTACCGCCAGCCGTTTTAAACAGGTATACTTTATTCTTCACAAGCTTTACCGCATCCTGATCCGGGTCGGGTAAAGCCGATATTGAACTGCCATCAACCCTGGTAATGTCATCATAGGCTGCTTTTGTCAGGTCTGTAAGGGCAAACTTGGTCTGTTGCAATCCGTCAATTGTCAACAGATTATAAGTTCCTCTTCCGGCCGGATTGACCAGGGCAGGAACTGCTTCGTCACCCTCCGATTCAATCACTACATCTCCCAACGAAAAGTCAATTTCATTTTTGTAGAGCTGTCCGTCTCTTCTCATATAAACGCGGCCATCCATCCAGCCGGCAAAATAGGGCCCATAATAATTTTCAACAGTTTCCATAATCATTGATCCGGAAAACATCACCACGGGGGTGATTTTCACCAGCAGATTCCGTTCAAAAACAGCTCCTTCAATGTCGGTGACAACAATCTTGATGCACTTATTTTCAACCAGGTCACTGACTACGTAATCAAATTGCCAGGAATTTGCGCCGTTCCCTTCTTCATCTACAAAATTTTTCGAGCAATCTTCAATGAGCGAGCCCCTGGCGCCTGTTTCGGCATCGGCATTATAAATTTCGAATAAGGCCAGCTGGCCATCTCCGGCCTGGACTTTGATGGCGGCGGTGTAGCTCATAACACCTTTCTCAACCTGAACGATATTGCTGTTATCAACGCCTTCGATACCGATGGTAAGCGGAGCGTCGTAATCAGGGTCAACTAAATTGTCATCACAGGCGACTATCGACGCCAGGAGAGCCATTAACATGATGTTTTTAATTATCTTCTTCATATGCTTTAATTTTTTAAATTTTTTTAATACCCGGGGTTCTGATAAATCAACGGACAATTGTTTACTTCATCATTTGGAAGCGGAAGCAGATTCATCCGCTCATTGTAGGTACGTGAGTCCAGTACCTTCCGTACAAAATTTCCGTTCTCGATCGCGATACCTGTTGCCGGTCGTCTCATCACCTCGTTGGCGATCAGCCAGCGACGAATATCGAAAAACCGGTGTTCCTCAAAGCAAAGCTCAACGCGTCTTTCTTTTCGGATTCTTTCCCGCAATGTCTGCTGATTGTAATCAGCGGCAATCAGCGGGTTGGTGATTCCTGCCCTTGCCCGGATACGATTTAGCTGGGTCACTGCTTTCTCACGTGCAGCAGGGGAATCCTCCGACTCATTCACTGCTTCGGCATAATTCAGTAAAACCTCAGCATAACGCATCATAATAAAATTCATGGAAGTCGTACCCCCATCCCGGTGGTCGATCCGGTCGTCCAGGTACTTCGTGAGAAAATAACCGCTGCCCCACTTCTCCGGAGTTGTAATATTGACCGTTTGTGAGCCCTTATTCACTTTAGCCCAGGTCAGCCCGTGGTAAAGCATGGTCTGTGCCAGACGGGGATCACGGTTGGCATATGGATCTTGCTCATCGTATCCGGAAGAAGGATTGATAACAGGACTGTAATCGGCATTATAGCCGGTAATTGCTTGTGTCCCGTCAGCCATGTCGTAGCAGTCTACCAGCCACTGGGTAGGCACAGTAGCCAGTTCCTTATTGACATTCCATGGATTAAACGGAGGCATAAGCTCGTACAGGTCATTGTCGTAAGCCCGCAGATTACTCAGAATAACTTCGTTGTTTTTACGTGAATTAAAGAACCGGGTATAGCTTTTCGCCGGTTCTTCCGGGTCATAATACAATCCGTACCATCCGCCTTCTTCTGAATAATTGATCATATCGAGCGCTGCCTGAGCGGCCTGTGCCCAGGTCATTCCCGACTCTTTAAACAAGGGACTTGCAGCATACAGAAGTGTTCTTGCTTTATAGGCCAGAGCCATTCCGCGTGTTGCTCTTCCATAATCGGCATCATCCCATGAATCGGGCAGTACCCCCGGCTGGGATAAGGTATCCAGCTCAGCTACGATAAATTCGACTGTAGCGGCAAGCGATTCTCTTTTCGTAGTTTCAAAAGCAAACGGATCCATCGGTTCTGTAGAGATAACCAGGGGACCGAACCAGCGCAGGAGCTCGTGATAATAATAAGCCCTCAGGAATCTGGCCTGATGCTTGCTGCTGATCTTTTCGGATTCCCCGAGTGGCGACCGGTCGACATTGGCGATAAAGACATTGGCATTCCGGATGGCTTTATAACACCACGTCCATGGGTGCGTATTGGTAACCGGATTCGTTGTAGCCGTAATTGCGCCGGTAATATACCGTTGTATTCCCGGAACAAGGCCCGCTGAACGCGTTGTGTTTCCGGCGCCATCGTCTGTTGCATTATCAAGCATGGCCACAGCAGTCGCCATGTCCATCAGCCGGGAGAAACTGCCGTCGTTATTATTGGTTTCCTCGCGCATACGCCCGTAAAGGTCGTAAAGTACTTTGCGGGTGTACTCTACATCCGAATAGATCCGGTCTGCCGTCAGTTCATCGAGATCTGTGTTATCCATCAGTCCTTCGGCATCGCAACTGGCCAGCAAAACAAGTAACAGGATATAGTTGAAGAGCTTTTTCATTTTTAATTTATCTTTAGAAAGTTACGTTCACTCCAAAATTGATAATCTTCTGCTGAGGATAGAACTGTCCATTGTTCCGTTCCGGGTTAGACTCGGGATCGACACGCTTTACCTTATCCCAGGTAACAAGATTGAAGGCATTGGCATAGAACCTGACTGATTCAACCGGCGTTTGCCTCAAAAGACTTTTTGGCAAACTATAACCAAGCTGGACATTTTTCAGGCGCAGGTAATCTCCGTCGATCAGCCAGAAGTCGGATGCAAAGTAATTCTGATTATTGCCATCCGCTTTCTGCAGGAACCGGGGGTACGTGGCAGTTGCGGCAGTTTCGGGGGTCCATCTGTTGATATGGGTTTCATAGTAATTTCCCCAACTATTGTCCCAGCCCAGGTCGCCGACCATATAGACGGAGCTGCGGGCAGCCCCCTGGAACATCACGCTCATATCAATATTTTTGAAACTGCATCCCAACTGCAGGGAATACGTAATTTCAGGAACAGGTGAGTAGCCGATCGCGCATTGGTCGTTCTGATCAATGATCCCATCTTTATTCAGGTCC
>JBFXKJ010000273.1:0-5339 GCA_050173895.1 Mangrovibacterium sp. | reverse complement strand
TTCATGAAAAATGCCGACGGCAACAGCAGCTTTTCAAACTGGTTTGCCGCAGAAGAAAACCCCTACAACTATATGGTTTCGTTTACTTTCCTGGATGAAGACAAAGCCGGCGAACTCCTGCAGCGGATCAGGGAATTCAACGACAGCATCGAAGGCATGAGCCCAATCAATGCCTATATTCTTGGAGTGGAAAAGTATGTATAATTGAAAAAACAACCGATATGACAAAAGAAAATACTGTACGCGCCGTGGCAGGCACCGCTGTTCTGATCAGCGTAGTTCTCACCGTTTTTGTAAGTATCTACTGGATTGCAATCGCTGCGTTCGTGGGACTGAATCTGCTCCAGTCGTCGTTCACGCGGTTTTGCCCGCTGGAATGCATGCTGAAGGATAAACCGGTGAAATAACAGGAAACGGAAACCAGAAAAGCGGAACAGGGAAAAACTCATTTCCCTGTTTCCATTTTTCTTATGTCCGGTGTCCGCCTAATGCGCTTCCAGCCAGTTGACGGCGGCATTCATTTCGACCGTCAGCGGAACGCCGATGTCGACGGCATGCTCCATCTGCTCTTTGACGATCTGCTTTACCTGTTCCAGTTCCTCAAGGGGAACATTGAAGTTCAGTTCGTCATGAACCTGCAGGATCATCTGTGTCTTAAGGTGTTGGCTTCGCAGTTCGCGATGAATGTTGATCATGGCCAGCTTGATAATATCGGCAGCCGAGCCCTGGATGGGAGCATTGATCGCATTTCGTTCGGCCACCCCCCTGACCACGGCATTGGCCGAATTGATATCGCTCAGATAGCGCCGGCGTCCTTTAATGGTTTCGACATATCCTTTTTCCCGGGCCAGACTGATACATTCATCCATATAGGCCTTCACCCTTTTAAAGTTTTCAAAATAACCGTCGATAAAAGCTTTCGCCTCTGTGCGTGAAATGTTTAACCGTTCGGACAAACCGAAGGCCGAAATCCCGTAAATGATCCCAAAGTTGGCCGTTTTGGCCCGGCGCCGCATTTCGGAGCTGACCTGCTCCACCGGTACGCCGAAAATTTTGGAGGCCGTCAGGGCATGGATATCCTGATTGTTCCGGAAAGCTTCGATCATCTGCCCGTCCTTACTCAGGGCCGCCATGATCCGCAATTCGATCTGTGAATAGTCGGCCGACAGGAAAAGATGATGTGCATCGGAGGCTGTAAACGCCTTTCTGATCTCCCTCCCGTTTTCGTCGCGGATCGGAATGTTCTGCAGGTTTGGATTGGTGGAGCTCAGCCGGCCTGTGGCGGCAATCGTCTGATTGAAGGAGGTGTGTACTTTGCCTGTAACTGGATTCACCAGTTGCGGCAGCGCCTCGATATAGGTCGACAACAGCTTTTTCAGTCCCCGGTGTTCCAGTATCTTCCCCACGATGGGATGTTTATGGATCAGTTTGATCAAAACATCTTCGGATGTGGAATATTGTTTGGTTTTGGTCACTTTCGCGTTCGAATCGATCCGCAGCTTTTCAAAAAGGATCGGCCCCAATTGCTTCGGCGAGGAAAGATTAAATTCTTCACCGGCCAGGGCAATGATCTCTTTTTCCAGGTCCATAAGCTGCTTGCGGAGTACCCCGGCGTACAGATCCAGTTCCTTTGTATTCAATGTCACTCCGGCCTTCTCCATGGCAGCCAGCACAGGGATCAGCGGCATTTCGATCTCTCCGAAAACCTTTCTCACCCCCGTACGGTCCAGTTCCGGATCGATCACCTGCTTCAGTTGCAGGGTCAGGTCGGCATCCTCGCAGGCATATTCTTTCAGTTGTTCGACGGGCACCTGCCACATGGTGAGCTGATTTTTTCCCTTCTTCCCGATCAGGCTTTCGGTCTCCACCTTCCGGTATTTCAGGTAGGTTTCGCAAAGGTAATCCAGGTTGTGCCTCAGCTCCGGCTGGATCAGGTAATGGGCCACCATCGTATCGAACAGAGGACCCCGCACCCCGACACCATAATGCGCCAGCATGAGAATGTCGTACTTCATGTTTTGTCCGACTTTCCGGATCTTCTCGTCGCCAAACACCAGTCTGAACTCCCCGGCTACCTTCAGAGCCTCCGCCTTGTTGGCCGGTAGCGTAACACACCAGGCTTCGCCCTTTTTGTACGAAAATGAAATACAAACCAGATCGGCCAGATGGGGATCGAGCCCGGTAGTTTCGGTGTCGAAGCAGAATTCCTCCTGAACACTCAGTTCAGCCCTCAAACTTGCCCGCTGCATCGGGGTTTCGACCAGAAAATAGGTGTGAGGAGTGGTTTCCAGGGCAGCCAGTCCGCTTTGCACCTCCGTCACCGGCTTTTCCTCTGCAAATCCGAACAAGGTCCCCTGCTCAAATTTAATTTCAGTGAGCTTTTGCTGGGTCTCCAGTTTTTGGGCCAGCGTGCGGAATTCCAGTTCACTGAAAATTTCCTTCAGTTTCCCCCAGTCCGGATCGCCATGGAGCAGTGCTTCTTCCTTAAACTCGACCGGAACATCCAGGATGATCTCCGCCAGCTTTTTTGAAATTCTGACCTGTTCCTCATATTGCTGAAGGTTTTCCTTTTGCTTGCCTTTCAACTCCCCGATATGCTCGTACAGCCCTTCGACCGATTGGTAGTCGGCGATCAGTTTCATGGCATTCTTCGGCCCGATGCCCGGGCAGCCCGGAATATTATCGGATGTGTCGCCCATCAGGGCCAGAATATCGATCACCTGGCGCGGCGATTCAATGCCAAAATTTTCCCTCACTTCCTTCACCCCCCAGATTTCGTTTTCATTCGTTCCCCGTCCGGGCTTATACATGAAGATATTCGCTGAAACAAGCTGGGCATAATCTTTATCGGGGGTCATCATAAACACCCGGTATCCGTTCTGTTCCGCCTTCTTTGCCAGTGTGCCGATCACATCATCGGCCTCGAAGCCCGCCATTTCGAGAATGGGGATGTGATAAGCCTCAATGATCCTTCTGATCCAGGGAATGGCTTTTTGCAGATCTTCGGGCATGACATCACGGGTGGCTTTGTATGCAGGATACATGTCGTGCCTGAAGGTAGGGGCATTCACGTCGAAAACCACCGCCACATGCGAAGGCTTCTCCTCTGAGATCAATGCTTCGAGCGTGTTTGTGAATCCCAGCATGGCGGACGTGTTCAGCCCTTTCGAATTATATCGCGGATTTTTGATAAAAGCAAAGTAGGAACGGTACATCAACGCGTAAGCATCGAGAAGAAAAAGCCGGTTATTCTGTTCGTTTCTGTCTGACATGTTTTTGTTTTTGGAAGCCTAAAGTTAATAAATAAAAAAACCGGCCTCATCAGCCGGTTTGAAATATCTTGCCACCCACGCTCATTCTTCGCAGGTACAACGACTCAGGCAGTCAATAATCTGGCTCAGCACATCATGTTTCATATAATAAAACGTGTTCTTCCCGTCCCGCAGCGAGCACAAAACACCTTTGTCTTTCAATATCCCCAGATGATGGGACGTAGTGGACTGTTCAATTCCCAGAAGTTCGTGAATTTCAGTTACCGATAATTTCTTTCCTCCTTCCAGATGCTTCAGGATCGCAATCCGCATCGGATGGGCTATTGCTTTTAGCATATTGGCAGCCGTATCAAGCCTGGCTGCATCTAATTCCTGTATTTCTATCATAGCACTTTCCAAAATAATATGCAAATATATAAATATTTGATTTCTTCTAAAAGAAAAAAAGAAAATTATAAGACCTGAAAGTATTGATTTCTTTGGTTTCCCGCATCCGTGACTCATTTTATTTGCTTATTTTTGGGACGATTCAAATGAGAAGGCATGGTTTCACTCGATATTATCAGGGCTCCTATCAGACATGAACTGGATGAGTTCGAAAGTTATTTCAGGTCGACAATACAAAGTGATATTCCGTTGCTTTCGACCATCATCAATTATGTTCTTCGCAGGAAGGGTAAGCACATGCGGCCCATGTTCGTTTTCCTTGCAGCCAAGATGAATGGCGATTTCAACGAATCGACCTACATGGCGGCGTCTTCGATCGAACTGCTTCACACTGCCACGCTGATCCATGACGATGTGGTGGATGAATCGTACGAAAGGCGGGGAAGTTTTTCAATTAATGCGCTTTGGAAGAACAAGCTGGCCGTTCTGGTGGGCGATTACATTCTTGGTCAGGGACTTTTGCTGAACATCAACAATGAGAAGTATGAGTTTCTGAAACTGATCAGCCGTTCGGTCAGGGACATGAGCGAAGGCGAGATCCTGCAGATGCGCAAGAGCCTCAAACCCGACCTGAATTATGACACGTATTTTGAGGTTATCCGAAAAAAGACAGCCTCACTGATCGGTACGAGCCTGGCTATCGGTGCAGCATCGGTAACAAACGACAGGGCTGTGATAGAACGGATGTTTGAAATTGGGCTGGATGTGGGGATCGCCTTTCAGATTAAGGACGATATTTTTGATTATCAGGCGAAAGGCATCTTAGGTAAGCCGACCGGGAATGACTTGAGAGAAAAGAAAATTACACTTCCGCTCCTGATCGCTTTAAGTAATACGCCGGAAAAAGAGCGCCGGCAGGTACTCCATGAGGTAAGGCGGAAAAATAAAAGTTCAGCGAAGATCCAGGAACTGGTTGATTTTGTCGTTGAAAAAGGAGGTCTGATCGCAGCGGGAGAGCAGATGAACCGCTACCGGGACCAGGCGATCTCAAGGATACGTGAATTTCCGGAAACCCCGGCCCGCGATGCGCTCGTCGAGCTGGTCAATTACGTCACCACCCGGGATAAATAGCCGGCTTGTTTTTATGTAAATGTCGTTCAAAAGAATTAAATTTGTTCGGATTCAACTAATTTCCTAAGCTATGATTTCCTTTATTGTTTTACTGATCATTGTTCTGATCGTCATTTGGGTGATCGGGATCTATAACCGCCTCGTGCGGTTGCGGAACAGGCGCCAGAATGCCTTTGCTGATATCGATGTCCAGCTTCGTCAGCGACACGATCTGATACCCCAGATCGTTGAAACCGTTAAAGGTTATGCCACGCACGAAAGGGAACTGCTGACCAGAATTACCGAAGCCAGGAGTTCCGCGATGAATGCCGCAACGATTGATGAGAAAATTAAAACAGAAACACAACTGTCTGCAGCGCTGCAGGGTTTAAAAGTTGCCGTTGAGGCATACCCGAACCTGAAGGCAAACGAAAACTTCATGCAACTGCAGGAGGAATTAAGTGACATCGAGAACAAGCTGGCCGCCGCCCGCAGATTCTTCAATGCGGCAACCACGGAATATAATACCGGCATTGAAACTTTCCCGGCCAATCTGGTTGCCGGCAGCTT
>JBFXKJ010000272.1:0-5346 GCA_050173895.1 Mangrovibacterium sp. | reverse complement strand
CGATCAGGTGAACAGCAAAATTGCTCAGGATGGCTACGGCATATTTGGTGCATTCGTGATGATGATGTTTTGTAAGGGTATTTTTTCCAGTCTGGCAGGGCCTGTTCCAGGCTATGATATGCAACGTGTGTTATCAACTCGAACACCCCGCGATGCCGCCAAAATGAGCGGTCTGACCTCTCTGGTTGTTTTTCCTCCCCGTTATCTGATGGTTGCCGGACTGGGCATGCTCGGCCTGGTTTATGTTACCCCGGTATTGAAGGCAAACGGGGGGGAGGTTGATTTTGAGAAGATACTGCCTTATGTAATCAACAACCTGTTGCCTGCCGGACTTAAAGGAATCATTCTGGCAGGTTTGCTGGCGGCATTCATGTCGACCGTTTCAGCGTTTGTGAATTCAGCCCCGGCTTATATTGTTAATGACCTGTACAAACGGTATATCAATCCGAATGCTTCGGAAAAAAAATACGTCTGGATCAGTTATCTCTCATCGATAGGCATCGTTGTGGTCGGGATCATTTTTGGATTCTTTTCCGGATCCATCAACTCGCTGACATTGTGGATCACTTCCTCCCTTTACGGAGGTTATGTGGCTGCCAACGTACTGAAATGGATCTGGTGGCGTTTCAACGGTTACGGATACTTTTGGGGAATGCTGGCCGGTCTGGCCGGATCGACCATTAAGTTCCTGTTTTTCCCCGGGGTTCCCGATATTTATCTATTTCCGATTATTCTGGCGATGGCTGCAGCAGGAAGTTTTCTGGGTTGTCTGCTGACAGAACCGGTGGATGACCAGACGCTGATCGGGTTCTACAAAAATGTCCGTCCCTGGGGATGGTGGGATCCGGTTTATAAGAAAGCAAAGGACCTTTATCCCGGACTTGAAAAAAACCGGGATCTGGGCAGGGATTCGGTGAATGTACTGGTTGCCATAGTCTGGCAGATGACCCTGATTACCGCACCGGTCTACCTGGTGATCAGGCACTGGCAGGGACTTGCCGTCTCGCTGATCTTACTTGCCGCCACTTCTGTCGTTTTGAAATTCAACTGGCTGAATAAGATCAAGGATTATGAAGAAATTTAACCATACGCATTTATGTCCTCATTTTTCAGATCCGCAGGGGCATTAAACCGAAGTTGACAACTGACGGGATACATCTCAATGCATCTGGTTACCTGCTCTGTCGGGATATATTTAAATAAGAAGAAATAGGGTTCTAAAAATGACCGTTACAAATACATAAAGGAAGGCAGCATGAAGATTAAGGGAACTTTTTTAGATGAAATCAGTCACGACATTCCTCATCAGAACTGGGGACGGAAGGAATGGGACCGCGATTTCAGTTACATGAAGCATATCGGGATCAGCACAGTCATACTCATTCGAAGCGGATATCAGAAATGGCTGACTTATCCCTCTGCAATACTGATCGAAAAGGAGAGGGCATATCAACCACCGGTCGACCTGGTGCAGATGTTCCTTGAGCTAAGTGAGAAGTATACGATGGATTTTTATTTCGGTCTGTACGACTCGGGCCGGTATTGGGTGAACGGTGATTTTCAAAAAGAAATGGATCTGAATAAATCGCTTGTTGAAGAGGTTTGGAGAATGTACGGAGGGATGAAAGCATTTAAAGGTTGGTACGTCTCGCAGGAATGCAGCAGGAAAACAGGAGCGATCATTGATATGTATGCCGGGCTTGGCAAACACTGCAAGGAGATCTCCGGATCCCTGAACACGCTGATCTCTCCTTATATCGACGGAAAAAAGAATATCAGCCAGTATACAAACGACACAAGCCGCGCAAAGGGAATCAGCCTGAAACAGCATGAGGAGGATTGGAGCGAAATATTTGACGGGATCAAAAATGCAGTTGATATTGTCGCCTTCCAGGATGGGCATATTGGCTTCGACGAGCTGGATGAGTTTTTGGCAGCCAATAAGCGCTTGGCCGACCGGTACGGGATCAGGAGCTGGACCAACTCGGAAACCTTCGATCGCGATATGCCGATCAAGTTTCTGCCAATTAAATGGGAGAAACTGCTGATGAAACTCGATGCAGCCAAAAGGGCAGGAATGGAAGAGGCCATCACTTTTGAATTCTCGCATTTCATGAGCCCCCAGTCGGCTTATCTGCAAGCAGGCCATTTGTACAACAGGTATCGGGAATATCTGGATCATATCAAATAAAAGCTGCAGCTGTAGTGAGTCTTATCGGATCGTAAATATTTTTGCCTGTATCTTTGCCGGATGATATGGATTGCTCCGTTTCTATGAAAATTAGTGATACGCAATTGTTAAATTGAAAATATATATGCATCGTCGAAACTTTATTGGAATGATCGGAGCAGGCGGCGTTCTGACTGCTGTTCCTGTGTTATCGCCCGGGGCGCTTTCTGCTGCGGGTAATAGGGACAAGCATCGTAAGGGAACGGATGAGATCCGTGCGGATCTCGTTATTGCAGGTGGCGGAATGGGCGGATGTGCCTGTGCGCTGGCTGCTTTGCGCAACGGCTTAAGTGTCGTGATGACCGAGGAAACCGACTGGATCGGCGGACAGCTCACCCAGCAGGGCGTACCTCCCGACGAACACCGCTGGATTGAGAGCCATGGTGCCACGCGTTCCTATATGGATTTTCGCAAAGCGTTAAGGCAATATTACCGGAACTACTATCCTCTTACAGCACAGGCGCTATCTCAGAAGGAACTGAATCCAGGCAACGGGGCTGTTTCACGCCTTTGTGCGGAACCCACAGCCGGTGTGGCAGTGCTTGCTGGTCTGCTGGCTCCCTGGACCAGTTCGGGCAAGCTGACCCTGCTGACTGATTGTCAGGTGAAGGAAGCAGCGGTTAACCAGGGACAGGTGAAAAGCCTGAGGGCGGTAAATAAGCTGACAGGCCGGTCGTACGTGCTGATGGCTCCTTATTTTGCTGACGCCACGGAAACGGGCGACCTGCTTCCTTTGACCAGAACCGCCTATGTGACCGGGACCGAATCGAAAAAGCAAACAGGAGAGCTCCATGCCCCTGAAATTGCTGATCCCGATAATCAGCAGGCTTTTACCCTTTGTTTTGCGCTGGGATATGAACCCGGCCGGAACAACGTGATCAGCAAGCCTGAAAAATATGATTTCTGGAAATCGTATCTGCCGGATCTGAATCCTGCCTGGCCCGGACGACTCCTGAGCCTGACGTATTCCAAACCTTCCACACTGGAGCCGGTGACGCTCGGATTTCATCCCGAAGGGAATGCGACTGGCAGCGTGCTGAATTTGTGGAATTACAGAAAAATTATCGACCGGAATAATTTTACGCCGGGATTTTACCGGGGCGATATTTCCATTGTCAACTGGCCCCAGAATGATTATTTGCCCGCTAAGCTTATCGATGTGGACGAAGATGAATTTAAAAAGCAGGTAAACGGTGCCCGGCAGCTGAACCTGTCTTTGCTGTACTGGCTGCAAACGGAGGCTCCGCGTCCTGACGGCGGTACCGGATGGCCAGGACTCAGGCTGCGCGGCGATGTTTTGGGGACTGACGACGGCATGGCAAAGTATCCTTACATCCGCGAAGCCAGGCGCATTGAGGCGCTGTTTACCGTGCTGGAGGAGCACGTGGGCGTGGAAAACCGGACCCTGGTGAAAGGGAAGAATGCGGCAACAAAGGCTGAAAACTTTCACGACAGCGTGGGGGTGGGCAGCTATTACCTGGATCTGCATCCGACCACAAAAGGGAACAACTACATCGATCTTCCTTCCCTGCCATTTCAGATCCCGCTGGGAGCATTGATCCCCCGGACAACAGAGAATCTGCTTCCGGCATGCAAAAATATCGGGACCACGCATATTACCAATGGCTGTTACCGGTTGCATCCGGTGGAATGGAATATCGGGGAAGTGGTGGGACTGCTTACCGCCTTTGCGCTGCAGAAGAAAGTGAGTCCGAAAGCGGTCAGGGAAGATCCCCGACTTCTGGATGAATTTCAAAGAATAATCCGGGCGCAGGGTGTTGAAACATCCTGGCCGGCATAAAAAGAGGGTGTCCAAAACACCCTCTTTTTATGCTCTGAGATTCCTTTCCAAACTGTTTTTCACAGACCCAATCAGTTTTTCACTGTTTTTTCCACATTCTTTCGATTTCTTCAATGCCTGACGTGAATGACCCAGGTTATTACCAGACCGTGGCTGCAAACCAAGACCGTTTTTCGGACACGGCATCCTATTCAAGGGACTTCCAGATCTCGTACATTCCTCTGGGAACATGGAAGCACCCCTTCCATTTGCCTCCCTTGAGCAGGAGCAGGGGATCTCCCTGACGATTCAGGTATCCGAACCATTCATCATATCGGGGATCCCTGAAGTGCGTCCAGCTGTATTCGTGAATAGTTTCAAACCACTTTTTGCAGTCGGCGTTACCGGTCAGCCGGTATCCTTTAGCCATGGCGATCAGGGTTTCGATGTGGACCCACCAAAGTTTCTGGTCCCATTCCAGTTGCTGAGTCGGGTACCCCTTGATGTCGAGAAAATAGAAAATGCCTCCATATTTTTCATCCCAACCCTTTTGGGTGGAACGTAATAAAATTTCAACCGATTTTTCAATAAGTGCCTGATCATTATTGCGGACGCCCAGGTCCATCATAAACCACATGGATTCATTCGTGTGGCCCGGATTCAGAAGACGGCCCTCATAACTGTCACTAAAACTGCCCTCCGGAGTTACATTTTCCAGTATCAGCCCCGATTCCTGATGATAGAATACCTCCATTACTTCTGTGATCAGGGGACGAATCGTTTTGTTGACCTGTGCAGTGCCCAATACGTCTTCCATAATCAGTGAAAGATTGCAGAGAATCATGGGCAGTGAAAAACTTTTCAATGGTCTGGTCCCGGGAAAGGCCTTGCTGTAGGCGCCTTTGGGATTATCCTGACGACGAAGAATACTGGTGAATGTTTCCGTTGCAATCTGTTTGTGCTTGTCATGGCCTGTGGCTTTGTACAGTTCTGAAAAAGCCATTGCCGCAAAACAGTCTGAAAATATATTGTATGGCTGCACCAGCGGTTTTCCTTCCCGGTTCAACGAAAAATACCAGTTCCCGGCTGCGTCTTTACCATGTTTCTCCATAAAGGCAGCCCCGTGAAGTGCCATGTCAAGCCACTCCTGTTTTTTCTCCACTTTATTGTACAGCATGGAAAAAAGCCATACTTCGCGGCCCTGGAGCCACATGAACTTGTCCGTGTCGAACACATTCCCAAATTGGTCAAGAGAGGTAAAATATCCTCCGTATTGGTCGTCCTTCGAATGCTTCAGCCAAAACGGAACCACATGGTCCAATAATTCGGCCCTGTA
>JBFXKJ010000271.1:0-5360 GCA_050173895.1 Mangrovibacterium sp. | reverse complement strand
TGATGGTAGGCGGTGAAGTCTGGGAACAGGAGAAATCATACACGAGAGTGAACACCGTTGGCGGGCTGATCGTACCAGGACGTTTTTTCCTGAACAATTCGAAAGAGGACCGCTGGTCGGAAGGCAAGGTTGAGGGAACCAAAAAGATCAGCTCCCTGTATTTCCTTGCCAACTTTGGCTTTAAGGATCAGCTTTTCCTCGATATCACCGGTCGAAATGACTGGTCATCGGCACTGGTTTACACCGACGGCACCGGAAACAATTCGTATTTCTATCCTTCGGTCAGCTCATCCTGGCTGTTCAGTGAAACCTTCAAATCAAAACCATCCTGGTTGTCGTTCGGCAAGATGCGTTTATCGTGGGCACAGGTTGGAAATGACACCAGCCCCTACCTGCTGAACAAAGGCTATGCGCTCGGTACTTACCAGTTGGTAAACGGGAAATATATCTATACCAATACCCGGAGCACCACTTCGGTTGACCGCGACATTAAACCGGAACGGAAAAATTCGTTTGAAGTGGGAACAGACGTCCGCTTTTTTGATAACCGCATCGGTATCGATGTGGCCTACTATAATGAAGTGATCAAAAACCAGATCGGAAATGTTCCGATTCCTGAAGTATCGGGTGTATCGAACCTGCTGACAAATGTCGGAACCATGAAGAGCACCGGTATTGAACTAACCCTTAAGGGGACACCTGTGCGCACACCGGACTTCCAGTGGGACGCCACCTTTAATTATTGGGACAACACCACAAAAATCACCAAACTTCATCCTGATTACGGGGCATACAAAGTTCTGGACGGCTATGTCAACTATGGCAACTACCGCGTCGGTTCGGTTGCATACGAAGGCGGCGAATACGGCGTGCTGATGTCGGACAGCAAAATCCTGGAAAAAGACGGACAAAAAGTCCTCACCTGGGTCAATGCCCGCCGGGGTGCTTATTTCAAAAGAAGCTATGAGGTTCAGAAGGTAGGGAAGATTCAGCCTGATTTTGAAGGATCGCTGGAAAACAACTTCCGTTACAAAGGCCTTACCTTGTCGGTCATGATCGATGCCCGCTTTGGTGGTCACATTGCTTCCTATGCCAGCCGTTACGGCACGGCTTATGGCTGGATGGAAACATCCCTGCCCGGCCGCGATGTCGAACATGGCGGTATCGAATTCACATCGGAGTATGCCGACATTCAAGGACAAACTTTCTATGATGGTGTAATCCCTGACGGTATTTTTGCAGATGGAACGAACGTCACCGCTCCCAACGGACAAACCGTAAATGTGAGCGGCATGTCGTATGCCGATGCCTATAAGGCCGGCTATGTGGAACCTACCCACGCAAGCTACTATATGTACCAGAACAACTCCTGGGGGAACGGTGTGATTAACGATGCCTGGTTCAGCGAAGTCAAATACATTGCTTTGCGCAATATCTCCATTGGCTACAATCTGCCAAAATCGTTTGCGGCAAAAATGAAGGCCCAGAATATTTATCTGGCACTCAATGCGCGAAATCTGGGATATCTGTATAATTCGCTGCCCAATCACATGAACCCGGAAAGCGTTCGGGGAACAACCAGCTCGGCCAACTATTACCAGCGTACCGCAATGCCCTACACGGCAACTTACACCTTCTCCGTGTCTGTCGATTTTTAACTGTTCGATGATAACTTGAAAAAAAGAAGCATATGAAAAATACATACAAACTCATAGCTGCTCTGATCTTTTTACTGGTCTGGGGTTGCGACAAAGATAAGTTTGCCGATCTGAATACCGATCCCTCCGACCTGTCGGAGCCGGAACTGCGGTATTCGGCCACCAAGGCAATGATTGAAATGTATCAGAACGACTACACTACCTGGTTTTACACGAACTTCCAGTACATTTACCCCTGGTCACAGATTACGACGGTACAGGGGGGGAACAGTGACAAGTTCAATGAAATGACCTCGTTTGGAACGCAGAATATTTACAGCGGCCTGATCCCTCAGACCCGTGATATCCGCCACCAGATTTCATTGCTGAGCGAGGAAGACCAGGCGATCTACAAGGCCATCGAAGCCATCACCTATCCGATCCAGATCCAGCCTGCCATGACCATTACCGATCTGACCGGATCGATGGTGTATACCGAAGCCGGACTGGCTCCCTACACCACTCCGCCGCTGATCACACCGGTTTATGACAGCCAGCAAACCTTGTTCAATACCTGGCTGGAAGAACTGGATGGAGCCATTGCAACGCTGACCACTGCAGAGAATCAGCTGAACCTGGGAGATCAGGACATCATTTACGGAGGCGATTATACCAAGTGGGCGAAATTCTGCAACCTGCTGAAGCTGAAGATTGCAGCCCGTCTGATCAATGTTGACCGGGCCAAAGCCCTTACGATTGCTCAGGAAGTAGCCAGCTCGCAGTCCGGTTTCATGAATGCGCTGACCGACGACTTCGTTTATCAGAGAGGACAGGATTATTACGGGACCGGGAATGGCCTGTGGATTGGTTATGCAGGTAAAAACCTGATTGACTTCATGATTGCCAATAAGGACCCGAGGGTCCGTTTCATCTTTGAAAAGAACGGCTTCAATGCGGAGGTGGTGCAGGCATTCATCGATGCCGGCAAAGCCCTGCCCCCTTACGTAGAACAGTATGTCAACAAAGACGGCCAGGGGAACTTTGCCAGCTGGAAAAGCCCCGGTGAGCCCTGGGTGCGCTATCACGGCGCTCCTCTTAAACCCGATGCGCTGACAAATACGGCATACGACATCTACTTTAAGCAAAGCGATCTTTACAAGATTAAACTCAATGATATTGAGAAATCTTACACCGCCACTTCGTTGTTCTCCGAGAAAATTGTCCGCACCAGCTACAATTATACGTATCCCACAAAGCCCGGCGGGCGCGTGATTGAACTGAAAGACAATGACCCGGGGCTTCAGGTGATCCTTGGAAGCTCGGCCGAAACCAACCTCTACCTGGCCGAATTTAAATTGCTGGGAGCAAACCTGCCGGAATCGGCACAGGCCTACTTTAACAGGGGTGTCACCTTCTCGGTTCAGCGTGCTGACAAGCTGGCTGAAAATAACCAGATGCCTTACTACAGTTCTGACCCGGTTTACACCAACGCCACGGAAGCCGCCAACGCTGCCACAAAGCTCAGGGCAGGCGAAATCGAAGCCCTGCTTGCACAGCCGGCCTATAACCTGGCTACCGGCGGACTTGAGAAAGTGTATATCCAGCAATATATCAATTTTGCCAACACGCCAAATGACGTGTGGACGCTGGTTCGCCGCTCAGGAGTCCCGAAAAAGGGAAGCGCCTTGCTGCCCTGGGAGAACTTCACTTCAGGCGGTACCGAATCGGTCATTCCGAGAAGGTTCTTTATTACCTCTCCGACTGAGGACAGCAAAAATTATGAAAATGAACTTAAGGCCTATCAGGATCAGGGATTCACGACCGGAACCAACGATCCGAACGTGCTGAGCAGCCAAAAGCTTTGGTTTGACGAATCCAATCCGGCATACGGAGCAGGACCGATCCAGTAATGTTCAATCCTTTCAAAGAGATTGCCCGGGTGGCAATCTCTTTGTTTTTTACGTATATTGGGAAGACATTTTTCAATCACGGAGTTGAAAAGAGAATAAGGTTCACATCTAATCACATTCATATGCGTTTAAATATCATACTTATTATTGTTTGCTGCATAGGCCTGCTTGCCGGCTGCAGCCGGCAGGAAAAGACCCCGCCCCGCGTTGCCATCGCCGGCTTTGGGATCGAGTCAAGCACCTTCTCCCCGGCACGCTCGGGCGAAGACGCCTTCCATGTATGGGAAAAGCAGGATATTTTTGGTTACTACCCCTTCTTTCAGGGTGATTCGGCCTTGTTAAAACGGGCCGACTGGGTGCCCACCCGCATCAGCCGCTCCCTTCCCGGAGGGGCGGTGACCCGCGAAGCCTACGAGTCGATCGTTGGCAAAACCCTCGCCCTTCTGGAGCAGGGGAAACCCTACGACGGACTGTTCCTGGACATTCACGGCGCCATGAGCGTGGACGGGCTCGATGACCCCGAAGGGGACTTCATTGAGCGCATCCGCAAAGTGATCGGAACGGAGACCATCATTTCCACTTCGATGGACCTGCACGGGAATGTGTCTGACCGCCTGGCCCATCAGTCAGACCTGATCACCTGCTACCGGATGGCTCCTCATGAAGACGCATGGGAATCGCGGCAACGGGCGCTGGAAAATCTTCTGGAACGCATTGAAAGCGGAAAAGGAAAACCGGCTTACAAAGCTTATGTTGCCGTACCGATCCTGTTGCCGGGCGAAAAAACCAGTACCCGCATCGAACCCGGGAAAAGTCTGTATGCCAAAGTTGCACCCGCTGCCAGTCAGGAAGGCATTGTCGATGCCGCCATCTGGGTGGGATATGCCTGGGCCGATGAACCCCGCAATCATGCCGTGGTGATGGCCGTTGGCGATGACAGGGAAAAGGTGGTTGCAACCGCCGAACAACTTGCCCAAAGCTTCTGGGCTGTCCGCAACGAATTTGTATTTGTCGCCCCTACCGGTGATCTCGGCGAGTGCCTTGACAAAGCCCTGAAAAGCGACCGCCATCCCTTCTTCATCAGCGATTCGGGCGACAATCCAACAGCAGGCGGAGCCGGCGATGTGAGCTGGACGCTGACCGAAGTACTGAAAAGGCCCGAATTTAAATCGCCAAAGGGTCCTTCCCTGATTTATGCTTCCATTCCGGGTCCCGAGCTGATCGAAAAGGCTGTGAAAGCCGGCGTCGGGAAAGAGATCGAGGCTCAGGTGGGCGGCATGGTCGATTCACGCTTTGCCCCTCCCCTTTTGCTCAAAGGCATGATCACGGCCATTGAACAGGGCGACAAGGACGCCGAAACGGAAGTGGTTGTTAAAACCGGCAGCGTTTCGGTGATCGTGACCAACAAACGCAAACCTTACCACAAGGAAGCCGATTTTACACGCCTTGGCTTAAACCCCCGGGAAGCTGACATTGTGATGGTTAAAATCGGTTATCTCGAACCGGAGCTCTATGCGATGCAAAAAGACTGGCTGCTGGCGCTCACACCCGGCGGTGTGGACCAGAACCTGGAACGGCTGCCCTACAAACGGATTCAGCGGCCCATGTTCCCGCTCGACAAGGACATGCCCGATCCTGATCTCTCGGCAAAGCTCATTCCTCTGTCACATCAGTAGAGCACAAAGGAAGGCCGGATACTCATCATTATCCGGCTTTTCTTTATTATTTACGAAGCATTGCGGCTAAAAATTTAACAATAATTAAAACTGTTTATCTGGTTTCGTATTCAGAACTTACTTAAATTTAGCTTTTT
>JBFXKJ010000270.1:0-5366 GCA_050173895.1 Mangrovibacterium sp. | reverse complement strand
AGGAAATCGCTTCCTTTTCAAAGGATGATTATCAGGATGCAGTGATGACCTTTTATCATAAATGGGACAATACCCGAAAGAGGGTTGACGGCTTTGTTCCGGACTCATCGGCGGTTTATATCTTTGGACAGGGAATGAAACCATGGAACCGGATAGACCGGAAAACCTTTTATACTCTTGAAAATTACCGGACGGCATTGGATACCTGTGGTGAATGGTATCTGGACAAGACCGGGTATTTGTATTACATGCCATTGCCGGCTGAGAAAATTGACGATCTTAATGTTGTGGCTCCGGTAGCAAATCAGTTTGTTATTTTCAAAGGTGACAAGGGGAAAAGGGTGGAGAACATCCGTTTTGAAGGAATTTCCTTCCAGCTTGCCGGATACTGCATGCCTGCCGGAGGAGTGGAACCTGCCCAGGCTGCCAGTCCGGTAGAGGCGGTGATCATGGCCGATTTTGCAGAGAACATTCAGATCGTGAACTGTGAAGTTGCCCATACCGGCACCAATGCGGTCTGGTTGAGAACCGGCTGCAGCAATTGCCTGATCTCTCAGAATTATTTCCATGACCTCGGCGCAGGAGGAATTAAGATCGGGAATTATGTCATGCCCTCCGATCCTGAAGAATTAACTCACCATATTGAAGCAGACAATAATATTATCCGTTCGGGCGGCTTTGTCTTTCCCTGTGCCGTGGGCCTTATCCTTTTTCATGCGGCTGACTGCCGGATCACACATAATGAAATTGCCGATTTTCGTTATTCAGGGATTTCCGTAGGCTGGGTTTGGGGCTATTCCGGCAGTCCTTCAAAGCGGAACAGCATTCGCTTCAACCATATCCATCACCTGGGCTGGGGAGAACTGAGCGATATGGGCGGTGTTTATTGTCTCGGGGAATCGGAAGGAACACAGGTCAGCGACAACCTGATTCACGATGTCTATGCATTCGATTACGGGGGCTGGGGACTTTACACAGACGAAGGATCAACAGGCATTGTAATGGAAAATAACCTGGTATATCGTTGTAAAAGCTCGGGCTTTCATCAGCATTACTGAAAAGAGAGCATCATCCGGAATAACATTTTTGCCAATAACATGAAAGCACAGCTTCAGGCGACAAGGGTGGAAGAACATCTTTCCTTTACATTTTCCAATAACATAGTCTGGTTCAGCAGCGGTGACCTGTTCTTCAGCAACTGGCCGAACGTGAATATGAAAGCCGATTCCAATTGTTACTGGAATACGGAAGTAAAGGATTTTCCCTTCGGCAAATTTTCGTTTGCAGCGTGGAAGGAATCCGGAAAGGACAGGCACTCCGTGATTGCGGATCCCGGCTTTGTCAATCCGGCGGATGGTAATTTTGAAATCAGGAACAAAAAGGTCCTCCCGCGGATCGGATTTAAGGTTTTTAATTATTCCAAAGCCGGGGTTTATGGCTCAGAAGACTGGAAAAAACTTGCGGAGTTCGATCCCGGAACTGCAGCCCGGTTTGAAGAGGCCGTACGCAAAAATGAGCAGAGAAGGCATTGAAAGCTTGATCTAATTCAAATTTATAATATAATCTGATGATGATGACAAAGACACGTTATGCGGTGGGTATCGATCTTGGAGGTACCTTCGTGAAATATGCACTGGTATCGGATAAAGGAGAACTTGATTTTTCAGGTAAACTGCCTATTGGCGCGCAGGCGGAGCGCGACGATATCCTCAATATACTCCGTCAGGCGATCAGTTTGCCGCTGGAGCATGCCCGAAGAATGGAAGTGACAGTTTCGGGCATAGGAATCGGTACCCCGGGGGTGTGTGACAACGGAGTGGTACTGGGCGGAGCCGATAATCTGAGGGGCTGGATCAACGTGGATCTGGGCGGCATTTTTTCCGAAGCCTTTCAATTGCCGGTCTGTATTGACAATGATGCCAATGTGATGGGACTTGGCGAAGCTATTTACGGTGCGGCCAGGGATTGTACCGATGTCATTTTTATCACTGTTGGAACCGGTATCGGCGGAGCGGTCATCGCCAACGGAAAATTGTATGGCGGATACCGGAACAGGGGAGGAGAGCTGGGCCATATCGCCATTCAGCACGACGGGATTGACTGTAACTGCGGCGGCAGGGGATGCCTGGAAGCCTATGCCTCCACTTCTGCCCTGATCCGGCAATATGCCGGGAGGAAGAGATTGAATGAGTCGGAAATCGACGGCTTTTATATTGTGGAAAAATTCAATGAAGGCGAACCCGAAGCCATAAAATGTATGCAGGAACATACCGATTATCTTGGACATGGCATCGCGTCGTTTGTGAATGTTTTTGCTCCTCAGAAGGTGGTGATCGGAGGCGGCATCTCCGAGGCCGGACGGTTCTATATCGATCTGATCAAATCGGCTGCCTTTAAATACGCCATGCCCGACTGTGCCGTTCATACCGATGTGGTTGCAGCCGTTCTGGGCAATCGTGCCGGTTGTCTTGGTGCGGCTTCCCTGATCTTTAAAAACGTGGATTGATATTCTGAAAAAACAAAACCACAAAAATTCTTCTAACCTTAACCCTCGTACCTTATGAAATGGTGTGCTGCCTTTTCTTTTTTCGCGGTCGTCACCTCAGCTTGTGCCCTGCAGGCGGAGGATAGTATGTTGCCGGGAGATACATTGCCTGCCGGCGTACGGAAAGTCAAAGATGTTGTGATCTATGAAGATGCCAGGTTTCATTCGGCCTTCCCTTCTGTTGTAATGGGAAAGAACAAGGAAATATTGGTTGCTTTTCGCCGGGCACCTGACCGGCGGATTTTCGGCGAACCCGGAACGAACCACGTCGATCCAAACAGCAGCCTGGTTATGGTGCGGTCAAAAGATGTTGAAAACTGGACCGCTGAACCAGGCCTGCTCTATGCGCATCCGTTTGGCGGATCGCAGGATCCCTGTATGCTGAAGCTCAAAGACGGGACATTGCTTTGTTCCAGTTATGGCTGGGCGTTTGTGCTGCCCTCCGGCATTCCCAATCTAAAAAAACCTTTTCTGCAGGTTGACCGTGCCATATTCCTGGGAGGCTATTTATTGCGTTCGTTCGACGGCGGCGATACCTGGAAGGGACCGCTTTATCCTCCGCATATCGATCCGGAGATTAATTTCACTGCTCTCGGAGACCCTCTTCCTGCATATAACCGGGGCGCTCTGTGTGAAACCAAAAGCGGGAAAATCTGCTGGGCTGTGGCAGCAACTGATTCGGAAAGCAACAGGAAGACTTCCGTGCATCTGCTGGTATCGGACAAGAAGGGTGAAAGCTGGAAGTACTTATCTGTGATTGCGGCCGACCCAAAAGCATCCTTTAATGAAACTTCGCTCTATGAAACACCGAAGGGGGATCTGGTTGCTTTCCTTCGTACCGCAGGACTGAATGATCAGGCCTGTATTGCCCGGTCAACCGATGGCGGAAAAACCTTCGGCAAATGGGAAGGAATGGGTTTTGCAGGCCATCCCCTGCACGCGCTGCGCCTGCCTGATAAAAGGGTCTTGCTGACCTATGGCTATCGTCATGAACCATATGGCATCAGGGCCCGGATATTGAATGCTGAATGCACCGATTTCACTACAGCTCCCGAGATGGTTCTCCGGAACGATGGCGAATCGGGAGACCTGGGCTATCCATGGTCGGTTGTTCTTGACAAAAAACATGTCCTGGTGGTCTACTATTTTGCAGGAAAAAGCAAAGTCCGCCATATTGCCGGCACGATCCTCGAACTCGGGAACGAAGAGTAAAGCAGGTTAATTTTTGATCAGATATTCTTAAAATACCATCTGTTTAAGCGGCAGAAATTCTTTTCTTTTGTAAAGAGAACAATAACCCTGAAAATCTTAAGCTTATGGAAAAGAAAATGAGACAACTATTCAAGCTGCTGGTCCTTAGTCTGGCACTGTTCCTGTCCGTTCCTCTCTACGCCCAGCTTACTCCGGAAACAGCCTTGCAGTCGTACCTGGATAACGGAGACAATAGTTTTCACTGGGAGATCGCCGATAAAATCAAGGTTCAGGGGGTGACCGGATACCGGCTTGTGTTTACGTCACAGAAATGGCAGAATATTGAATGGAAGCATGAAATGGTTGTCATCGTCCCCGCGCGGCTCAGGCATGAAGAAGCGCTGCTGTTCATTAACGGGGGAAGCAACGAAGAAAACGGCGATCCCAACCTGCATAAATGGGACGAAGGCATGACAAAGGTGCTGGCCAAAATGGCAAAGCAGAACAATGCCGTGACCGCGGTGCTTTGGCAGGTTCCGAATCAGCCGCTTTATGACGGTCTGAAAGAGGATGCCCTTATCTCTTATACACTTCACCAGTACCGGAAAGACGGCGACTTCAGCTGGCCATTGCTGTTCCCGATGACCAAAAGTGCAGTGAAGGCCATGGACGTCGTTCAACAGCTTACGAAAGAAAAAGGCAGGAAGAAGGTGACCGGCTTTGTTCTTTCCGGCGGATCCAAGCGGGGATGGACAACCTGGCTTAGCGGTGCGTCCGATAGCCGGGTAAAAGCCATTGCCCCCATGGTGATCGATATGCTGAATATGCCTGTCAGTATGGCTTATCAGATTGAAACATGGGGCGATTACAGCGTGCAGATAGAAGACTATGTGAAGCTGGGAATCGTTCAGAACATTGAAGATCCGAAAGGGGCCGAAATCGTTACGATGATTGATCCGTACGCCTACAGGAGTAAGCTGACCATGCCCAAAATGATCTTCTTCGGAACGAACGATGAATACTGGCCTGTCGATGCTGTTAAAAATTATATTGCAGACATACCGGGTGATAATCATTTGCATTACGTTCCCAATGCCGGTCACGGACTCGGTGATAAAAAACAGGCACTGAATGCACTGAATGCGTTTTTCGCAATTAACCTGGCCGGCCGGAAAGTACCGCCATGCGAGTCACGCCTGATGGAACGCGACGGTAAGATGGAAATGACCATTCATACCGCATCAGACCAACTGAAGGAAGCCGTGTTGTGGACTGCAATGTCGGACGACAAAGACTTCCGTAATGAAACCTGGACTTCGGAAAAACTTTCCCTGCCCGGCAATGCCGATCCTGTTAAGCTTGAAATCAGCTATCCGGCTTCCGGTTATAAAGCATTTTACATGGAGCTGATCCATGCGGCGCCGAAAGGAGATCCGTATTTCCAAAGCACCCGCATGTTCGTGGCCGATTCAACACATTTTTTAAAATAACAAAAAAGCGGCAGAGCAAAACTGCTCTGCCAGCCTCTAAACCAATCTTAGTCTATTAAAAGATAAGTTTTTATGTTCTCAATGAACATGCTTTTGGTCTGTTCCTTCGAACGGCCTATCCCTGCCATCATCACCGGCTT
>JBFXKJ010000269.1:0-5382 GCA_050173895.1 Mangrovibacterium sp. | reverse complement strand
GCCTTTGATGCAAAACAGGTCCTTCCCGGAGCCTGGCATATAAAGAGGGCCGTTTTATTTTAAATAGTTAAATTATTCCCCGGACCCCTCTTCTTTTTTCAATAAAATTGCAATCTTTGTATGACTTTAAAACTTCTCATCTTTTAAGGCCATTAACCGCAAAAAAAACACCTATGTTTAAGATCCAGACCTTAAATAAAATTGACCCGGTCGGGTTAAAAAATTTTCCGCTCGATCAGTATGAGATCGCCAGCGAGTTTCAGAACCCTGATGCGATCGTTGTCAGGAGTCAGTCGATGCTTGACATGGAATTCTCCCCGGCACTGAAAGCCATTGCCAGGGCCGGCGCCGGAGTGAACAACATTCCGGTGGAGCGTTGCACGGGCAAAGGGATCGTCGTATTCAACACCCCCGGGGCCAATGCCCACGCGGTGAAAGAGCTGGTGATCGCTTCCCTGATCCTTTCGTCACGCCACCTGGCTGATGCCATTGAATGGACCAAAACGTTGAATGGGAAAGGAGACGAAATTCCTGCGCTGGTTGAAGCCGGAAAGAAAAATTTTGGAGGGAACGAAATCCGGGGCAAAACCCTGGCGGTGATCGGGCTGGGTGCCATTGGCGTGCTGATTGCCAACGCCGCTCAGGCACTGGGAATGGAAGTGCTGGGTTACGATCCTTATATTTCGGTGAAGCAGGCCTGGAGACTGAGCCGGAATGTGAAACAGGCCGAGGGCATTGAGGCCTTGTTGTCGGCAGCCGACTACGTGACTATCCATATTCCGCAGACAGCCGAGACAAAAGGTTACATTAACCGTGAAAAGATCAAAATGATGAAAAACGGCGTCCGCATCCTGAATTTTGCCCGCGGAGGCCTCGTCAATAAAGCTGATCTGGCAGAAGCGCTGAATTCGGGAAAGGTCAAATGCTATGTGACTGATTTCCCCGAAGCAGACGTGCTGAACATGAAAAACGTGATCGCCATTCCTCACCTGGGAGCGTCCACCGAAGAGTCGGAGCAGAACTGCGCAATTATGGCTGTCGATCAGGTCCGCCATTATCTGGAAAACGGGAACATTGTCAATTCGGTTAATTTTCCGGAAGCAGAAATGGAACGGCACGGAGGGCCACGTCTGGTTATCGCCAACAGAAACATCCCCAATATGGTCAGCCAGATCTCAAGCATCCTGGCTTCCCAGAGCCTCAACATTGCCAGCATGCTGAACCGGAATAAGGCTGACATTGCTTACAACATCATTGATTTAGACGGAACACCTTCTCATGAACTGGTCGAAAAACTTGCGGCCATCGACGGGGTGATCATGGTCAGGGTATTGCCTTAAGATACGCCTGCTGTAAAAAAGCTTAGCGCATGATACCGGCACCTTTAAATGACTGCCGGTATCTTTTTATGAATGGGCTTTATCGTGAATTTATGCTATTTTTGCCGGCAATGTTTCATTCAGCCACGCTGAAGCATGCAAAACAATACAAACTTAAATTGAAATAACAAATACACATGAACAACGACTTAATTCTGAAAGCGGCAGATAACATTCGCATCCTTTCTGCCGCGATGGTCGAGAAGGCCAAGTCGGGGCATCCCGGAGGAGCGATGGGCGGAGCTGATTTTGTCAGCGTCTTATTCGCCGAGTTCCTGAATTACGATCCCAGCGATATGGGTTGGATCAACAGGGACCGGTTTTTCCTGGATCCGGGGCACATGTCGCCGATGCTCTACTCGACCCTTGCGCTGGCCGGTAATTACACGATGGACGACCTGAAGAATTTCCGCCAGTGGGACAGTGTCACTCCCGGGCATCCCGAGCTGGACGTAACGCGCGGCGTGGAAAATACTTCGGGCCCGCTGGGACAGGGGCATACCATGGCTGTCGGAGCAGCGATTGCAGAGCGTTTTCTTGCACAGCGCTTTGGAAACTGGATGAGCCATAAAATATACACCTACATTTCAGACGGTGGTGTCCAGGAAGAAGTATCACAGGGTGCCGGCCGGATTGCCGGAAACCTTGGGCTGAGCAACCTGATCATGTTTTTCGATTCGAACGACATCCAGCTTTCATCCGAGACCTGGGAAGTGACCAGCGAAGATACGGCAAAAAAATATGAAGCCTGGGGATGGAAGGTCATCACCATCGACGGAAACAACATCGACGCGATCCGTGAAGCGCTTAAAACAGCCAATGCCGAAACCGAAAAGCCTACACTGATCATCGGTAAAACCGTGATGGGCAAAGGTGCCTTAACCGAAGCAGGTGAAAACTTTGAACGGAAATGCGCTACCCACGGGATGCCCCTTGGTGAAGCCGGCGCTTCATTTAAAAAGACAATTGCCAACCTGAAAGGAGATCCGGAGAATCCTTTTGTCATTTTTGGTGATGTTCAGGGACTTTTCAATAAAAGGCGCGAAGAGCTGATCAAAGCCGCTGCGGCCAAAAAAGCACAACAGGCGGATTGGGAAAAAGCCAACCCTGAACTGGCCGCCAGGCTAAAGACCTTCTTCTCGGGTAAAGCACCTGTATTCGATTACAGCAAAGTCGCTCAGAAAGCCGGTTCGGCGACCCGTGCCGCTTCGTCAGCCGTTCTGGCTGCCTATGCAGAAAAGGTCGAAAACATGATCGTCACCTCGGCCGACCTGTCCAACTCCGATAAAACCGACGGCTTTTTAAAGAAGACCAAAGCCTTCAAAAAAGGCGACTTCAGCGGCGCATTTCTGCAGGCCGGGGTATCGGAGCTGACAATGGCCTGTATGGTAAACGGGATGGCCCTTCATGGCGGCGTCATTGCAGCCTGCGGCACCTTCTTTGTCTTTTCCGATTATATGAAACCGGCCGTGCGGCTGGCCGCCCTGATGCGGCTGCCGGTCAAATTCATCTGGACGCACGATGCCTTCCGCGTAGGGGAAGACGGGCCCACCCACCAGCCGGTGGAACAGGAAGCTCAGATCAGGCTGCTTGAAAAGCTGAAAAACCACCACGGCGAAAATGCAATGCTGGTACTTCGTCCGGCCGACGCTGACGAAGCGACCGTGGCCTGGAAAATGGCGATGGAAAACACCTCCACCCCAACCGCATTGATCCTTTCCCGTCAGAATATCAAAAGTCTGCCTGCCAGGGAAAACCGATATCAGGAAGCCTTACAGGCCGAAAAAGGTGCCTATATCGTGTCCGGTTACGAAGGAACACCCGACGTCATCCTGCTGGCCAGCGGCTCCGAAGTCAGCACGCTTGTTGAAGGAGCGGCAATGCTTCAACAGGAAGGGATCAAATCAAGGATCGTATCGGTTCCCTCTGAAGGGCTGTTCCGCAGCCAGCCAAAGGAATACCAGGAACAGGTCCTGCCTGCCGGGGTGAAAAAGTTCGGCCTCACCGCCGGTCTTCCCGTGACCCTGGAAGGGCTGACCGGAGCCGACGGAAAAGTGTTTGGGCTCAGTTCTTTCGGATTTTCAGCACCTTACACGGTACTCGATGAAAAACTTGGATTCACCGGACAGAATGTGTACAAGCAGGTGAAAGACATGCTGTCCTGAACAGACACGTCAACACGATAAAATCAGAAAGCCGGTTTAACAGCCGGCTTTCTGATTTTATAAAAAGCTGATTTCAGGATCAGCAGACCACATCCATCCAGGCATCGGCCATCAGCATGGCGCCTGCCATGGAAGGATGGACGCCGTCCGGGCTCCAGTAGGCAGCCGGCGCATGTTTCAATGCTTCTGTAAAAATGGTGTGATAGGGAATAAACAAGGTATCAAACTCCTGCGAAAGCGCTTTGGCAACTTTCCGGTAAGGTCCGAACTCTTCCTGCCAGCCGGCCCCGATGGCCGATCCTCCGTCAAGGGAGAATGGTTCACAGATTACCAGCTTCACCCCCGGAAGCGTTTCGCGGGTCCGGTTAAGAAGTGCCCGGTAATCCCGCTCGTAAACATCGACCGTACCGTCATAATTCCCGTTTCGTTTGTGCCAGTAGTCGTTCACGCCAATCAGGATACTCAGAATGTCGGGCTTCAGGTCCAGACAATCTTCCTTCCACCGGTCATTCAACTGGTAAACCTTGTTGCCGCTGATACCCCGGTTATAAATGGTCAGGTTCTTTTCCGGATAGTCAGCGAGCAGGCCGGCCGCTGCCATCAGGGCGTATCCTCCCCCAAACGAGCCGGCATGATTCGGCTTTTGTTCCGTCCGGTTCCTTCCTGCGTCTGTAATGGAATCACCCTGAAAAAGAACGACTCCGTTTTGTTTCACCAGTTTGCCGGCTTTCTTACTTTTCCCCGCAGGCAAAGTGGCCGACAGGATCAGGGGAATTCCTGCTATTCCTGCTGCCTGTGCGGCTGAGTTCCTGATAAAATTTCTTCTGCTAAGCTTCATCTGTTTTCAAATTAACTGTGTATAATTTGCGTACTGAATTTCACCACTTTCCCGGAAACTGTCTTTGGCGTTTATCAGGCTCCGCAAGCCCAATCAGCCCAGAAGCCTGTCGGCCATGGCATCGGCCATTCTCAGGCATTCCCCATAGCGGTTTTCTTTTAAGGAACCTTGTTCTTCGACCGGATCGAAAACCAATTCCCATTTGACATCGTCGGCAAACTTCCGGAGATTCTTGACCCCTCCGCCATTCCAGGAATAATTTCCAAAAATCCCCAGGTAATGATCACGGATGCCCATATGGGCAATTTTGAGCAGAAGGGACTCCATATTGGGAAACATTTCATTGTTGTAGGAACAGCTTCCGAAGATCGCGCCTCTGTATTTGAAGAGATCGCTGATAATATAGGATGCATGTGTTTTGGATGAATCGTACACCCGGATGTTCTTCACACCCCGCACCGCCAGTTGCCGCGCAGTCACTTCGGCCATTTTTTGGGTGTTGCCATACATGGAACCGTAAACGATCACCACTCCCGGCTCGGTGGTATAGGTACTCCACTTCTCATACCGGCTCAGGATCCAGTTCAGATCCGTCCGCCAGACTGGTCCGTGGGTGGCGGCAATCATCCGGATATCCAGTCCTTCGAGCTTCTTCATTGCCCGTTGGGTGTGCGGGCAGTATTTGCCCACAATATTGGTAAAGTACCGCATCGCCTCCTCCTCAAAAAACGCGAGGTTCAACTCATCGTCAAAGACGCCTCCATCAAGGGTTCCAAAGCTGCCAAAAGCGTCTCCTGAAAAGAGGATACCGTGTGTCTCGTCATAACTGACCATTGTCTCGGGCCAGTGAACCATCGGAACCGTCTGAAACTGGAAGCGGGTAGCACCCAGATCCAGGCCGGAGCCGTCATAAACCTCCAGCAGATGGCCGGGTTTTAAATAAAGGTTTTCGATCAAACCAAATGTTTTCTTGTTACCCACAAGCGTGATGTCCGGATAC
>JBFXKJ010000268.1:0-5393 GCA_050173895.1 Mangrovibacterium sp. | reverse complement strand
TCCGAAACGCCGGGCAATAAAATAAACCGATTCCCCTTTTCTTACTTTGTATTCAGTCATTGCAGGGATGTTTTCCCTGTCTTTTAAAGGCTCCTGTGCTCCCTGGTCAGCTCCTGAACCACTTCCCGCGCCGGGAATTTTCAGTATTTGCCCCGCCTTCAGCCCCATTACCAGCGAAGGATTCGCGGCCACGAGTTCATTTTGTCCGACAAGAAACCTCCTGCTGATCGAATAGATTGTTTCCCCCTGCCTGACCTGATAAAGTGTACAGTCCATCTGGTTTTCGTCCGGTAACCTATCCTGTGCACCTGCATGCCCGAGAGAAACAAAAATCAAAACAGAAAGAAGTAAAAGTCTCATATGTGAATAACTTGTTTAATTTTCCAACATTGTCCACGGAAGTTCAGGAACCTTTCTGCGGCACTTCATCCGGGGCCAGTTTGACAACGCAAAGTTACATGATTAAAGTGTATCTCCTGCCTAAAATGACAGGGAACCAAATAAGTTCATCCTGTACAGACTTGCCTTCAATGGTCGGGAGAGCCGAAACCCCGGGTTCCACCTGAATCCGGCACACAAAGGCGCTTAAAATTCCTGATCTTTGATCCAGTTCAGGAACTGGACCCGTTCCCAGGCCTGGGCATTTTTTTGCTGAATGCTCAGTTTTCCCTTAAAGTCGTCGATGGATGAATATCCGTTTCGTTCCATCCATTCGGAAATCCCCTGGTTGATCCGGCTGATCACCTCCGTTCCGTCCTGATACAAGGCTGAAGCGATCTGAACGGCGCTTGCCCCGGCCAGCAGAAATTTGACAGCGGTTTCTGCCGAGCGGATGCCGGTAGTCGCAGCCAAAGGGCAACCGGCTTTTGGAGCCATAATCCCCGTCCATCTCAATGGAAGAAGATAGTCGCTCTCAGCACTGAAAATCCCCGCCGATACGAGTTGCTGCTTCTCAATGTCAATATCGGGCGAATAAAACTTGTTAAACAGCGTGATCCCGGCGATGCCCGACACAGACAGCTTTTTGATCACCCCGGCCAGGTTTGAAAAGTAATGGCTGATTTTTACCGTTACAGGAATCGAAACGGTTTCCAGCACTCTGCGGACGGTTTCAAAATAAAACTGTTCATTGGCCTCATTGCTTCGGTCCACATCAGAAGGAATAATGAAAAGATTGAGTTCGAGCGCATCCGCTCCGGCATCCTGCAGCCGTTTTGCAAAGACCATCCACTCGGAAGAGCTGACGCAGTTGACGCTGGCAATCACAGGTATTCCAGATAAGGCCTTTGCCTGCCCAATGAGGTTGACTTGTTTGTTCAGATTTTCTTCCCGGATCACATAATCAAAATAGTCGAGGTATTCGGGGTCATTCACCAGATTGTTCCGTTGTTTCAGTTCGTGTTGAAGCTGGGTATAAATTTCTTCTTCAAAGATCGATTTCAACACGATTGCTCCGGCCCCGGCGCCGGCAATCCTTTTTATATGTTCTGGATTTCCGGTAAGGCTGCAGCTTCCGGCAATTACTGGGCTGCTTAGTTCCAGCCCAAAAAAACGGGTTGAAAGGTTTGTCATGGTTTAAAATTTAAGATTGAAAGGCCCTTTCCATCAAATATTTGTGCATCCCGGCTGCGGCCCGCCTTCCGTCACCCATGGCCAGGATGACCGTCGCACCGCCCCTGACGATATCGCCACCGGCAAATAACTCCGGAATTGAACTCTGCATTGTTTGCTCATTTACCTCGATCGTTCCCCAGCGGGTCAGTTTCAGATCGGGCAAGGCTGAGGGAATCAGCGGATTTGGCGACACCCCGATGGCGACAACCACGACATCCACCTCGATATCATATTCAGATCCCTCGACTACCACCGGCCTTCTCCGTCCGGACGCATCAGGCTCGCCAAGTTCCATCCGTTGCACCCGCATCCGGTTGACCCGCCCTTTCTCATCGGCAAAATAGGCAACCGGATTGGTCAGGTTCAAAAATTCAATTCCCTCTTCTTCAGCATGATGAACTTCCTCAATTCGGGCAGGCATTTCTTCCCGGGACCGGCGATACACGATCATAGCCCTTTCTGCACCCAGCCGTTTGGCTGTGCGCACAGAGTCCATGGCCGTGTTTCCTCCTCCTACCACCGCCACATTTCTGCCTTTCAGTACCGGCGTATCAAAATCATTTTTGGCAGCGTTCATCAGGTTTACCCGTGTGAGGTATTCATTGGAAGAAAGAATGCCGTTATAGTTTTCGCCCGGGATATTCATAAAGCGCGGAAGCCCGGCGCCACTGGCCACAAAAAACGCGTGATAGCCCTCGGCCTTCAGATCGTCGAACCCGGCGGTTTTCCCCGCAATGAAATTTTTCTCGAAACGAACACCCATTTTCTGAAGGTTTTCAAGCTCGACATCCACAATCCGGTTGGGAAGCCGGAACTCGGGTATTCCATATTTGAGAACCCCTCCAATTTCGTGCAGCGCTTCAAAGACCGTCACCTCATATCCAAGTTTGATCATGTCGCCGGCAAAAGAAAGAGAGGCCGGCCCTGAACCGATGGCGGCCACCTTAACTCCGTTCTTCGCAGCTACTGAAGGAACGGAAATCTGTCCGCTTTCCCTTTCAAAATCGGCAGCAAAACGTTCCAGATATCCAATTGCCACCGGCTCTTTCTTTAACTTAAGGGTATAGAAGCAGCTGGCCTCGCATTGTTTTTCCTGAGGACAAACCCGCCCGCAGACCGCCGGAAGCGCAGAGGTTTCCTTCAGGGTCCTGGCTGCCTGCAACATGTCTCCCTGCTCAATGTATTTGATAAAGGTGGGAATATCGATGCTTACAGGGCATCCTTCCATGCAGGTCGGATTCACACAGTCCATACACCGGGAGGCCTCCGTCTGTGCGCATGCCGCATCCAGCCCCATGTTCACTTCCCTGTCCTGATATAATACACGAACCTGCGGGTCCATTTCGGGCATCTTTACTCTCCCGATGTCCGTGCGTTCCTTGTTCTTTATTTTGCTTCGCAGCGCTACACGCCATTCCAGATCGCGCCTTTTATTTTGATTTTCCATGAATTAGCTGTTTTGAATTTGCAGATAACGGTCAAAAGCTTCTCTCTCTTCGTCTTTATACCCCCCCAGGCGCATAATCAACTCATCGAAGTCGATCTGGTGGGCATCAAATTCGGGCCCGTCAACGCAGGTAAAACGGGTATGTCCGCCAACATTCACCCGGCAGGCCCCGCACATCCCTGTTCCGTCAACCATAACGGCATTCAGGCTTGCCTGGGTGGGGATCCCGTATTTCTTCGTCATCATCGCAGTGAATTTCATCATCACCGCAGGACCTATCGCTATACATTCGTCCACCTTCTCACGAAGGATTACCTGCTCAGCTCCTGAAGTCACCAATCCCTTATTGCCATATGATCCGTCATCGGTATAAATCAACACTTCATCCGACCATTTCCGGATTTCATCTTCCAGAATGATCAGGTCCTTACTTCTGGCAGCCAGAATACTGATCACCCGGTTTCCTGCTTTCTTAAAGCTCTCCACGATCGGCAGAAGCGGAGCGACACCCACGCCACCGCCGCAGGCCAAAACAGTGCCAACCTGGTGAATCGCCGTGGCTTTTCCCAGCGGCCCCACCAGATCCAGGATCTGGTCGCCGGCCTTCATCCGGCATAATCTCGCTGAAGTCACACCAGCATTTTGAACAACAAGCGTGATTGTTCCGGCCGCTTTGTCCGCACCGGCAATCGTGAGCGGAATTCTCTCTCCCTGCTCATCGATACGCAAAATAATAAAATGACCGGCTTTCCTGGATTGGGCAATTCGCGGAGCGTGAACCACCAGCTTGTAAACATTCCCGGAAAATCGTTCGGTTGCAATAATTTGGTTCATATGGGTTGAAATCGGTTTTTTTATCCAATAATTGTGAAAAACATGCAAAAATAACATTGTGTACTGAACATGCCCGGTTGTTTGCCTCTTTTTTTTGCAGCGCACCTAATTAAAACCAGTCCACATAAAAAGGCGCTCCCGTGAGGGTTACGAATTTCACCGATCCGGCAATCACTAAAATTTTTCTTCTCCCTTCCGATCGTACCCGATTCATCTTTATATTTGAAGTTTTGTTAAAACAGCTGTATGTCGAAAGAACTGATCATCGGACTCACAGAGCATCGTACGTTTGGACATATTTTTCAGGCATTTCTCATTGAAAAACAGGTCTCCTTCTACAGTATTGAGAAGATGGTCAAACAAAGGGATGTCGAAATCCTGTCGCTCGATGAAGAACAGGCCCGCCTGGTCAGGCTGACGGAACAATACAGCGATGAGAAGCTCATTCAAAAATTCTCCAAAAAAAAAGAGGCCGGTCAGTTTTTTCAAAAAATGGATGCCGACCTGTTTGAGAAACACATCAGCCCGTATATTGACCGGCACATGAATCAGATTGTGCGGATATTAATGACCGGCCATACCCGGCTTTTCAACAAACAAGTAAAATATTCCAACCTTTATGAGGAAGACCGGATTACCGTTCCTTCTCACTTTGCCCGCTGTACGTTCCGCTTTGACCGCACAGCCGCCGGCACCCGATACAGCCTTGAACTAACGGCCGAAAACAAACCGCTGAGTTTGCTCCATAAGAAGATCACCCTGGTCTCGACCGATCCGTGTTCGCTTGTGTGGCAGAACCAGCTCATTGTCTTTGAGAATATCAGCGCAAAGAAACTGCTTCCCTTTTGCGAAAAAGAGTTCATTTTCGTTCCTTCTCAAGTGGAAGACAAATACTTCAGCAGTTTTGTTCTTCAAACGATACGCGACTATCAGGTAAAAGCGACCGGTTTTGGGATTTCCGAGCCTGAGGTTTCTGTAAAAGCTGTTTTGTCGGTCGAGCACAACCTGAAAATGGAGACGGTCCTTTTCCCCCTTTTTATCTACGGGGAAAAGGAATTTTATCCGACAAGTAAAACGGTAGTTCATGTGAGCCTGCAAAAAGAAAAAGGGACCTATTCCTTTAAGAAGGTGGGCAGAAACATGGAATGGGAGAAAGAACGGCTGGATCAATTGAAAAGCTGGGGGCTTAAAGAAGAAAACGGGAGTTATCAGTGCCGGGGGAGTGAAGTTCTTGACGAAGACGGACAGGTCAGGCTGCTCGTTCGCTGGCTGGAAACGAACCGGGCCAGGCTGGAGCAAAACGGCTTTCTGATCAGGCAGGACAAGCTCGGCAAACGCTATTTCATTGAAAAACCGGCCCTTGACATTCACATCCAGGAAAAAGACGACTGGTTTGACCTTCATGCCCTGGTACATTTCGGAGCCTTTCAAATCCCCTTTATCAAGCTCAAGCGGTATTTGCTAAACGATATTCATGAGTTTGAGCTTCCCGACGGGC
>JBFXKJ010000267.1:0-5405 GCA_050173895.1 Mangrovibacterium sp. | reverse complement strand
TGTTAAGCAGATATCCGGCTGGCAACTTCATAACCCCGCAGGCGCCAAGGTCAGGCGCTGCTGCGAACAGTCAGTGCCCCTCTTTATTATTCTTATGATTGACTGGTGTTAATAATTATGAGCAGGAAAAACAATTCTATTGAATCAGGAAGAAAAATCGAAATAATAATATGTTGATGCTGTTTAATTATTAAAATTATCTCTATGAAAAAAATCTACTTACTGCTTGCAATTTTTGCAATTGGTTTGCAGGCCGCTTTGGGGCAAACCAGGGAAATTACAGGAACAGTGACTTCCGCCGAGGACGGGAGTACGCTACCTGGAGTTTCTGTCTCCGTAAAAGGAACAACCTTGGGAACCATTACGGATATTGACGGAAAATTTCTGATCAAAGCTCCGCAAAATGCCCAAACACTGGTATTTTCGTTTGTTGGGATGCAGACAAAAGAAGTTGCCGTTACGGGAAATATAATGAACGTACAACTTGAGGCTGAATTGGTGGGAATTAATGAAGTCGTTGTAACGGCACTGGGTATTTCCAGGGAAAAGAAATCGCTGGGTTATGCTTCTCAAGGAGTCGGATCAGAGGAGATTATGGCAGCTAACAACCTTAGTCCAGTGTCTGCGCTTTCAGGGAAGGTTGCTGGATTAACTATTTCAGGGCAGAACTTTTCCGGATCTCAGAATATCCTGATTCGTGGGGCGAGTTCCTTCAGCCAGGACAATCAGCCTTTATTTGTTGTTGACGGAGTTCCAATCAGCAATGAAAATTTCAATGAACGGGAAGCCCAGCGCGGAGGCGGTGGTTATGACTATGGCTCCATGATTAATGACCTGAACTCTTATGACATTGAAAGCATTGAGGTACTTAAAGGGAGTGCGGCTTCCGCCTTATACGGCAGCAGGGGTCAAAACGGCGTTATCATGATCACGACCAAAAAAGGGAAAAAAGGAGTAAAAGATTTCGAGGTTGAAGTCAATTCCGGAGTCAATTTTGAGAGTGTTTATATTCTTCCCAAGCAACAAAGTTCATATGGAGGTGGACATGTTTATGATTACGATACCGGTGTCTATGATAATGATGGCTTCAGTCAAGCTACCATCAACGGTCAAACTTATGATGTCGTTAACTACTCCATGGATGAAAGCTGGGGACCAAAATTTGATCCAAGCAGACAAGTTTTGCATTGGTGGGGCTTAGCTGATTACGAACAAGGAATTACCTCCTCTCCTCAAACAGGAGCATGGATCGCATCGCCAAATGATGTAAAAACCTTTTATGAAACCGGAATATCTTTTCAAAACTCGGTCAATCTTACAAGTTCCAGCGAAAAATCGTCCATCCGTATTGGCTATACCAATATCAACTTGACCGGCATTGTTCCGAATTCTTCACAGAACAAAAATGCTTTTAATATTAACGGAGGCGTTAATCTTTTTGACAATTTTGTTGAATTAAGTTCAAATATTAGCTTTGTCAAAACAGAAACCACCGGTCGCCCGCAATTTGGGTACGGTGACAATGCTCAATCTCAAAAGTTCTTCCAGTGGGGCCAGCGACAACTGGATATGAAACGCTTAAAGAACTACATGAATCCGGATGGTACTCAGCGGGTATGGAACAGGAGATCAGTTTCAAATCCTGCTCCACTGTATTCAGATAACCCTTATTGGACAGCCTATAAGAATTATGAAGATGACGACCGAACAAGGGTGTATGGAAAAGCAGGTGCACGAGTGAATTTTACCGACTACTTGCACGCTTCCGGAACCATTTATCTCGACACATATACGTTTAATCAACGCGAGCGGGTCGCGAAGGGTTCTCAGGCTTTGTCCCTGTACAAAGAAATCAATCGTCAGGCAATCGAAACGAATTTCGAAGGGAAAATTGATTTTAATAAAGAATTCGGAGATTTTAACATCCTGGCGATGATTGGTGGCAATATCAGAAAAGAAGACTATAGCCGCTTTGAAGGCGAAACGAGCGGAGGATTGGTCGTCGACGGTCTTTACAATCTGAATAATTCAGTGAATCAGGCTATATTGGATGATTTTGACAGGGAAAAAGAGGTGAGAAGTTATTTTGGATCAGTAAGTGTTGGCTATAAAGGTTTTGCTTATCTGGACGCTACATACCGGAAAGATTTTGATTCCTCGCTTCCAACCACGGAGAGCAGTTATTCCTATCCATCAGTTTCAGCAAGTATTATTTTATCTGAACTGCTGGAAGTTAGTCAGATTAACAATCTTAAATTCCGCGCCAACTATGGTGAAACCGGTAACGGGACAAGTCCTTATCAGGTTTACAATACTTATGTCATTGGAACACCTTTCAACGGCACACCTCAATTTACTAACTCTATCCGGTTGCGGAATCAAAACTTAAAACCCGAAATCACTAAAGAAATTGAATTCGGTTTGGAAGGTGCCTTTTTTAAAAACAGGGCCGGTTTTGACATCAGTTGGTACAACAGAAACACTGAAAACCAGATCGTACCAATTGAGGTAAGCGGCACCTCAGGATACACCGAAAAAATGATTAACGCTGGAAAGATCAGGAACCGTGGTATCGAGATTTTGGCTTACGGAACACCTGTGAAAACAGAAGACTTCTCGTGGGAGACCAGTATTAATTTCTCCAAAAACAACAATAAAGTGTTGGACCTTCCGGAAGGTCTGGATAAAATTCAGTTAATAAATTCACCCTTTAATGGTGCCTACCTGAATGCTGTTCAAGGAAAAACATTCCAGGAATTATATGGTTATGATTACATTTATGATTCGGAAGGCAATAAAGTCATTGATCCTAATACCGGATTTTACGCCACAACCGGTGAACTGACAGATATTGGCTCAGTATTGCCCGACTATAACCTTGGTTTTAGAAACTCATTTAGGTACAAAAGCTTTGATGCCAGCGCGCTGATCGACGCATCAGTCGGTGGACATTACTATTCACTCACCCATATGTGGTCAATGTACTCCGGTATGGCTCGTGAAACAGCCATATCCACATCAAATGGGAATTCCATTCGAGAAGACGGAATTGTTCTGGATGGCGTGCTCGGCGATATTAGTTACGATGACGATGGCAACGTGGTTGTTTCCAACACAAAGGCAAATGATATCAATCTGGACGGGGTAATGTACGGTGAATATCATTATCACGGTTATGGCACACCCAGTGCAACAAGTATTTTCGATGCTACTTATATCAAACTAAGAGAAGTAACATTGGGTTATACGTTCCCGCGTTTCGTCGATCTCATTCAATCTCTTCGCCTATCGGTTTATGGACGAAATCTGGCAACCTGGGGGCTTGATAACAAAGGGATTGATCCCGAAACAGTCGTTGGAGGTTCTGGCAATATCCAGGGACTTGAAGGAGGTATTATCCCTGCTACCCGGTCATTCGGGTTTAATGTTAGAATCGTTTTTTAAATTCTTTAAAAATTATGGTAATGTATACAGTTAAATATATATGTTTACTTATTGCAGGAGTTCTGCTGTTCTCATGCGAAGTAGATTATAACAGCGATCCAAATCAACCTGAAGTTGCTCCTACTTCAGGAATTATGAACCGGGCTCAGAAAAACCTGATGGACGTAACCCGTGATGAATGGTTTTCCGGACGTCAGATGTTACTCTGGGTACAATACTGGAACCAGGTCAACTATACCGAGGAAGATCGTTTTCAGTACCGTGAATCTGTGAACAAGGGTGCCTGGGACGATCTTTACAAAAATGCGCAGGATTTATGGGATATTATCACGCTAAACACTGATGAGGCAACCAAAAACGACATGGCCCAGTACGGACCAAATGTCAATCAGATTGCGGCAGCCCGTATCATGCTGGTATATAACTATCTGCAGGCCGTGGAATTATGGGGAAATGTCCCTTATGCTTCTTATGAAGGAACCAACGAGTCCTTTCAGGCAAATAGGCTTAAGAGCGACGATATCAGCCTGGTGCCTTATGCAGATCAAGAAGATATTTATCCGGATATGCTGAATGAACTGGATAAAGCGCAGGCAAGTATTGACGAAGATGAAATTGTAATCCAAGGTGACAATTTTTTCGGGGGAGATCCCGTTCAATGGAAAAAGTTTGCAAACTCGCTCCGGTTGCGTATTGCCAACAGAATCAAAGATGTTTATCCTGCAGCGCAAGGACACATTGATGCAGCCATAGCTGCCGGAGTGATGGAATCTAATGCGGACAATGCGGGTGTCACTTATGAGCTAAATGCAGAGAACGGCTCTCCAATGTACAAGGCATTCTATGTCTCGAACAGAACCGACTTTGCCCCTTCCATGCAATTTGTCGAACTGCTTCAAGGCAAAAGGGGCAATTTCCCCGCTGACCCCCGCCTCGATATCTTTGTTGCTGACAACGCTGACGGATTTAAAGTAGGTATACCTCTGACTTCAGCCAATGGTATTGTATCCGGATTCACGGATGAATCATACCCTGGAGAAGCCATTATCGGTTCCGAAACCGGCGCTCCCAATTATACTGAAATCTACATGGAATACGCGGAAGTTTGCTTTATCATGAGTGAACTGAACAATTGGGATCAGGAGTGGTATGAAAAAGGAGTAATGGCATCGCTGGAAAGATGGGGCGTACCTACCGCAGATATCAATAGATACCTGGCTCTTTTGCCAACTGCCACTGAAGAGAATGTCATGATGCAGAAGTATATCGCCTTATACATGCAACCGATGGAAGCGTGGAGCGAATACCGCAGGACCGGTTATCCCAACACACTTGTAAAGCCCAATGAAACTTATACTTATTCCTGGAATTATAAAGACGATAGCGGAATTACACGAACCGCATCGGTAAACTATACTTTTACGCCGATTGGCGGACTAACCAACGTGCCTGCACGGAATAAATACCTGCTGAACGAAGCAAGTGTAAACAATGAGAATTTACAAGCGGCTATTGCTGCAATGGGAGGAGATACCCAATCTACCAAACTTTGGTGGGCAAAATAAATATTCGTGCCATTTAACCGATCATAAGAGGAAAACTATTTTGTTTTCCTCTTTTTTTTTTAACTTTTCAGGAGTCCGTGTTGAATGGCCGAATACTGCTCTGTATAAAATTTAAATTATCCTTCCTCATCCTTCAACATAGACAATAAATAGTCTGCTGAAAAACTCATGCCCACTTTGCTTCTTTGAACGGAGCAGAATCCGGTATTTGGACATAAGTATCCAACTTTCATTCAAATTCTGTAAAGAAACAGTGCCAGCGGTTCCGTCCGATATCTTGCTGAAAAACTTTTAGCCAACCTGATGAACAGGCAAAGGAGAGCAGCCCTGCCAACTAGACCAGGGTAAGCACCAAAATGATGCTAAAATCTATGATTCACTGGTGTTCTGCAGTCT
>JBFXKJ010000266.1:0-5409 GCA_050173895.1 Mangrovibacterium sp. | reverse complement strand
CAATGCTCAGGAAGATAAGGATGGTTCTTTTCATGTTTGATCCGGTTAAGTTGGCTTCCTTTTTATTCAAAATTAAAGAAAATTTTGTTCAATCTGGAAAAAATAGTGCGGGATCAAATTCTATTAACAATTGTCAGGTGCAAACGCTCTCTGAGAGGTATTTTAAATATACATACACGTTTACACAAGACATGTTTGATCAGGCAGTCCCAAGTATATATCATCTGTCAGCTGACAAGAAAATCGACCTGCAAAAGATTGTGGAGGCCATTCAAAAAAAGGTTTCCTGCGGAGATTCTTCGAAGCCGGCAACGGCCTTCGCTCGTTTTTATATCCTTTAAATTCTTATTTTAGCCGGGTCCATATGAACAAACCATGGCTAAATCAATTGACTGGAAGGAAATTCGTGATGGCAATAAAACTGCTTTCGATCGCATGTTCGATTGCTATTACCATTCTTTGTGTTCTTTTGCCGCTTCGTACGTTGCAGATATTCAGGTTGTTGAAGACATTGTGATTGATTGTTTTACCGATATCTGGGAAAAACGCAGTTCTCTGGATATCAAATCATCGCTTCAAAATTACCTTCTCACAATTGTTAAGAATTCAGCGATCAGCTATCGGAGAAAGACACAATTGCAGCAGTCCGGAACAAAAGTGCTGAAAAGCTTAACTTTTGAAGAAGAAAAGGCCCCTTTGGAAGACGCTGAGCTTTTGAATGAGTTATATAAGGCCATTGACCGATTGCCTGAGCAACGGCGCAAAATTCTGAAAATGGCTGCATTTGAAGGAAAGTCGTACGCGATAATTGCCGAAGAGCTGCAGATTTCAGTTAACACTGTCAAAACTCAGATGTCGCGGTCCTACCGCTTTTTAAAGGAAGAATTAAATGTGAGCTACCGAACCGTATACCTGTTACTTTCCCTATAAGAAACACACACTTCGAAATTTCAGTATTGAAGAAAAGACGTTCGTTCCTTAAAAATTTTTCCAAAAACTGTCACCCTAAACCCAATCCTCTTCGTCAATGATGAAAAATAGATAACCCGATGAAAGACGAAAACAAAACCTGGGACGATCTGATCGAAAGCCTCGACGAACCTGCCGGCCGTCTTTACGTGAAAGCAAGAGAAAGTCAGGGGCGCCAATTTTCTTCGGATTATCAATGGGCAATAGAAACAAAAAAAAGACTGGAGAAGGTTTTCCTTTGGGATTCGTTCGATAAAAAAGAGGCGAAACTCCGACTCGACTATCGCATTCGCCAAAGCAACCGGTCGACAATAGCCCGCTTACGCCCGCTTTTTGTACGCGCTGCTGTTATTTTAATTGCTGTTATTTCAGGATTTCTGATCCATTCCTTGTTAACTGCTCCATTTAAAGATGGGGTTTTCACCGAGATTGTTGTTCCTCCGGGACAAATGACTCAGATTATCCTTTCGGACGGGACAAAGGTCGCGCTAAATTCGGGGACGACCTTTAAATTCCAGCCAACATTTAGCCAGTCTTCACGGGAAGTTTTTATTAACGGAGAAGCTTTTATGGAAGTAGCCAAAGACAAGCGTAAACCCTTTATTGTGCATGCCCGAAATTTCACGGCCGAAGTGCTGGGAACCTCTTTCAATATTTCCGCTTACTCGGCGGACAGCCGCGCGAATGTGACGCTTGTTGAAGGAAGCCTCAGGCTTGTTTCCGAAGCAAGGAGCTGGAGCACCGTTCTGGCTCCCGGACAACGGGCAACCATGAGCAACGGAAGTGCACCGGAAATTAAAACGGTCGACACCGGCTTTTTTACTTCATGGCAGAAAGGTGAGATTGTGTTTAGAAATGAAACGCTCGAAGAAATAGCAAGAAAGCTGGAACGCTGGTATAATGTGGAGATCGGCTTTAAGGATGAAGATCTTAAACAGTTGATGTTCTCCGGTACGTTCGTCAAATATAAGCCAATCGAACAGGTCTTTAAAACACTTGGAATTATGAACGACAAAATTGATTTTGTCTATGAATCCCGGAGTGATAAAAAGAACCGGATCTATATTATCAGAAAAACAAACTAAAAAAATATGAGAAAATAAGTAACAAAAAACGATGGGAATATTGGAGTATCCCCACCGCCTAAAGAAAAATCAATGCCATTGGAGTGGCTATTAATTAATCCGTAATCATTTCAAAATTATGAAAAAAAAGCGAACGACTCATGGCTGTGACAAGCCATGGGCTAAATTATTTTTAGTTATGCGATTGTCAGTTGTACTATTCTTTGCTTTTGTTTTTGCCGTGCAGGCAAAGTCTTTTTCTCAGTCGTCGAACCTGAGTCTGAATATAACAAAAGCAAAATTGATTGATGTGCTGGATCTGATCGAGGAGCAAACGGACTATTACTTCTATTTCAACATGAGCCTTGATCAGTATCAGGTAAATCAGGTCAGGGTGGAAAACAAGGATATCCGGGAAGTATTAAATTTGCTGCTGCCCGACCTGGGACTCAATTATGAAGTTGTTGACCGGTATATTGTGATCAAGGGAACCGGCGAGCCTGGCGTGCCTTTGGGACGGCTAGCTCAGCAAATAAGGACGGTATCAGGGCGGGTTACCGATGCCTCAGGTGTTCCGATCCCCGGCGCAACAGTGGCTGTTAAAGGGACACACAAGGGAACTATCACCGACACGAACGGGAACTACACGATCAATGAAGTTCCGGGCGACGCGGTCATCGTCTTTTCATTTGTCGGCATGAAAACGCAGGAGACAGCCATAGCCGGACAACGTATTCTGAACATTTCCCTGGCCGAAGAGACCATTGGCATAGAAGAGGTTGTCGCTATTGGATACGGGACTCAGAAAAGACAAGACCTGACAGGGGCCATTAGTTCGGTTTCGGCCTCTCAAATAGAGAAAGTCCCGGTTACAACGGTCAGCCAGGCCCTTCAAGGCCGGATGTCGGGCGTTCAGATCACCAATAACGACGGCGCTCCCGGGGCCGGAGTTTCTGTGTTGATACGTGGAGTGGGCAGTTTCGGGAATAACTCTCCATTATACGTGGTAGATGGTTATCCGATTTCGGGAGGTCTCTCGAGCATTAATCCGAATGACATTGCATCGATCGATATTCTCAAGGATGCTTCTTCGGCAGCTATTTACGGCAACAGAGCGTCGAATGGGGTGGTCATTATAACCACCAGGCGCGGGAAGAAAGGAACGCTGGAAGTTTCGTTCGATGCATTATACTCGGTACAGTCTGAACCCGATTTTTATGATGTGCTCGACGCCAAAACTTTTGCTGAATTTGCAGTTGAGATTGCCGATAAAGAAAGTTATCCGATCTTGCCTGAGTGGAGAAATGCTTCCTCTTTGAGGAATATTGACTGGCAAAAGGTAGTGTACAAACCCGGAATAAGACAAAACTATAATCTTAGCCTACGGGGAGGTTCCAATAAGGTTCAGGCCTCGCTCTCTCTGGGACTCATTGATCAGGAAGGGATCGTAAAAAAGTCAGACTACCGGCGGTTCAACAGCGCCATGACGCTCGATTTCACACCGGCGAAGTGGCTAAAATCGGCAACCGATATGAAATATGCCTATTCTGACGGGACCACGTTGTTTGGATCAGGTCAGGGGGGTGTTGGGTGGCTGACTAAACAGATCCCTACGATGACTGGAAATCCGCTCACGGACCAGGTAAAGGATGATCACGGCAACTACGGATACTACACGAAAGACGCCAGTGCTGTAACAGACAATGATAATATCGTCGCGTTACTGGAAACCAGAGACAAGGTGAATGCGACACATAACCTGAACGCATCGACTTACCTGGAACTGACTCCCGTTAATGGCCTAAAGATAAAGACGAATTTCGGGATCAGCTACAATGGATATTCCGGATATGATTTTGTTCCAAAAAATGAACGAATTTATCCAACAAAAGAAGCCACTTATTCTCAATCTGCTGATAATAGCTTTGAATGGTTGTGGGAAAATACGGTCAACTATTCCAAAACTTTCGGACAGCATGCGATCGAATTTCTTGGTGGAATTTCCGCACAGGAAAATACCTACCGCACCTTGTCAGCAAGCGGAACCGGGCTGGTGAGTGACGAACTGCGAAATGTGGGCTCACTGAAAACCGTTTCCACATCGGGATACCAACAAATATGGTCGTTATCGTCGCAGTTCTCGCGTTTGACCTATAAACTCATGGACCGGTATATTATTACCGGCACCATCCGCCGCGACGGGTCTTCCCGCTTTGCCAGGGGAAACAAATACGGAACCTTTCCTTCCGTTTCGAGTTCCTGGAAGGTGAAGGACGAAAACTTTATGGCCAATGTGGAGGCTATCAGCGATTTGAAAATCCGGGCCAGCTATGGTGAGGCCGGAAATCAGTCAATCGGGCTGTTCCAATATGAAGCCAATTATACTACGGGATCCAGTGCGTCAAACAACCGGGGATATGTATTCGGGCAAAACGGGACTTACGTAGACGGATTGGTTCTGAGTCATCTGCCTAATCCGGACCTAAAATGGGAAACGTCTCGTCAAACCGACATCGGTATTGACCTTGCCACCTTCAGTAATAAACTACGCTTAACGGTCGACTATTTTGAGAAAGAATCAAGCGACTTCCTCCTCAATATTCAGGTCCCAAGTCAGACCGGATTTGAAACGGCCACCCGGAATGTGGGTAGCATTGAAAATAGAGGCTTTGAATTCGCCATAGAATACCGGAATTCGGAACGGGAGTTTAAATATGGCATTTCAGCGAATCTGACGACACTGAAGAATAAAATACTGAGCTTTGCCGACGGGCTTAAGTCAGTCTCTAATTTTTCGAACCTCAATTTCCCGAACTACGGAGCCCATTCCTGGCAGGTATTCAGTCAGTCGACCATTGGAGGCTCGGTGGGCGAGTTTTATGGATTCAGAACAGACGGGATTATTCAGACCCAGGGCGAGGTCGATGCGTTGAACGCCGCAGCAAAGGCAAAAAATGGAGCATCGGCCTATTACATTACTTCAGGCACGGCCCCGGGCGACCGGAAATTCCTTGACCTCGACGGAGATGCCCGAATTACCGATGCAGACCGTGAAATTCTGGGAAGCCCGATACCAAAGTTCTTCGGTGGTCTTAACCTGGATGGCACGTATCGCAATTTCGACTTCAATGTATTTTTTAACTTCACTTACGGGAATGAGATTTTCAATTACGCAAAAAGAAACATGATGAGTCTGTCGACCATCAGTGGCCTTGGTGTGGAAAATGTAGGGCGCGACTTTTATGAAAACAGGTGGAAAGAAAATGCGCCCTCCACAACCAACCCGCGGGCAGTTCGCTCTGATGTTAGCGGTAATACCAGGCCTTCTGATGCTTTTATCGAAGACGGATCTTACCTGCGGCTGAAAAACTTACAG
>JBFXKJ010000265.1:0-5419 GCA_050173895.1 Mangrovibacterium sp. | reverse complement strand
CTGTCAGCTTTGAACTGAAGCCGGTTGCCGAAACGGTGATTTCACTGCTGAAGCCGCTGGCCAGCGAGAAGAAACTGGTGATGGAAAAACGGATTCCCGAGGATCTTCGTATTTATGCCGATCCAATGATGGTGGAAACAATTATTAGAAACCTGACCAGCAACGCGATCAAATTTTCGCATCCTGAAGGGGAGATTCTTATCAGTGCTGTTCCGGAGCCATCGGGCAAAATATTACTGTGTGTCCGGGATGAAGGAACGGGGATCTTAAAAGAGGAACAGCCGCAGCTTTTTGCCCTGGATTCAAAGATCAAAAGGAAAGGGACAAAGGGAGAGGATGGTTCGGGTCTCGGATTGAGCATTTGCATGGACTTTGTCCGGCTTAACGGAGGAGACATATGGGTGGAAAGTGAGCCAGGCAGGGGGAGTACTTTTTGTGTGACCTTCCCTGCCAGACCTTTGCTTGTAAAGAAGCCGGAAATCAAATAAAATACGCAATGCCGGGAAAAAGGATGCCTCCTGTTCCGGCATCCCCGGCAAAATTACCCCCATGTCTCCACCAGCATTCCGCCGGCGAGTTCATCAGCCTTCTCCCTGCTCAGAAGTTCCTCGACAATCTGCAGCGAGAAATTCAGCGCAGCGCCGGGACCGCGACCGGTAACCAGATTTCCGTCAACCGCTACGGACGTACTTTTTATGTGAGCACCTTTCAGCTCTTTTTCAAATCCGGGATAACACACTGCATTTTTCCCTTCCAGCAGGCCCATATGCCCGAGCACCAACGGAGCTGCACAGATAGCCCCAATGGGTTTTCCCTTTTTCCGGAAGGTGCCGATCTGTGTTTTCAGATCCTCATGTTTGTCAAGGTTGGCCGCACCGGGCATTCCTCCGGGCAAAACAATCATGTCGACCGCATCGTAGTTGACTTCGCCAAAAAGCTTGTCGGCTTTCACCGGAACGTTATGCGCGCCATTTACCAGATAGTCGCCCGTAACCGAAATGACCATCACGTCCAGCCCCGCACGACGTAACACATCGATGATGGTGACTGCTTCAATTTCTTCAAACCCTGTTGCCAAATGAACTGCTACTTTCTTCATAAATGTGCGTTTTTTAGGATTAAGATTTTGATGCAAGTTAAACACAAAAAAAATGATCCGCAAAGCGGACCATCTTTTCTTAATTAGGACCAATCTATTCTAAAAAAAATCTGTTTATGATCAGGTTGCGTAATCCTTTAATGCTTTTTCTAATTTCTTCCGGGTGAAAAAGATCCGGCTTTTGACCGTTCCAAGCGGCAGACTTAAATGTTCCGCAATTTCCTTATACTTATATCCATCCAAAAACATAGTGAAGGGTACCTTGTATTCATCTTCCAGTGCATAGATATTCTTGAGGATTTCTTTTGAACTGAAAAACGAATCGGGTGAGGGATAAATCTTGTCTTTTGAAAACTTCAGGTGAAAATCATTGTTGGAACCGTCGAAGGTGTTTTTTGCCTTCACATTCCTTCTGTAATTGTTGATAAACGTATTTTTCATGATCGTGTAGATCCACGCCTTAAAGTTGGTGTTCTGTGTAAATTTATCACGATATGTCAAAGCTTTAAGAAAGGTCTCCTGAAGAAGATCCTGCGCTTTCTCCTGATCGGAGGTTAAACTTAGGGCATAATACAAAAGTTTATCCTGCAAACCTAGTAGGGCGTTGTTAAATTGAATTTGTGTCATGGCTAAGCGTTTTTGTTTAATTTATTTAGAACAAATATAAATAGGGACGACTGATAAAAAAAGGATTTAGACATCTTTTGTTATTGATTTTATTTATACTGCATAAAAAAAATCAATGTCACTCGCACCCTGCACTTCCCGGAACTGCAGTCCCTTTCCGTCTGGCAGGGACCTTGGCTCGTTATCAACGACAGAAACTCCGGAATTTCCGGACACCGGTTTCTCTGTTTCTGTCTCTTCCCGTTTTGTTTAGGTTTTTAGGTATGGATCTGCCTGAAACAGATCAATCATCGTACCTGTTATATACGAACGGAGGCAACAATTTATTGCCTGAATGCTGAAACAGGCTGATACATAAAAAATAAAAAGCTGCTAATAAAGTTTCAATGTGAACGAAGAAGTTGGCATCAGCCAACTTTTGGGGTGTATTCTCTACATGTTATTCGTCGAAACTCCCATTTTTTCCACGCCTGGGAATTCAGGGCTTGCCTGGACAAATGTTCCTGAACACAATATACGAAATATAAATCGGTTTGTACTGGATTAATATGTGCTGTATAACAGGATTACGAGCAAAAGTTAATTTTTGTCCCTGATGCCTTTTTTTTTATCTGCAGGGATTGCCGGGTGGCGTTTGATTCGTTTTTTTGTTTTGTTACATTTGTGCGCTCGCTTTGAGAGGTATAGAAGCCCGTTGCACGAATCGGCTAAGGATATCTCAAGAGGCTGAGTCTTCAAACTATTAAGAAAAATGTTTCATTATGAAAATGTTAAAATTAAAGCTTCAAAGGGCTGAAATTTCAACTTTTCGTCGCTGGGGCCGGAAGGGTTATGCCCTGTTCCGGGTTTTAGGCAGGCAGGTACGGATCGGCGTGCTGACGGCTGTCTATTTATATGTAGCCATGCCTGGGGAGGTGGCTGCCCAGCCGGAGACGACAGGAGTTGAAATGAACTATGACCTGGACGAGATCGAGGTCAGTGCCCGGAGGGCGCCTGTGACTTATTCGCAGGTGGCACGGATGATATCCGTGATTGACCGTGAGCAGATTGAGGCGGCGCCGGCCGCGAGTATTCAGGACCTGCTGGAGTATGTATTGGGGGTTGACGTACGACAGCGCGGAACCTATGGCGTACAGGCCGACATCTCCGTTCGGGGCGGCTCATTCGATCAGACCCTCATCCTTCTCAACGGAATTAATCTTTCCGATCCGCAAACCGGCCACCACAGTCTCAATTTGCCGGTTAATCTAAAAAGCATCAAACGTATCGAGGTTTTACAGGGGCCTGCAGCCCGGGTTTACGGGCCCAACGCCTTTTCCGGGGCGGTCAACCTGATCACCGAACCCTCCGGGGGTAGCTGGCTGGATCTGGATGCTGCGGCAGGGCAGCACCGGCTGGCCGATCTCACAGCAACGCTGAATCTGGGCAAAGGCCGAATGAAAAACTATCTTTCAGTTAATCATGCATCCTCGGATGGTTACAGCACAAATACCGATTTTAACAATTCCGGTTTCTTTTATCAGGGGCAGTTAAATACGGCTCCGGGCTTAGTGGATATTCAGCTGGGCCATTCCCGGAAGGCCTTTGGAGCCAATAGTTTTTATTCACCCGAATATCCGGATCAGTTTGAAAGAACTGCAACCAGCTTTGCATCATTGAAACTGCAGTCGGGCGGGAAGCTTCACGTTACGCCGGCCCTGTACTGGCGGAGGCATCACGACCGTTTTGAGCTTTTCCGTTACGAGGCGCCCTCCTGGTACACCGGACACAACTACCATCTGACCGATGTGCTGGGAGCAGGTGTGAACAGTTGGTTCAACAGCCGGCTGGGTAAAACGGCTTTCGGGGCAGAGATCAGATCTGAATCGATCTGGAGCAACAAGCTGGGAGAAGATATGGAGGAGGAAATCGAGGTCCCCGGTGAACCCGGACATTATTTCACCAGGTCGCACTCCCGGACCACCGCGTCGTATTTTGGCGAGCATACGGTTTTCCTGGGGCGGCTCACTGCTTCGGCCGGGGCTATGGTGAACTGGATTTCCGATCTGAACATGGACTGGCACGTTTATCCGGGCATTGATCTTGGATACCGTTTTAATGAGCAACTCAGCGTTTTTGCCTCCTGCAACCGGTCCATGAGGATGCCGACTTTCACCGATCTTTATTATAATGGTCCCACGAACAAAGGAAATCCCGATCTGAAACCGGAAAGATCAGTGACGGCTGAGGCAGGCGTCAAGTATGGCAGGAACTGGATCCGTGGCGAGCTGGCTTTTTATCACCGAAACGGGAAGGACCTGATCGACTGGGTCAGGGAAAGTGAAGAAATTCTGTGGGAAACCAGAAATCTGACGCAAATCATTGCCAATGGAGTGGAAACATCGGTACGCGCAGACCTCCCGAGAGCGTTGAAACATGATTTTTTTATTGAGCGGATCGGGCTCAGTTACGCCTGGAATCAGTTGGACAAAGGTGAGAGCACCTATCTTTCGAATTACAACCTCGATCAATTGAAACATAAACTGGTTGCCGATGTGGAGCACCGCCTGCTGAAAAATATGCGCGCTTCATGGGTGTTCCGCTTTCAGGACAGAGAGGGGCATTATGCCTATTTTGAAAATAAGACCTATCAGGGCGAACGGCCTTATTCGCCATTCTGGCTGGTCGACCTCAAAATTGACTATCGTTCGGGACCCTTTCGTTTTTATCTGTCCGGCTCAAATCTTTTCGACCGGCGCTATGCAGATCTTGGAAATATCACCCAGCCCGGACGCTGGATCAGCGGGGGAATCCGCTACCGGCTCGACTTTAATTAAGAATTTAGAAGGCTTTCGGCAACGGAAGCCTTTTTTATGCATTTGGAAAATATTATCTTCGCCCGGTGTTTATTCCGGCAGGATCGTTGCATGTGTGCGGACGGCCCTGCGGCTTGAACCGCAGTGAAGAGGGCAGATGTGGAATTTCAACCGCATGAAGTTTTATGCGGATAAAAAATAAACTATTTATGAAAGGTATTTTAGCTATATCCGGACAACCGGGCCTGTCAAAGTTGATCTCGGAGGCCAAAAACAGTATCATCGTGGAGTCGCTTGTGACCGGCAAAAGAATGCCTGTTTACTCTTCTTCCAAGATCAGCTCCCTGGCCGATATTGCAATCTTTACCCAAACAGGCGAAGTGGCGCTGAAACAGGTGTTTAAAAATATCAGAGATAAGGAAAAGGGGGCAGAGATTCCGGCGAAGGAAACAGCCGAAGAGCTGAAAGCTTATTTCGCGGAAATTCTTCCGGACTATGACCGGGGAAGAGTGTACACTTCAGATATGAAGAAGATAATTCAGTGGTACAACCTGCTGCTGAAGAACGATCTTTTGAACCTGGAGGAAGAGAATGAGGATAGCACAAATAAAGAAGCTGTAAAAGAATAAAGGCGCAGGGACAGCTTGCCCGTGTCTCTTCTTTTTAAAATAGTGTTTGCTGCAGCCCGGAGATACCCGGGCTGTTTTTTTGTTGCATGATTTTTTCCAGCAGTTTTACGGTAGCCAGCGCATCGCCTGCTGCCCGGTGCCGCCCGTCGATCGGAATCCGCAGATCACTGCAGATGTTCCCGAGTGAATAGGAACGGTGTCCCGGAAGATATTTTCGCCCCAGTTTGACAGTACAAAGTGTTTTTCTCCTGAAGTCATACCCCAGCCTT
>JBFXKJ010000264.1:0-5485 GCA_050173895.1 Mangrovibacterium sp. | reverse complement strand
TCTGCCTGATTTTATGGGTTCAAACAAATATAACCATTTCAAAAGGCCGACAAGATTTTTGCGCGTAATCTAACTGATTACATGTTAGTTATAAATAAATTTAACTATTTTTAAGAGACACTTGTGATGAATTTCCAAAAGATCCCAAAAGCGGACTTATTAAAGGAGATGGTTATAAAATGGGACAACTTTACATTGATGTGGTTAAAGGTACCGTGAAAGAAACTTGTCCACTTGATGAAGCTATTATGTCCGATTGCGTCAGTCACATGGGAGATATTGCCATCAGAACAGGAAGGAAAATCACATGGAACCCTATTGTTGGCGAAGTTGTTGGCGATCCCGAAGCAAACAAACTATTTGTTCGTGAAATGCGAAAACCATATACGATATAGCAATTCAGAAAAAAATGATGCGTTCAACGGGAAGATAGTTCCTGAAAAATACTGCCGTACTTACAGGAGGGACAATTGTGTTACCTGCAATTTTATCATCAAAGACTCAAAATGGCAAAATACGAAATATCACTTAATATGGAATTCTGCCGAAGTGCAGATAAATCGTTTGAAGAAGGCGTAAAAATCGCATCGGATATCGGTTATAAATACGTTGAGCCAATGGTACATACAGGCTACGAGTTGCTCAGTGAAGTAAACTATTTCCATTCTTTTTCGATGGAAGAAGATCCTTTGCTGATGAAAGAAATCTGCGATAAATACGGTATGAAAGTTTCAAGCCTTTCGGCACATTCACCCTTAATGAAACCTGAGGCCGCAGTCCCACGGCTAACAAGGGCTGCGGTATTGGCTTCATTTATTGGTTGCGATTTTCTGAATAGCGACGAAATGATCAAACCCGAATGGATGGATGACGAACTGGCTTTCACCACAATGAAATACACCCTATCTAAATTGGCTTTGGTTGCAGCCCGCCATAAAAAATATATTTGCATCGAACCTCACGGCATTTATACAAAAACTAGCGAAGGACTCGTGAAGATCGTCAGACTGGTAGACTCTCCATGGATAAAAGTAAACTGGGATACCGGCAACAGTTATCTCGCTGGAATTGAAGATCCTTACGAGGGATTGGAAAAGGTTCGAGATTACGTATATCACATTCATGCCAAAGACATCAGCATGGAACACAGCGAAAGTGAGCGCGGCAAAGTAACCGGAACTCCGGTGGGTTGCGCCTGCGGCGATGGTGTTGTTGACTGGGAACGGGTGATAAAAATTTTGGAACCTGTTGATCGTGAAATATTTTTGTCAGTTGAATGTGGCAAGATAGATGAGGCGGAACGTTCGCTTGCTTTTCTAACAAAAAACTTTTCATCGCAGTTAATTGAAATTTAAATTGACTATTTTTCGTCTAAAGATGCCGGATTCGAAGTTCCATCCCGAAGTCCCGCTATAAGCCATAAAATTCGATCAGTTCGTCCTGGATTTGTTTGATCCGGCTGTTTGAATGGCCGGAGGTCAGAATGACCAGGCTGCAGGCCAGTTCCGAAAGTCGCCAGTCTTTTCTGATCCCGTTGAGTCCGGACCGGTATACACAGGAAATATGTTCCTGAACCGGTATTCCTGTTAAGCGGAGAATGGCAGCAGCCCTTTTAACAGGCCCCTCCATATCAAATCCGTCTGTAAGCAGCAAATTCTTTAACAGTTCGCCCGCATATTGTCTGTATGCCAATTCTTTCAGCCTGCTGACTAATATTTCCAGCGCAGGATCGGGATGGTTGTCATGATAATATCGTGCAAGCATATCGATGATTTTTACAGTTATACCTGTGTTTTTCTGAATTCCCTCAGTTTTCGGAATAAGCTCAGCTCCTCCGGACCCAGATCCCGGGGAACCAGTACATTTAATTCCACATAGAGATCACCGGCCATGCCGGGCTTTCCGTACACAGGCATCCCTTTTCCGCGCAGGCGCAACCTGCTTCCGTTCTGAGAACCCGCAGGAACAGGCACATTCAACTGACCGGAAAAGGTATTTACCTGGATCTTACCTCCCAAAACCGCCGTGTATAAGTCGACATCTGCTTTCATAATCAGGTCGTTGCCCCGGAGCTCATAACGGCTGTCCGGAAGAACTTTTATTTTAATATAAATATCGCCTCTGCTGCCGCCGTTCAGTCCGTAGCCGCCTTTTCCCCTGATGCGTAATTCCTGTCCGCTATACGCACCGGGTTTTGTCCTGACCCTCAATTTCTCGTTCTCTACGTTCAGAATACGGGTGGTTCCGGAAAATGCTTCCTCGGGCGTGATTTCCATTTCGGCATGCAGATCGTTGCCTTCCACACTCCGGCGTTCCTGTTCAAAACCCGGGCGGCTCCGGCGACTTCCACCTCCGAAGAAACTTTTGAAAAAATCGGAGAATCCTTCACCCGAGTCACCAAAAATATCACCCAGGTCACCCTCATAATAAAATGTACTTCCTCCGCTTCCGGCTTTTCCAAAGCCGGAATAGCGGGAACCTTCACTTCCTGCACCGGCATTCTCATACTGCTTCCAGTTTGCACCCAGTTGGTCGTACTTCTTCCTTTTTTCAGGATCTTTTAAGACTTCGTAAGCTTCGCCGATTTCCTTAAATTTCTCTTCCGCCTCCTTGTTCCCCTGGTTTTTATCGGGATGATATTTGACGGCCAGCTTTCGGTAAGCTTTCTTGATCTCATCTTCGCCTGCCGATTTGGAAACGCCTAAAATCTTATAGTAATCCTTGTATTCCATACTCATTTAATAACCTTCGTCTGTGCTGTCTGGTTTAAGTGAATTTCGCTTTGTTTTTACTTTCTGCGGATCAAAGAATGCACCAGTAACAGGCAAATGCCAAAATGGCACACCTCACGCTACCTGAAATCTCTTGAGGGGAACAGTTCCCCTTGCCTGGCTGTGAATCCGGCGTTTTTCCTGCCGTGAAACGCAGGCTGTCCGGCAGGTGTGTTATCCTTTTCCGCTTCGATTATTTCGTTCAGATTTTGGCAGGAGCGTACCACCACATGGATCACTTCGCCTTCAACCTGCAATTTACCTGTAACCAGGAGCAGCCGCGACTGAAGGATTTCTTTTCTGTATTTTTCAAAAATCTTCGTCCAGACAACCAGGTTGGCAAAACCGGTTTCATCCTCGATGGTAATGAACAGCACCCCTTTGGCTGTGGAAGGGTGTTGGCGGACGGTGATCAGTCCGCATACTTTCACAAACATGCCGTTTTTCAGACCGCTCAGGTTTGCCGCAGGGGTAACCTTCAGCCGGTCCAGCTTCTGCCTGACAAAGCTGACCGGATGTGCTTTCAGCGAAAGGCTTGTACTGGCATAATCCCGGAACACATGTTCGGCCGGGCTCATGGCGGCAAACCGGTCATTTCTTCCCGCTCGTTTTCGGAGGGTGTTCCTGTGAACACCCCGGTGGGATGGTCATGCAGGGCGGAGACATGCCACAGCGCCTGCCGGCGGTGAAGGCCAATTGACCGGAACGCGTCTGCATCGGCAAGCTTTTCGAGTGCCGGGACCGGAATTCCCTGATCGGCCAGTTCATCGATATTCCGGTAGAAAGTCGCGTTTCTTCCGTTCACAAGCGCCTGCATGTCTTCCCGGCGGAGGCCCGGCACCTGGCGGAATCCCAGACGAAGCGCATGGAACGGACCTGTTGTTTGCTCGAGCGTATGGTCCCAGTGGGAATGATTTACGTCGACCGGTCTGACTTCCACCCCGTGTTTGCGGGTGTCAATGACAATCTGCGCAGGCTGATAAAATCCCATAGGCTGGCTGTTGAGCAAGGCGGCAGCGAACACATCGGGATAATAGCATTTGATCCAGGACGACACATACACCAGCAGCGCAAAGCTGGCGGCGTGGCTTTCCGGAAAGCCGTAGCTGCCGAAGCCTTCCAACTGCCGGAATACCCGCGTGGCAAATTCGGGCTGATAACCCTTTTTTACCATCCCGCTGATCAGCTTTTCCCGGTATTGGCTGACCTGTCCTTTGGCCTTGAAGGTGGCCATGCTCCGGCGCAGGCCGTCGGCCTCGGCAGGGGTGAAGCCGGCTGCGGTGATGGCAATCTCCATGGCCTGCTCCTGAAACAGGGGAACGCCCAGCGTACGCTTGAGTATGCCTTCTATTTCCGCTGACGGATATTCAACCGGTTCCACCCCGGTACGCCTCCGCAGGTAAGGATGGACCATATCGCCCTGGATGGGGCCCGGCCTGACAATGGCAACTTCGATCACCAGATCGTAGAATGTTTTGGGTTTCAGTCGCGGTAACATCGACATCTGTGCCCGGCTTTCAATCTGGAATACCCCAACCGTATCGGCATGACCGATCATTTCATATACCCGGGGATCTTCCTGCGGGATCGTGGCCAGGGTCAGCTGAAGTCCGTAATGCTGCCGGAGCAGGTCGAAGGCTTTGCGGATACAGGTGAGCATCCCCAGGGCCAGCACATCCACTTTCATAAACCTCAGCACTTCAATATCGTCCTTGTTCCATTCAATGCAGGTGCGGTTTTCCATGCGGGCATTGAGGACAGGACAGAGCGCATGCAGTTTATGCCGGGAAATGACAAACCCGCCGGTATGCTGGCCGAGTTGCCGGGGGAACCCGATGTACTGAGAGGTGAGCTCCAGTACTTTTCGAAGATGCGGGTCCCTGCTGCTGAAACTGCCTTCCGCTTCCGGCTTCCCTTCGTGCCAGCCCTCTGAAAACTCATGCTTTGACCGGGACAGGGCACTGATGGCATCGGCCGACAGCCCCATGGCTTTTCCTACATCGCGCACGGCGCCTCTCCAGTGTACCCGTGTCACGGTGGCCACGATGCCGGCCCGGTCACGCCCGTATTTGTTATAAATATATTGCATGATCTCCTCCCGGCGTTCATGTTCAAAATCAACGTCAATATCCGGAGGTTCGTCCCGGGCATCACTCATGAACCGGGCAAACAGCAGTTTGAAGCGGGTGGGATCGACGGCCGTGATGCCCAGGCAATAACAAACCACCGAGTTGGCTGCCGAACCCCGGCCCTGGCAAAGGATCCCTCTTTCATTGGCTTCGCGCACATAATCATAAACGGTGAGAAAATAGGAGGCGTATTCTTTCCGTCCGATAAACTCCAACTCCATATCGATCGTAGTCCTGATTTTCGGAGGGACCGGTTCCCCAAATCGTTTTCCGGCGCCTTTCCAGGTCAGGTAAGTCAGTTCCTCCATGGGGCTGCGTCCTTCACTGGTGATCTCTTCCGGATAAAGATATTTCAGTTCATTCAGGGAGAAATTGCAGGCTTCGGTGATTTCCAGTGTCCGGGCCAGCGCCTGAGGGTATTGCCGGAAAAGACGCTGCATTTCGCCGGCAGTCTTCAGGTATCGTTCTGCATTCTGAAGCAGCCGGAAACCGGCAGTATGAATGGTGCACTTTTCCCGGATGCAGGTCAGAATGTCCTGTAATTCGCGACGCTCCGGAGTGTGGTAGTGCGCAGATCGGAAGAGC